>JBBSPO010000036.1:0-18925 GCA_038258695.1 Gemmatimonadales bacterium | reverse complement strand
AGCGTGCACGCGCGGCGGCCAAGCTCGCGCGTAAAACAGCCGGTGGTGGCGGTAGCGCAGCGGCGCCCGCTCGTGGCGGATCGGCAGGCGCATCGTCTGGCGGCTCGCGTTCGGGCGGCGCGCGCAGCGGCGGGGGTGCCAGCGCCGGCGGCAGTAGCCGCAGCAGCGGCGGTGCAAGCACCGGCGGCCGAAGCAGCAGCAGCAGCAGCGGCAGCAGCGGCAGCAGCGGCAGCGCCGGCGGCGGTGGTGCACGCCGAGGCGGCCGCGGCGGACGCAGCCGGTAACGGGTCCATATGGCTCGGGGTTTTCCACGCGCTTCGTTGCCCAACGCCGAAAAAGGTGGCGGGCGCAGCATGCGCAAGGGTGCGATTGGCGCCGAAGAGAGCAAGCCACGCGATACACAGCGCGCCTGGGCCGAAGCGCGCGCGCTGATCTGGTCGCATCGCCGCTCGGTTGGCATTGGCCTGGTGCTCATGCTCATCAGCCGTGCCGCCGGATTTGTGCTGCCGTTCAGCTCCAAGTACCTCATTGACGAAGTGCTCACCAAGCAGAACTACAGTCTGCTCGTACCGCTGGCGCTGGCCGGTGGTGGTGCCACACTGATTCAGGCCATCACGTCGTACTCACTATCGCAGGTGGTGAGCGTGGCCGCGCAGCGGGCGATCGCCAACATGCGCGAAGAAGTGCAGGCGCATGTGGTACGGCTGCCCGTCAGCTTTTTTGACAGCACCAAGTCAGGCATCCTGATTTCGCGCGTCATGAATGACCCGGATGGTATCCGCAACCTGGTAGGGACGGGACTGATCCAGCTCACCGGCGGCTTGGTCACCGCGTCGTTTGCGTTGGTGGTACTCATCTGGCTGAACTGGCAGCTCACGCTCGGTACAGTGACGCTGCTCGCGATCTTTGCGATTGGCATGTCCACCGCCTTCAAGCGGTTGCGTCCCATTTTTCGCGAGCGTGGACGAATCACGGCCGACGTGACCGGACGCCTCGCCGAAACCATTGGCGGCATTCGCCTGATCAAGGTCTACACCGCCGAAGAACGCGAGCGCAAAGTGTTCAGCGAAGGTGTGATGTCGCTGTTCAGCAATATTGCCAAGACCATTACAGGCACGTCAGCGACAACAGCACTGTCTACCGCCGTTGTCGGGCTGATCAGCGTGCTCGTCATGGTGTTTGGTGGACGCGCGGTGATCAGTGGCAGCATGACACTGGGCGACTTATTCATGTACGTCATTTTTATTGGACTTGTTGCCGCACCGCTGGTGCAGATTGCCAACATCGGCACGCAGCTCACCGAAGCGTTTGCCGGTCTTGATCGCATTCGTGAGTTGCGCGATATGGCCACCGAAGATCAGGAAGACGTCAACCGATTGGCATTGCCGCCTTTGCGCGGTGATGTCGCCTTTGAGAACGTCTGGTTTGAGTACGAAGCTGACACACCCGTTTTGCGCGATGTATCGTTTACGGCGCCAGCTGGTACGACCACGGCACTCGTAGGCTCCAGCGGTTCAGGCAAGAGCACGCTGATCTCGCTGATCATGGCGTTTGCGCGTCCACAAAAAGGACGGATCCTTGTAGACGGCACCGACCTCGCAACGCTCAAGCTGCAGGAGTACCGCCGCCAACTCGGCGTCGTCTTGCAGGACAACTTTTTGTTCGACGGTACGGTGCGCGACAACATCGCGTTTACGCGTCCCGGTGCCACCGAAGACGAAGTGCGTGAAGTCGCACGTGTCGCCAACGTAGACGAGTTTGTATCACGCTTTGCCGATGGGTACGACACCATTGTCGGTGAGCGCGGTGTCAAACTTTCCGGTGGACAGCGCCAGCGTGTGGCCATCGCGCGTGCGATTCTGGCCGACCCGCGCGTGCTCATTCTCGATGAAGCCACGTCGTCGCTCGACAGTGAAAGCGAACAGCTCATTCAGGAAGGGTTGCAGCGACTGCGAGCCGGACGCACCACGTTCGTCATCGCACATCGCCTCTCCACGATCACCAGCGCCGATCAGATTCTGGTGCTGGAGCAAGGGCAGATTGTTGAGCGTGGCACGCATGATGAGCTGCTTGCGATAGACGGTCGCTATCGCGAGTTGTACGATCGCCAAAACCGTTTTGAGCGTGACCGTTTTGTGAATCCGGGCGAAGATCCGGTGCCGTCAACTGAATCTGATGCCCGCGCAGAAGCATCACGTATGGCCTCACGCAGCGCGAAACGCGGACTATGATCCGCCGAATGCTCACACGATGTGTGGCCGCGGCCTTGGCCTCTGTCTGCGTCGGTGTGGCGAGTGGTGATCTGTCGGCCCAGGCAAACGAGACGCCGAAGCGTCGCTGGCTGCCGCGCCACGTGAGCCTGGGTGTAGGCGGCGTCGCCACTTCCGCGCCCGGACGCGGCACCACCTACTCGCCGAGTGTTGGTGGTGCGTTCGATGTGTCAGCAATCGGAGTGGTCACATCAAAAGTGGCCTGGCGCGTTGAAGGATTCATGCACCTGCAGGACCGGAGTGTCGCCTCTGAACGCGGGCTGCTTGCGAAACCCCTGGCCGATGCGTGTACCGGTGCCGAGTGCGTCCACGAGCCGCGCGAAACGGCACGGCGTACCAGCGGATTCAGTGCCGGACTTGAGTATCATCCCATGAAGGGGCGCATTGGCGTGTACTCCGTGGCCATGCTGGGCTTTGCCGGCTCCAACTCGTACGGCGACGCTGGACGATGCCTGGGCTTTGCTCCGTCGGTGGGCCTGGGCGTGCTCGCACCGCTCAACGCAGGCCTTGACGGGTTTGCCGTAGAAGCCCGCTGGCGGCGCGTGCCCACGGCACTGGGTGCGGTCAACGCGGGCGTGGTTTCGCTGGCCCTGCGATTCTGACGTAACGCGCACGTGCGGTACCGGGCCTTGCCCGACATGAGCAGTAGACGCACGTTCCATGAAACGCTGTGTTCTTCACTCGTCCCTGGTTCCTGCCATGCGTATTTCGTGCCTCCCCCGCAGCTGGTCACTCGCCGTATTCGGCGTGATGCTTTCAACCGGCCTCGCTGACTCACTCGTCGCGCAAACGCGCCTGCTCAGACAGCCCACCGTCAGCCGCAACCACATCGCGTTCTCGTACGCCAACAACATCTGGGTAACCGGACGAGACGGCGGTGACGCACGACGGCTCACAAGCTTTCAGGGCCTCACCATGCTGCCCAAGCTGTCGCCCGACGGCTCAATGGTAGCCTTTACCGGACAGTACGGCGGGAACTCCGATGTTTACGTTGTGCCGGTGAGCGGCGGCGAACCGCGTCGGCTCACCTGGCATCCGGGCGGCGATATGGTGCAAGGATGGAGCCCTGATGGACGCCGCATTGTGTTTTCGTCAGCGCGTGAAGCTGCTCCGTCAGGCAACGTGCCCAAGTTCTGGAGTGTGTCGGTTGAGGGAGACGTGGCCACGTCGTTGCCCATGCCCAGAGCGTGGCAAGGCAAATATTCGCCCGATGGACAGCGCTTTGCGTATCGCATGGCCAACTCCTGGGACGATGAATGGCGCAACTATCGTGGTGGACAGAATCGTCCCATCTGGATCATGAATCTGGGCACGTACGAAATTGAAACGCCACCGTGGACCGATTCCAAAGACATTGACCCAGTGTGGGTTGGCGACGTGGTGTACTTCATCTCTGACCGCGATTGGTGTGCCAACGTCTGGTCCTACAACACCACCACGCGCGCACTGACACAGGTTACGCGATTTACTGACCTCGACGTCAAATCCATTGACGCCGGCGGAGGTGTGGTGGTGTTTGAGCAGGCCGGCTATGTGCACATGCTCGACCCCAACACACAGCAGCATCGCCGTTTGGATATCACTGCGCGCGGCGATTTCCCGTGGTTGGTGCCCCGGTGGGAAGACGTCACATCACGCATGACCAACATCGCGCTGTCACCCACCGGTCAGCGTGCCGTAGTCGAAGCACGCGGTGAGGTTTTTACCATTCCTGCGTCCAAGGGTGATTGGCGCAATCTCACGCGTACCGCCGGTGCTGCCGAACGCACGCCAGCCTGGTCTCCCGATGGTAAAACGGTGTCGTACTTCAGCGACGCCAGCGGCGAATACCAACTCATGTTGGCACCGGCCGACGGACTGGGCGAAACGCGCGCAATCTCGTTGCCCGACCCGAGTTTTTACTACACGCCCCAGTGGTCGCCCGACGGCCAGAAGTTGCTGTTCACCGACACGCATTTGAATGTGTGGATGGTGGACATTGAATCGGGCATTTCCACCAAGGTTGATACCGACGCGTACATGGTGCCAGACCGTTCACTCAACCCGGTCTGGAGTCCCGACAGCAAATGGATTGCGTACGCCAAGCGGTTGCCCACGCAGCTACGGGCCATTTTTGTGTACGATCTGCTCAACTCGCGTGTGCGGCAGGTAACGGATGGACTGAGTGATGCCAACTCGCCGGCCTGGGACGCGAATGGCAAGTTTCTGTATTTTCTGGCGTCCACAAACTTCGCGTTGAACACCGGCTGGCTGGACATGACGTCATACGAACGTCCGGTCACGCGTGCCGTGTATCTCGCGGTGCTGTCGCGCAGTGAGCCATCGCCGTTGCCGCCCGAAAGTGACGAAGACCCTGGTATGATGACCGCCGTTCGCGATACATCAGCGCGTGGCACTGCAGGAAACGGTGCCGGAAGCTCGGCCAGCCGTACACCCACCGTCACAATCGATTTTGACGGATTGCAGAATCGCATTCTGTCTCTTGATGTCACACCGCGCGATTATACCAACCTGCAAGCCGGTCCCACGGGCGTACTGTTCTTTACAGAAAACGTGCCCGCCACCGGCCCCGGTGATGGCAATGGCGCTGGCTCACCGCTGCATCGGTATCAGCTCAAGGAACGCAAGGCCGCGCCGTTTACACAGGGCGTGCAAACATTCACCATCTCGGCCGATCGCAAAAAAGTGCTGTGGCGTTCGGGCAGCAATCTCACCGTGGCTGACACCGACAAACCGGCACCCACCGGCGCCACCGGCAGAATGACCGCGTCGCTTCGCATGCAGATCGATCCGCGTGCGGAGTTCAAGCAGATGTTCACCGAAGGGTGGCGCAATCAGCGCGAGTTTTTGTACGTACCCAACATGCACGGCGCCGATTATGTCAAAACCAAGGCGCTGTACGAGCCCATGCTGGAGCACGTGGCACATCGCGCCGACTTCACCTACCTGCTCGATATGCTCGGCGCAGAAATCGCTGTCGGACATTCGTACGTAAGCGGAGGCGACTTCCCCGATGTCCCACAGTCCAATGTTGGACTGCTCGGTGCCGACTGGTCGGTGGCGGAAGGCCGCTACCGCATTCGCACTATTTACAATGGGGAGTCGTGGAATCCTGAACTGCGAGCGCCACTCTCCGGACCCGGCATTGATGCACGTGTTGGTGACTACCTGCTGGCCGTAGACGGCGTCGAAGTCACCAGCGATGACAACCTCTATCGCGTGTTTGAGGGCATGGCCAACCGACAGGTGGTGCTGACGCTCAATGGCACACCTACCATGGGTGGTGCACGTCAGGTAACCGTCGTGCCCGTTGGCAACGAAAGCGGCTTGCGTGGCCGAGCATGGATTGAACGCAATCGTCGGATCGTTGATTCCATGTCCGGGGGCAAGTTGGCGTACGTGTATGTGCCCAACACCGGACAGGGCGGCTATACGTCGTTCAACCGCTATTACTTCGCGCAGCAGGATCGTGAAGGCGTGATCATTGACGAGCGTTGGAACGGCGGTGGTTCAGCGGCTGACTACATGATTGAAGTCATGCAACGTGACTATGACGGCTACTTCAACAATCCCGTGCACGAGCGCACGCCGTTTACCAGTCCAACGGCTGGCATCTGGGGCCCCAAGGTCATGATCATCAACGAAATGGCTGGCTCAGGCGGCGACCTGTTGCCCTACATGTTCAAGCGTCGCAAGATCGGGCCCATTGTTGGCAAGCGCACGTGGGGCGGCCTCGTGGGCACGTGGGACACTCCTCAGCTCATTGACGGTGGTTCAATGATCGCACCGCGCGGTGGATTCTTTGACCGCGATGGCAACTGGGCCGTGGAAAACGAAGGTGTCGCGCCGGATATCGACGTGGAGTACACACCCAGCGAAGTCATAGCCGGACGCGATCCGCAGTTGGTGCGTGCGGTGGAGGAAGCGATGCGGCTGCTGCGGGAAAACCCTGTGCAGCTCAAGCCCGAGCCGGCGCCGCCGGTCCGCTCTCGCAGACCGACGCCACCGCGCTAAGACTCAAGGTGCATGTGCTCAGCGGCTGTCGCGTCGCGCCTGACTGCGGCGGCCGCGTGAGCCTACATGCGCCTGATGTGCCACGGCGCCCGAGCGATCGAGCTTGCTCTGCTTACGGGCGCCGCGCGCAAGCTTGCTCACGCGCTTCATGGCCGCTTTTTTGCCCGCCACCTTCGATGCCGCGTTGCGCTTGGCGGCCTTGGCCCCCTTCTTGGCCGGTTTCTTCACTGCCTTGCGCCCTGCCGCTGGCGCCTTCCTGGCCTTGGCTTTTTCCGCACGCGCCGCTTCCCGTTCGGCTTTGGCGTCGAGCTTGGCCAACTGCACCTCAAAACGCTCCAACGCCTCGCTGAACATGAGCTGCTTGTTCACGGTGTTGTCGTTGCCCGCAGCTGGCCGCGTGCTTTTGGCACGACGCTTGCCGCGCGCTTCTCCGCGCTGCTGCCGCGCCCGATCGCGATACTTATCCTGCAGTTTGCGCGCGCGCGTCACTTTCTGCTTGAGACGGCCGGGCGTGATCTCCTTGAGCAACGGTGCGTAGCTGGACTCAAGCAGCGTCCACTCAGCTTGCGTTGCGAGCTTGCGGGCGGCTGGTTTGGAAATGGCCATGTAACATTCACTCCGTTCGGAAGTCGAAAAGGGATACGGTCTGTGCTGCATCGTAATTTACTCCCACACAATCGGCGCTCTACGCGTGTGGCGCAACACCTGACGCAAATACCGAAGAACGCACGCGCCGCTGCAGGATGGCGAAAGTGACCTCTGGCATAACACATTCTTTCCCATGTCCACCGAGCAAATTCGAATTCGATTTCATCGTGTGCGACGCATCCTCGACTGGATCGCGCCTCCGGTGGGTACGCCGCTGGAGGCGTGGAGACATCGCATTCTCGCGGCCGTATTGCTCGGTATGGTGGTGCTCGGATTGCTCGCCTATGTGCCCACCGTGTGGCTGGCGGTGCGCGAAGGTGAGCATTTGGTGGTACTCATTGACACCCTGTTCTTCTTCACGCTGTTTGGCCTGTTGTTCGGGCGCCGTCTGTCATACTCTTTTCGCGCCAGGGCGCTCACGGCACTGCCGCTCATACTGGGCACGTTCTTTCTGGCAGGTTTTGGTTTTGAAGCGGCCGGATTCCTGTGGGTCATGGCGTTTCCGATCATGGGTGCCGTGCTGCTCGGCCTGCGCACCGGCATCACGTGCCTGCTGATCACATCGATCACCCTTCTGGCTCTCGGCCTGCTTGTATCCCAGGGTGCTTTCGCGTGGGCGGCCAACATGCCCACTGCCAGCGTGATGTGGGCGGTCAACTCAATCAGTCTGCTCATGCTTGCCTCGCTGGCCACGCTGTCCATTGCCGTGCTGTCCAACGGATTGGGCAACGAAGCGACGCGTCGATTCGCCGCTGAGGAACGCTCTGCGCAGTTGGCCGTGGCCGTTGACCAGAGTGACGGCTTGGTCGCATTGCTCGACGTGCATGGCGCTGTCACCTACGCCAACCGCCCGGCGCGACAGCTGGCCCCCGAAGGACTGCGATACACCGAGCTGGCACAGTGGTCCTCATTGCTCGACGGACAGCCCTGGGCCGGCAGCGTGCAGTTCACAAGTCCAGGCGGCGAGGCGATCGTACTGTCCGGCACCATGTCGCCCGTACGCAACGACGCGGGCCAGATCACGCACGTGTTGTCCACCCTGCGCGACGTGCGCCGCGAACGCGCACTGGAGTTGCGCCTGCAGCAAGGGCAGAAGCTCGAGGCCATTGGTACGCTCGCCGGGGGCATTGCGCACGACTTCAACAACCTGCTGCAACCTATGGTGCTCAACACCGAATCAGTGCAGCAGCAACTCGCCGCCGATCATGTGTCGCAGCCGCTGTTGCGCGACATCCGCCAGTCGGCGGAGCGTGCACGTGCGCTGGTTCGCCGTATTCTGACCTTCACCAAAGGGTTTGAGCACGAGCGTACGCCAATCGACCTCGGCGAGATTGTGTCCGAAACTGAACGATTGCTTCGGGCCACATTGCCACCGTCCATTCACATCAGCTTCGCGCCCCCCAGCACACCTGTCATCGTGCTGGCCGAAGCCGGTGAACTGCAGCAGGTCCTGCTCAATCTTGCCACAAACGCAGCGCACGCCATGCCGGACGGTGGCTCGCTGCGCCTCAGCGTTGCGACCGTACAGCCAGCTGGAAACCCCGATCTCGAAGCGGTCTTCCCCAATGTGGAGCGTGTAGCCGAGCTGACGGTCTCCGACACCGGATCTGGCATGGATCCCGACGTGATTACGCGCGCCTTCGAACCATTTTTCACAACCAAAGGACCCGGGCGCGGGACTGGCCTGGGTCTGGCTATGGTGCACGGCACGGTAACCGCACTCAAGGGCGTGGTGGTGCCGCACAGTGTAAAAGGCCAAGGCACAGAAATGCGCGTCTATCTTCCCGCCGCGAACACGCTACCCGTCGCAAAACACCACACGCCAGTTGAGACGCGTGGACACGAGGTGCGAAATATCATGGTGGTGGATGATGAACCCGCAGTGCTGGCCGCCACTACGCGCCTGCTTGAACGACTGGGCTGGTGTGTGGTCGGGTTCACCAAGCCCGCTCTCGCGGCCGAATACCTCGCCAGTACATCTTTTACGGCAGATTGCCTGCTCACCGACCTTTCCATGCCGCTCATGTCGGGGCTCGAGCTCGCGCAACATGCCCAACACGCTCGGCCTGGGCTCCCGATTGTCCTGACCACAGGCTTTCTCGAACACGAGGGCATCCTGCTCTCCGGTGGCTCAGGTATCACCCACGTGCTCGCCAAACCGTACTCATCGCGCGAGCTCCAGCAAACGCTGGAATCGGCGTGGAGCCAACGGTGAATCACTAGATTCCAGCCGTGTGAACACGACATGCCCGCGACTGGTCGTCAGCACTCACGTCTCAATCCATTTGCCATGATTGCCCGCCTCACGATGTTGGCCGCGTGCCGGCTCGCCAACCGAACTTTGCTCGCGCTCAGCATCGCAGCTGTATTGCCAGCCGCTGGATTGGCGCAGGACGCCACTGCAGGACGTCCGCTGCAAGCCGCCGACATCAATGCGCTCCCACTGCGCGACGGCGGTGCAGTCGTGGCGTACGGATCCGATTCATTGCAGTTCGGCGAGCTGCGCCTGCCACCAGGTCCGGGGCCACATCCGCTTGTAGTTGTGATCCATGGTGGCTGCTGGTATTCGCCGTACGCGAGCAGCCGCAACTCTGCACCGCTGGCCGAAGCGCTCACCGACGCCGGCGTGGCCACGTGGAACATCGAATATCGGCGCTACGACCAGCCGGGGGGGGGATGGCCCGGCACCTTTACCGATGTTGCACAGGCCACTGATTTTGTGCGAATGCTCGCACAAACCCACGCACTGGACACCACCCGCATGGTCGCCATTGGGCACTCCGCAGGCGCACAGTTGGCTGCCTGGCTGCCAACACGATCACGCCTTAGCCCTGAGAGTCCTCTGTACGCAAAAGCACCGATGGCGCTGCAGGGCGTGGTCTCCCTGGGTGGGGTAATGGACATGGCTGAGTTTCAAACGCGCCAACAACAAACGTGCGGGAATCCAGCGGTGGAGTCGGTGCTGGGCGGTTTGCCGGCGACGGTGCCCGAGCGATACGCCGCCGTCTCGCCATCGCAGCGCCTGCCGCTCGGTGTGCCACACGTACATGTGTCCGGCAGCCGTGATCGCATTGCCCATCCGGAAGCGGTTGAGGCGTTTGCCACCGCCGCCCGGGCCCAGGGTGATGAGGTGAGCGTGGTCACCCTTCAGGGACTTGGTCACCACGACGTCATGGCGCCGATCTCGGCCGGCGGGCAAGCGGCAATTGACGCGGTTCGGCAACTGTTGGGTATCACACCACGCCAGTAGCCGCGTCGCTCTGGACAAGTCTCTCTACGTGGACCATGCTCTAATCGCTAGCTTTCTTTGGTCAGTCGCCTTCCACCAGCACAAGAGGTCACCGTGAAGGATTCACAGCTCAAGGCGCTCATCCGTAAGACAACAGGAAAAGCGGAACAGAAAAAGCCGCAGCAGCGACCATCGTTCGATGCGACGATCGAAGCCACCCGCGGAGAAGAAGAGCGTGGCGGCGAAGCACGCGAGTTATTCAAGGATATGAAGCGTCGCGAGTTCTAACCCCTGGTAGTGCTTTCAACGGAGTTGTGCATGTCAACATGGAACGAAAAACTTGACGAGTTGATTTTATCCCTCGAGCGCGAACGGGATGAGCTGCGGTTGAAGGTGCACCTCGCGTCGCGTGAGGCAAAAGACGAGTTTGCGGCGCTTGAAACGCGGCTCGACGCACTGCGCGATCGTCTCAGCACAGCCAGCACGGGAGCCAAAGGCACCGCCAGTGAAGTTGGTGACGTAATGAGCGAAACAGCTCGCAAGCTGGCCGACGATCTGCGTATTGGATATCAGAAAATCCGGGAAACTCTTTCCGACTAAACGGCAACACCTCTTGCAGTCCTCAACAAATGGTCAATGAGTGAACGTCCGTTCCTGACAGCGGCGTGGTACGATCTGGTGATGTTGACCTGGGCAGTCGATCAACGCTTGCTCACCTCGCTGCTGCCCAGGGGTATTGAACTAGATCTGTGGCGCGGCGACGCGTTGGCCAGTGTTGTGGCGTTCCGTTTTGAACAGGTGCGCGTGCGCGGAATAGCCATTCCGTTTCACACACGCTTCCCAGAAGTGAATCTGCGCTTTTACGTCAAGCGCACCGCGCCCGATGGTAGCGTGCGACGCGGCGTGGTGTTTGTGCAGGAGCGCGTCCCGCGTTTCGCGATCGCCTGGGTGGCGCGTACGCTCTACGGCGAGCCGTACGTGGCCACCCCCATGCGTGACGCCCACGTCCAGGGCGTACCCGCCAACGACGGCACCCCACAGCGCACTCTTCTGTATGAGTGGAAGCGCGAGGGCGACTGGGAGCGCGTGGTGGCTCTTGCCAATGGCCAGCCCAGGCCCATGCGGGGCGGCTCGGTCGAGGAGTTCATCGCCGAGCATTATTGGGGCTACACAGGCCGCGGACCGAAGTCCACCCGGGAATACCAGGTGGAGCATCCGCGTTGGAACATCACCCCGCTCGTGGAGTGCTTTCTCGAAGCGGATATTGCCACCCTGTACGGCCCGTCATGGGTCGCACCGCTCTCCCAGGCACCTGTGTCCACGTTTCTCGCTGACGGTTCAGCCGTTGCCGTCTATCCCGGTCGCGATGTGGAAGGCACAACGCTCAAATCAGGCAGGTAGCCGCTTCGGTTGGCGGACAGCTCCCGTTCACACATGCGGCGATTAGGGAACGCACAGCGCACGTGCAAAACGGGTAAGTTCGGTGGCATGAACCACGACTACGAGAAACTCGGCGCGTTCTACATCGGACGCGCGTACGATCTGCCAGCTCGAACGCGCAGCGACGCGATGGTGCTGTTGGAGTCCAAAGACTTCACCACGCATGCCGTAATCATTGGCATGACAGGCAGCGGCAAGACCGGACTCGGCATCGGTCTGCTTGAGGAAGCCGCCATTGATCATATCCCGGTTATCGCTATTGATCCCAAGGGTGATCTGGGCAACATCGCACTCACGTTCCCGAAGCTGCGCGGCCAGGATTTCGCGCCCTGGGTAGACGCGCAACAAGCCACCACAGCCGGTCAGACGGTGGCCGAGTTTGCTGATGGTATGGCGGCGCGATGGGCGAAAGGGTTGGGCGAATGGGGACAGGATGGCGTGCGCATTCAACGCTTGCGCGACGCCGCTGACGTCACGCTCTATACGCCCGGCAGCACCGCCGGCCGGCCGATCTCGCTACTGAAAGGGTTTGCTGCGCCGCCGGCGATCGTGCGCGACGATGTCGAAACGTTTGCTGAACGAATCTCCACCACCGCCACTGGCCTGCTGGCGCTACTGGGGATTGAGGCTGACCCGATCAGCAGTCGTGAACACGTCTTGTTGTCCAACGTGTTGTTGCACTACTGGAGCAATGGGCAAAACCTCGACCTGGCCGCACTCATTGGCGCCATCCAGTCGCCACCGTTTTCGCAGATCGGCGTAATGCCGGTGGACACGGTGTTTCCGCCCAAAGACCGCTCGGCGCTCGCCATGCGCCTCAACAACTTGTTGGCCTCTCCAGGTTTTCAGGCCTGGATGCAGGGCGATGCGCTCGATGCCGGAGGCTTGCTGTTTACGCCAGCGGGCAAGCCGCGTGTATCGGTGTTGTCGATTGCGCATCTCAATGATGCGGAGCGCATGTTCTTTGTGACCATGTTGCTGGCTGATTTGATCGCGTGGATGCGTCAGCAGCCAGGTACCAGTTCGCTGCGCGCACTGCTCTACATTGACGAGCTCTTTGGTTACATGCCGCCTGTTGCCAATCCACCGTCCAAGCAGCTGTTGCTCACACTGCTCAAGCAAGCGCGCGCGTTCGGTCTCGGTGTGGTGTTGTCTACACAGAACCCGGTGGATCTTGATTACAAGGGACTGTCGAATACCGGACTCTGGTTCATTGGGCGGTTACAGACAGAGCGCGATCAGGCGCGCGTGATGGACGGGTTGGCCGGCGCGTCGGGCGATGTGGCATTTGATCGCAGTGCGATGGAGCGCACGATTTCCGGGCTGGGCAAGCGCGTGTTTCTCATGCACAGCGTGCATGAAAACGAGCCCACAATATTTGAAACGCGCTGGGCCATGTCGTATCTGGCCGGTCCCATGACGCGTGAGCAGATCAGGAAACTTGACCAGCCTGATGATACGGACAATCAAAGCGGCGGCGTTGCAATGCCGGCCTCGGGTAACGCCGGAGTGAGCGCCGTCTCAAACAGCGCACCAGCGGCGGATGACTTAACCGGCGCGCCCACATACCGGCGCAGCACGGCATCGACTGATCGCACCAACGATCCGCAGCCCGATGTTTCGTCCGCCCGCGCGCCCGTTATGCCACCCGATATTCCGCAGGTGTGGTTGCCAGCCAGCGTTGATGAAGCGCTTATCACCTGGCGGCCAGCCGTGCTAGGCGCGGCCGATGTATCGTATGCGCAAGCCAAGCTCGGTGTGAGCGAACAGCGGCGCGCCGTATGGCTTGCTCCACTGGAAGACGGCGTGTTGGCACTCGATTGGGACACCGCCGAATCGGTGGCGCTCGACGTCAACGCGCTCGATCACAAGCCGCACGTGGGACGCGCCTACGAGGACGTTCCAACCGTCGCCGCGAACGTGCGCAGCTATGCAACATGGACCCGCACCCTCAAAAAGTTTATCACCACCAGTGACGGTATCACGCTCTTTCAGAGCACGGCGCTCAAGCTCGTGTCACAAGTGGGCGAAGCAGAGGGGACGTTTCGTGCACGACTACAGCTGGCCGCCCGTGAAGCCACCGACGCGCGTCTTGACGAAGTGCGCAACAAGTACGCTGCCAGGGTGCAAACCGCGCAGGACAAGGTGCGCCGCACGGAGCAGGTGATCGAAGAGAAGCAGAGTTCGGCCACCGAGGCAAAGTTCAACACCGCCATTACCGTGGGCAGCGCGCTGTTGGGGGCACTCTTTGGGCGCAAGAAAATGAGTGCCACCACCGTGAGCCGCATGGGCACGGCGGCGCGCAGCGCGGGCAGGGCCCAAAAGACGGCGGGTGGCGTGGAACGGGCCACGGAAACGCATGAAGCGGCAGTACAGGCCCTGGCCGACCTCGAAGCCCGCGTTGCCGAAGAGCTGGCGCTGCACGCACAGGCGTACGACGCGCTGGGCGACGAGCTGGAGACGGTAGTGGTCCGCCCCAAGAGCACCGACGTGCACGTGCAGGTGGTGGCGCTCGCGTGGGTCCCGTGGCTTCCTGGAGCGGACGGCCGGCTGGTTCGCGATCGCTTACCGGGCTGAGCAAGCGCCGTGCAGCACAACACTCCTCCCTGCCGTGCGTAGTTTTCATAAGAGCCGGACCCGCACTCACGCGGGTGAAGGCCGCTCGTCTTTTCTGCTGTTTTTCCACCGACCCGCGAGATTTGTCGATCATGGGCAAGCCTGTTTTTGCATCAGTCGTTGCTGCGCTCTGCGCGCCAGCTATTCTTTTCGCCCAATCAGTGGC
Source organism: Gemmatimonadales bacterium (assembly GCA_038258695.1). Lineage (GTDB taxonomy): Bacteria > Gemmatimonadota > Gemmatimonadetes > Gemmatimonadales > Gemmatimonadaceae > JAABRT01. The sequence continues at coordinate 4,542 of JBBSPO010000036.1, read as the reverse complement.
CTCTGCGCCCGCGCCGGCGGTATCGCCGGCACTGATGCAGGGCATGCAGTTTCGCCACGTTGGCCATTCGGTTGGCGGCCGCGTGAACACCGTTGCCGGTGTACCGTCGCAAAAGCGCACGTTCTACATGGGCGTTGCATCCGGCGGCGTCTTCCGCACCCGCGATGCCGGCGAGAGCTGGCAGCCGATCAGTGACGGACAGATTCCCCTCGGATCCGTCGGCGATATCGCCGTGGCCGACAGCGACAACGAGATCGTCTACGTGGGCACCGGCGCCGACGGTGCACGAAGCAACGTGTCAACGGGGCGCGGCGTGTATCGCAGCAACGATGCCGGCGATACGTGGTCGTTTGCCGGCCTGTACGACGTGGGCCAGATCGGCGCGCTGCGCATCCATCCGTCCAATGCGGATGTAGTGTGGGTGGCGGCCAATGGCGACATGTTCAAGCGCAATACTGACCGCGGCATCTTCAAAACCGTCGACGGCGGCAAGACGTGGAAGAAGACGCTGTACCTCAACGACAGCACCGGTGCCTCCGACGTGGAGACCATGCCTGGCAACCCGAATGTGGTCTACGCCTGGATGGCGCGCATTGAGCGCAAGCCGTGGACAATCATCAGTGGTTCACGCGAAGGTGGCCTCTACAAAAGCACCGACGGCGGCACCAGCTGGAAGAAAACGGGAAAGGGCCTGCCGTCTGAACTCACCGGTAAGGGCAACATCGGCGTCACGGCAGCCAACCCGCAGCGTGTGTACCTGCTCGTAGAAGCGCTGCCGGGCGGCGGACTCTATCGCTCCGACGACGCGGGCGAAAACTGGCAGCTCATGAACAGCACGCCGGGCCTCATCACGCGGCCGTTCTACTACACCACGTTGGGCACCGATCCCACCAACGCTGATGTCGTCTACGCCGGCGCCGAAACGCTGTATCGCTCACAGGATGGCGGGAAGACGGTGACACCGTTCCGCACACCGCACGGTGACAATCACTACATCTGGGTGAACCCAACTGATGGCAACGCGATGGTGCAGGCCAACGACGGTGGTGCCAATGTGTCGTACGATGGCGGCCGCACGTGGTCAACGCAGCGCAATCAGCCCACGGCTGAGTTCTATGGTGTGGTGCCCGACAACAACTTCCCGTACAACCTGTATTCAGCGCAGCAGGACAACAGCACGTGGATCATGTCGAGCGTGGGCAACCCGTTTGACACCGAAAGCCTGCGCACCGGACCGGGCTGTGAAACCGGACCGATCATGCCGCACCCCGTAGAAAAGAACATCATCTACGGCTCGTGCAAGGGACAGTTCTCGGTGCGCAACACCGAAACCGGTCAGTCGCGCAACTACTGGATTGGTGGACAGTCGCTGTACGGCAATGCCGGACAGGATCTGATCTATCGCATTCAGCGCGTGGCACCAATGTCGTATTCGCCGCACGATCCGAATGTGCTCTACTACGGCACACAGTACCTGCACCGCACGCGCGACAAGGGTGTCACCTGGGAAAAGATGTCGCCCGACCTTACCGCGTTTCCAGACTGCTGTCAGGGTGCCAGTGGTGAACCGATTACACGCGATGTCACGGGCGAAGAGTTCTACAGCACGTTGTACGCCATTACCGAATCACCGCGTGAAAAAGGGGTGATCTGGACCGGTGCCAACGACGGACCGTTCTTCATTACGCGCGACGACGGCAAGTCATGGACCAATATCACGCCCAAGGATCTGCCGGAAGGTGGTCGCGTAGCGTGGATTGATGCATCGCATCACCGCAATGGCTCGGCCTACTACGCCGTGTATCGCTATCTGCTGGGCGACTACGCACCGTACATCTATCGCACCGATGACTACGGACAGACGTGGACCAAACTCACCGATGGCAAAAACGGTATTCCGGCCGATCATCCCACGCGCGTTGTACGTGAAGACCCCGAGCGCGAAGGACTGCTGTACGCCGGCACCGAGTTTGGCATGCACATTTCGTTCGACAACGGCCGTCGCTGGCAGTCGTTTCAGCAGAACCTGCCCAACGTGCCCATTCAGGACATCGTGGTGCACAAAAAGGACCTGATCGTAGCCACGCAGGGACGCGGCAACTGGATCATGGACAACGTGTCAGCGCTGCATCAGGTGGCCAGCGTCAACGAGTCAGCGGCGCTCAAGGTCTACACTCCGCGCGCTGGTTACCGCACAAACGCGGGTGCGCTGTATCTCGGACCGCAGGTGGACTACTACCTCGCGTCGGCCTCATCAGACACCGTTCGCATTGAGATCCGTGATGCGGCCGGTCAGGTGGTCAACAGCTACAAGAGTGGCGAGCGGCCTCCTGCACCGCAGCGCGGTCGTCGCCCGAGCGAGGATGACCCGGACGAGGCCATGATGTTCGGTCGTGACCGCGAAACCGAAGATGCTGCCTCGGCCCCGGTGATGAATCTGGTGTCGGCGCGTGAAGGCTTCAATCGCTTCACGTGGGGCGTGCAACATCAGAACGGCTTTGGTGCGCCGCCAGGTGAGTATCAGGTTCGTGTATCGGTGGGCAGCGAATCGCAAACGGTGCCGCTCACGGTGCTTATTGATCCGCGTCTGGCCGCTGAGGGCATCACCGCGGCCGACCTGCAGGAGCAGTTCGCGCACAATACGCGCATGCGTGCGATGGTGGCCGAGGTCAACGCGGTGGTGCAGCGCTCACGTGCGGCCGAAACGCGCTTGCGTACAGCTGGCACAGCGGCCGCCGACTCGCTGTCCAAGGTCGTATCAGTCAATGAAAAGCTGCTCACCGCGCCGGTGCGCTACGGCAAGCCGGGACTGCAGGCGCACATTTCGTATCTGGCGGGCATGACCACCCGTGTTGACCAGAAGGTGGGCCGCGATGCGCTCGAACGGCACGACGTGCTGCGCAAGGAGCTCGATGCGGCCAAGGCCGAGCTGGACCGCGCTATCGGGCCGCCGACGCGCATGTAGGCGCATGTAAGCGCATTTAAAACGGTCGTGCAGGGCTCAGACCACCTGAACAAACCAGGCGATCACGAGCCCAAGCAGGAACGCCAGCCCCGCCGGACCGATGCGCTCGCTTGAGAGCATTGGTTCGGCGATTGGCGTTTGAGGGTTGGGCGGCGTTGGTACGGACATAGGAGTTCCGGAGAGTGGGCGCGAACACGCGGTCTTCCCCTTCGACGCGGCAGCGGCGGCGGGGGTCACCGATGGACCGTTGAGGCGGGGGTCACCGATGGCCTGCGGCCGCGGTCGCCATCGCGATGTGGCCACTGTGCCAATTGTCACGCTCCCGGAACGGCCACCCTGAGCACCGATCATGAATGCCACTAGCTTTGACTCGAACGTATCGCGCTGGGCGGTGCGTTTCTCTCAGGTTGGCATTCGACGTGGAGTCCTTCGCCGTGTTGGTTTTTTCGGTACGCTTGGCAGCTGCTCGTGCAGCAATTGTCCCCGTGATGTTCGTGGCGCTGGCCGCCTGTGACTCCGCTCGCAGTGACACAGTAAACGATGGCGCGCAGCGGTCCGCGTCGGCAGATGCAGGCACTGGCAACGATCGCACGTCTGATTCGTTGCGTGTGGCCGATTCCACACGTGTGGCCGACTCCATCGCCGCGGTCACGTTTGCACCTGACGATACGTCAGTGGCCGCCCGTCTCTCGCGTCGCGTGTCGCGCCCCGACTCCGTACGCGCGCTCTACGTCAACGCCTGGGCGTCGGGATCACGGTCACGCATGGACAATCTCATTCGCATTGCGGACGAGACCGAAATCAACGCGTTTATTATCGACATCAAGGAATCCGACACATACCTGTCGTATAAAGGCACACAGATTCCGTTGGCGCTGGAAATCGGCGCCGATGAGCGTCCGGCGACCACGTGGTTGCCAGCCTTGGTCGATACACTCGTTGCACACGGCATTTATCCGATTGCGCGCATTGTCGTGTTCAAGGATCGCATGCTCGCCGAAAAGAAACCCGAGCTCGCGATCCGTCATGAAAACGGCAATGTCTGGAAAGACAACAAGGGCGGCCCGTGGGTCAATCCGTACGACAAGCGCGTATGGGACTACAACATCGCGATCGCACGTGAAGCGCTGGAGATGGGTTTCTCGGAGTTACAGTGGGATTACGTGCGTTTCCCCGACGTGACAAACTCCGCGCGCGCCGTGATGCGATATCCCGGCAGCAACGATGTGTCGCGTGAAGACAATATCCGCGACTTTATTGTCTACACAAAAGAGAAACTCGCCGATCTCAACGTCCCGGTGACGGCCGATGTGTTTGGTCTGGTCACACATCTTGAGGGTGATGTCGCAATCGGACAGAACTGGGAAAAAATCATTTCCGTTGCTGACGTAGTATTGCCCATGACGTATCCGTCGCATTACGCGCCGGGCCTGTACGGACTGCCCAAGCCGATCGCCAGCCCGTACGAAATCATTCGCTTCTCCATGGCCGACGCCGTTGAACGCACGGAGTTTATTCGTGATTCGGCCAACGCAACGGTGGGCGAAGTCATGCCGTGGCTTGAAGCCATGAGCATT
>JBBSPO010000035.1:0-19138 GCA_038258695.1 Gemmatimonadales bacterium | reverse complement strand
GCAAGGCGTGGTAGACGGGCTGGGCGTGGCGGTGGGCAATGCCGCGTTCATGAGCGACTGGGCCGTTGATGTTGCGTCGTTGCAGGAAAGCGCGCAGCAGCTGGCCGATAACGGACGCACGCCCATGTTCATCGCGGTTGACGGCGCGCTGGCCGGACTCATTGCGGTGGCCGATCCCATCAAGGACACATCACGACAGGCGATCGCCCGCTTTCATGAAATGGGACTCGAGGTGGTGATGCTCACCGGCGACAATGAGCGCACGGCGAAAGCGATTGCGCGCGAGGCGGGCATTGATCGTGTGGTGGCGGGAGTCATGCCCGAAGGAAAGGTGGCTGAAATCGTGCGCCTGCAGGGTGAGGGCAAGGTGGTCGCTATGGTGGGCGACGGAATCAACGACGGACCAGCCATTGCGCAGGCTGACGTAGGCATTGGTGTGGGCACCGGCACGGATATCGCCGTGGAAGCAGCGGATATTGTGCTGATGCGAGGCGATTTGCAGAGCGCGGCGCACGCCGTGGAGCTGTCGCGTCGGACCATGCGCACCATGAAGCAGAATCTGTTCTGGGCGTTTGTCTACAATGTGATCGGGATTCCGATTGCCGCGGGAGTGCTGTATCCGGCAACCGGGTTGTTGCTCAGTCCGATTCTCGCGAGCGCGGCCATGGCCTTCAGCTCGGTGAGTGTGGTGACCAACTCGCTGCGGCTGCGTTCAGCGCGCATAGTGTAAGGGTGTTTGCGAAGGACTAGATTACTGCATCGTCTTCCGTACCCAACTGTTGTTTGCGTCTGTTTCTCGGTCCTGATTCCTGTGTCTGATACCAATCCCAACGATACCGCCCCACGCCGCGACTTTATTCGCGAACTGGTGATTGATGACATCGCCACCGGCCGCTTTGGCCGGTCGCCGACCACGCGATTCCCGCCCGAGCCGAATGGCTTTTTGCACATGGGACACGCCAAGTCCATTTGCCTGAACTTCGGTATTGCGCGCGAGTTTGGTGGCACCTGCAACTTGCGCTTCGATGACACCAATCCGATCACCGAAGACATGAAGTATGTGGAGGCGATCAAGCGTGATATTCGCTGGTTGGGCTTTGACTGGGACGGCGAGTATTTCGCGTCGGATTATTTCGAACAGCTCTACGCGATTGCCGAACGACTGGTAGAGCAGGGCAAGGCGTACGTTGATTCACAGTCGGAAGAAGAGATTCGCACCAATCGTGGCACGGTGACGACGCCGGGCATTCCCGGTCCGTATCGCGATCGCACACCGGCAGAAAATCTTGATCTGTTGCGACGCATGAAGGCCGGCGAGTTTGCCGACGGTACACATGTGTTGCGCGCGAAGATTGATCTGGCGCACGCCAACATGATCATGCGTGATCCGCTGCTCATGCGTATTCGTCGCGAGGCGCATCACTATCGTCGCGGTACCGAGTGGAAGATTTATCCGCTGTATGATTTTGCACATGGCCTGAGTGACGCCATTGAGGGCATCACGCGCTCGCTGTGCACGCTGGAGTTCAAGGACAGTCGCGATATCTACGACTGGCTGGTGGAAGCCGCGGGCTACAAGAATCCGCCCACGCAGATTGAGTTTGCACGACTTGAGCTCGACTACACCGTGCTCAGCAAGCGCAAGCTGCTGCGTTTGGTAAACGACGGGCATGTGAACGGATGGGATGATCCGCGCATGCCCACCATTGCCGGTTTGCGCCGTCGTGGTGTGCGCCCTGAGGCCATTCGTGCCTTTGCCGATACGATTGGCGTCGCGCGCAAAGATGCCCGCGTGGAGATTGCATCATTTGAACACACGGTGCGCAACGATCTCAACATGGAAGTGCCGCGTGTGTTGTGTGTGCTCAACCCGCTCAAGGTGGTGATTACCAACTACCCCGAGGGCGAGGTCGACATGCTCGAAGGGCAGAACTATCCGCACGATGTACCCAAGACCGGTACACGTGACGTGCCCTTTTCGCGCGAGCTGTGGGTAGACCGCGACGACTTCATGGAAGATCCGCCAAAGAAGTTCTATCGACTGGCGCCGGGCCGAGAGGTACGGTTGCGCTTTGGCTATCTCATTACCTGCACCGATGTCATCAAGGACGCAAACGGCAACGTGACGGAGCTGCACTGCACGTATGATCCGGAAACGCGCAGCGGCAACGCGCCCGACGGACGCAAAGTGCAGGGTACCATTCACTGGGTGAGTGCGATGCATGCGCTCAACTGTGAAGTGCGGTTGTACGACCGGTTGTTTACGCAGCCCGATCCTGATGATGTGCCGGAAGGCGAGGACTTTTTGAGCACGCTCAATCCGGCGTCGCTGGTGGTGATTCCCAATGCGAAGATTGAGCCGGGTGTGGCGGCTGATCCCATTGGGAGCCGGTATCAGTTTGAGCGCACCGGTTACTTCATGAGTGAGCCGGAGGACAGCACCGCGGAGAAGCTGGTGTTCAATCGCATTGTGAGTTTGCGCGATTCGTGGGCTAAGGAGACCAAAAAGGGCGGCTGACAAGCGCTGCTTGACATGATCTGATGCTCACGCGAACATTCCGGTGGCGCTGTCGGAGCGCCGCCGGTCCGCGGGCAGGGAGTGTCCCATCCGATGTTTGATGCGACGCATTCTGCACGCACTTCCTTCTTTCGGGCCCACACGCGGACGGGGCCACAACGAAAGGAGGTAGTATGTCCGACATCCGCCCATTGCCGGCGAGGCCCAGCGTTGAGTTTGAACGCAAAGCGGCCAAGTCCCTGCTGCGACAGTTGCGCAGCGGCGACAATCAGGCACTGCAGCGCGCGCAGGCGCACGAGCGCGGCGTCACCGAAGAGTCGGTATCCGAACTCAAGCTCGGCGATGCACAGCGCATTATCGCGCGTGAGTACGGCTTCACCAGCTGGACGCGTCTGGTGCAGTACTACGGGGATGTCGAGCGACAGCGCTACGAGCATATGAATGGCACGGGGTGGCGATCCATGATGCCATCGCCGACGCGGCTGACCGGTCGCGTGCAACGAATGCTCGGCGGGCATGCCGCGCGCGATGAGTTCACTGGCCGCGCGTTGGCCGCGTATGTGCCCCGATTCTACGGTTGCACGCCAGAACACGTCTTTGCGCAAAGCATTTCCGAAGCGGACGCACAGCTGGCAACCGCCCGGTTTCACGGATTCAGCAACTGGGCTGCGTTGCTCGAAGTTGCGGCCGGCGATCAGAAAGTTCGTGCATCAGACACTTGGCACGTGGACGAGTGGACGGACGCCTCAGCTGCGATCCATGCCGGCGATCTGGCGGCATTGGAACGCGTGATTGCAGAACACCCGGGCCTGCTCGAACGCGAGACAGAGTTTGGCGTCGGTGTGCAGCGGTTGTTGAGCACCGCGCTGTCACTCGCTGAGCATGACAATGCGTTGGTTGATGCACGCATTGTGCGGTGGTTGGAAGCGCGCGGGGCTGTGGCTACACCACTGCTTGGGTTTCGTGGTGGTACGGGCACGCGCGCTACGTACGTGCAAGGTTTGCTGGACGCGGGTGCAGACCCGGACTGGATCATGCCAAACGGCCGGCCGGTACTCGAGCACGCACTGCTGACATGGCACAATCGCGATGCGGTTGACGTGCTTGCAGCGCGTGCGAAACATCGCGATGCGCTGTGGATTGCCGCCGGATTGGGGGATGTGGCTGGCGTCGCCCGCTGGTTGGACGCTCGTGGGAAGCCGCGCGCCGCTGCCCGACGCGACCGGCCGGATTTCTCGGTGCCGGCTGGACGTATGATGCCGCAGCTGCCTGATGCAAACGACGACGAATTGCTTCAGGAGGTATTCTGGGTGGCCATGAGCAATGACCGCGGCAACGTGATTGAGTATCTGGTGCAGCGCGGCATCGATGCCAATGGCACGATGTTCAATGCTCCCTACGTGGCGGTGGCAGTTGCGCACCACTGGGCAACAGCGGTCGAGGCGCTGGTGCGCAGGGGCGCGGATGTGCACGCGGCTGGCCCCAACTTTGGGTCAGCAGCGAGCGCGGCGCGGGACAACTTTCTGCGGTGGCCGAGCACGCGAACTCGGCACCTGACTGAGTTGGTTGGATTGGACCCTGACGCGCTGCTGGCCGAACAATCGGCCACGCCGATGCCGGAACCCGTTCTCGGCGAGCGTGTGCAGGAATCGTTGCTTCTGGCGTCAGACGATGCACGGCGAACCGGCGCGGCAACCGTTGGACTTGAGAACCTGTTCATCGGATTGCTTCGGGCGCGCAACGCGATGCAGCAGATTGTGCGGTTTGCAGCGCACATCAACGTGCGAGAGTTTTTGGCCGTGTTTGGCGAGCGGCTGCTGCCGCACGATCAGCGACTGAGTGAGTCATCCGTTGCGCACTCAAGCGAAGTGGAGCAGGCGCTGGCTGACGCAACAGCGCACGCGCGGGTACTGCGTCGGGAGCAGCTCTCATGTGCGCATCTGCTCACGGTGCTGGTGCGTGAGGACGGCGCACCGATTGTCAAGTTGCTGTCGCGCTTTGGGGCAAACCTCACGCTGCTTCGACAGGCATTGGAGCGCAGTTAGCGGCCTTCACTGCCCAATACCACTGACGTTGCCGAACACCGGCGACGTCGGTGAGCGTGTTTCTCACACACCGCTCGGCTCTAAACGCCACCGGTATGCACTTACTTATGGGCACCGGCACAATGGCGCCAGTCGCGCGCCGCGCGCCCGTCACCACCAACTGGAGGTATTTCAATGGAAGTCACCGTTGCTGTCGCACAGGTTGTTATTGCTGTGTCCGTCATTTTCGTGTGGGTAGTGCGTCTCCCGAATGTGGAAAAGGAGTTCAAGGAGTATGCGCTGTCGGATGTCGTGCGAAACCTGGTGGGAGCAACGAAGATCTCCGCGTCGGCGCTCCTGCTGGCCGGCCTGTGGTACGACGGGCTGGTGTTTCCGGCCGCGTTGGTGATGACGTTTTTCATGGTGTGCGCGCAGTACTTTCACTTCAAAGTGAAGCATCCCTTCATCAAGTACGTGCCATCGCTGGTGTTGTTGCTGCTGTCGCTGTACGTGGTGTTTATGACCCGCAGTGCAGTTGCGTAGATGTCGCTCTTTTTCGTGCTGACCGTGCTTTCGGGCGTGGCGTTTCTGGGCTACGGCGCGAGCGTGGTGTTCAGCAATGCGATGGTCGAGGAGTTCGAGCGTTTTGGGTTGGCACGGTTTCGTGTGCTCACGGGCACGCTCGAGCTGTTTGGCGGGGCGGGATTGCTGCTGGGGTTTTTTCATTTGCCGCTGCTGTTCCTGGCGGCGGCGGGGCTGGCGCTGCTGATGCTGCTCGGGGTCGGGGTGCGCGTGCGGATGCGGGATGGGGTGTTGCTGACGATGCCGGCGTTGGTGCTGCTGGTGATTAATGGGTGGATTGCGGTGGAGGCGTGGGGGCGGGTGGTGGGGTAGGTGGGGGGGGCGCCGGCGCGACGGAAGCGGGGCAGGCTTTCGCGCTCTGTTCGGCTCACGAAAATGGCGAGGCTCTAAGGCCATAAGGCCTCAGGCCGCGTTTTGGCCGTAAGACCGAATCAGGACTGCAACTGCGTTGACGGTTGAGCGCAACGTCGGAGGAGCGAGTAGTTCAGATTCGTCGCTTCGGCCAGAAGGCGGCATGAGGCCCTACGGCCTTATGGCCTTGGTGCCCTCGCCAGCCGAACAGAGCCCCGACGGTGCCCGGAGGATCTCGCGCACGCGCCAAAGCTCCAAACAACGGGGCAGTGTAGCGCGTTTGGGTGGGACTGGGCACGCTTGGTGCTCTGTTCGGCTTACGAAAATGGCGAGGCTTTAAGGCCATAAGGCCTCAGGCCACGTTTTGGCCGTAAGACCGAATCAGGACTGCAACTGCGTTGACGGTTGAGCGAAATGCCGGATGTGCGATGAGTTCAGATTCGTCGCTTCGGCCAGAAGGCGGCATGAGGCCCTGCGGCCTTATGGCCTTGGTGCCCTCGCCAGCCGAACAGAGCCCCGACGGTGCCCGGAGGATCCCGCACACGCGCAAGCGCGGAAACGCCCGCCGGCCTATGCCGGAAACAATCCGGTGCTGAGATACCGATCCCCACGATCACACACAATAAACACCACCGTCGCATTCGCGACCTCGGCCGCCACACGCAGTGCAATCACCATCGCACCGGCCGCCGACGGGCCGCAAAAAATCCCCTCTTCGGCCGCAAGTCGCCGAGCCATCGCTTCGGCCTCTGCCTGCGATACCTGCTCAATGCGATCAACTCCCGACGCGTCGTAAATGCGCGGCTGATACGCCGGCGACCATTTGCGGATGCCGGCAATCTGCGAGCCCTCAGAAGGCTGCGCCCCAACAACCGTGATGTCGGGATTCTGCTCATGCAAAAAGCGACCCGCACCCATGATGGTGCCGGTCGTGCCCATGGCACTTACAAAATGCGTGATGCGACCGTCGGTGTCCCGCCAGATTTCCGGGCCTGTTGTCTCGTAGTGCGCGCGTGGATTGTCCGGGTTCGCAAACTGATCGAGCACCCGGCCTTCACCGCGCGCGTGCATGCCGGCCGCAATGTCACGTGCGTGTTCCATGCCGCCTTGTGACGCGGGCGTCAGAATCAACTCGGCGCCATACGCTGTCATCGCCGCGCGTCGCTCAGCGCTCTGGTTGTCGGGCATGATGAGCGTCATGCGATAACCCGTCATGGCCGCGATCATGGCCAGTGCAATGCCGGTGTTGCCACTGGTGGCTTCGATCAACCGGTCACCCGGCTTGATTTCGCCGCGCGCTTCGGCGCCACGAATCATGGACAGCACTGGCCGGTCCTTGACCGATCCACCGGGATTATTGCCTTCAAGCTTGCCCAGAATCACCGTGCCGCTGGCGTGTATCGCGGCGTCGGGAATGCGCTGCAACCGCACCAGTGGCGTATTGCCAATGGTACGGTCAATCGTGCGTGCGAGTGTGTGTTCCAGCGTGGACATGAACAGGTTCAGGGTGCGGCTTCGGCAACAGCGCGAATCAGGCGCGCCAGTGCGTCCACATCGTTGAGATCGAGGATTTCTGCCGGCCCATGCGAATAACGTCCCGGCCAGCTGAGCCCGATGTTAAACGGCCCCCACGGCGAAATTGCTCCACCGTCTGTCCCGCCCTGCGTAGTGCCGACCTGCAGTGGAATGCGTGCCCGTCTGGCCAGCGCGATGATGCGCGACCGTTCGGCTCGCGGCACGAGGTTGGAGTCGTCGAGTGCTCGCAAGACCGGGCCCGATCCCAACGGGGCGTATGCGAAGTGCGGTGATTCGAGTGGCGTGTCAGACGACACAAACGTGTCAATGGAATACACGCAGGACAGTGTACGTCCGATTGTGGCGAACGGGTCGGTGCGGGACACCGGCGTATCACCAAACGCAGCGGCGCCCACCAGTCCAACTTCTTCGGCTACCGTCCACGTGAAGTAGACACGTCGCTTGAGCTTGGTGGCGTCCATCGATATCAGTGCCGCCAGCAATGCCGCGCTGCCCGCCCTGTCGTCGGTGCCTCGCGCGGTCACACGTGCGCCAGCCAAGCGTTCCGCGCGCTTGTAGGCGGTGATGCTCAGGCCACGTGTGACGCCTTGGGCCGCGAGCTGCGCCGAATCGAGACCAAACCACGCGGTGAGTCGGTCGGGGGTTTTCACACGTCCGGCACTGCGCGGCACAAAGACACCGCGTAACGGTTCAGCCGCCGGCCTGCTGCCCGCTGCTTCAAAATGCAGCAGTGCCGGCACACCTTCCCACGAACTTGTCACCACGCCGCCCAAGCGTCGCAGCGTGACCTGTCCGTCGGGTAAAATGCGATCTACTTCAAAGCCCACCTCGTCCATGTGCGCCACAAATGCAATCGCATCACGATCGGGACCCATGGCCAGTACAATGTTGCCCGCACTGTCAACAATCGCGGCTTCCCGGGCCCAGCGCGGCATGCCAGCCAGCAGTGCATCGCGCACCAACGCTTCGTGACCTGACACGCCCGGCAGGTCGGCCAGCTGCATGAACGATTGCGCGAGCCGTGCGTGCCTGCTGTTGGCTGCGTGCACTGGTGCACGCTCGTCGTTGGTTTCATTGATGGCCACAAAGTTGGCAGCGCCTTGCACCGATCCGCTGCGCATAACCCATTCAAGAATCGCGGTGGCTTCGGGCAACCCCACTGCTTCTACCGGCGACGCAACAAACCGTACTTCCGGTGCAAAGGTGTGCACACTGTCGGCCGAAACGCGCGTGGCGAGAGCACGAAAGGCGCGCGGCACCGCCGTTGCAGCAACGGTTGATGTGGCGCGTGCGTTTTTTCCCTCATCGGCGAGATAGAGTGCATCGATAGCTGGCAGTTGCACCAATGCGGTGGACAGACCCACCCATCCAAATACGCGCTGTGTGCTGAGCACAAAAATTGTCTCACCGCTGCTTACACCATTGCGTGCTGCGGCTTCGCCGGCTGCAAACACCGCTGCACAGCTGGCGCGCGCACCAGCATTCGGGCCGACCGCATATTCACTAAATGACCACGCCGGACGATCAAGTGCGACTGGATCCATGAGTGCAATACCCAGCGATACAACGTCTTCGCGGGACTCAGCGCCCACGTCCACCCACAAGTCATTGAACGTGAGCGCCGTGCTGTCCGCAATGTGCTGGCGTGCAAAATGTCCATTGGGCACGGCCACCACGGCGGGATGCGTGCCGTTGGCCGAAAAAATCTGCACCCGTTGTGCTTCGTGGAACTGGTCCCACAGCGGATGACGTGCCACGCCTGTCCGGCGCACGCGCAGGTAGCCGTTGTCCGTAATCTGCGACACCACATACGCCGACGCGTCCATGGCACAGGCTACCACCCGTCGCGGTGTGCCGGATCCAACCCGACGCATCACATTGCCCCACCGATCGGTGGTCCAGCCAGGGAAGGCGCGTACGATCGCCGTGGCCGCGGACTGCTCGGTGCCGGGTGGGGCGCTAAGCCGGATCCAGGACGCAATGGCGTTTGCAGACTGCTCGGTGCCGGATGGGGCGCCCAACCGGATCGAGGACGCAACCGCGTTTGAGGGAGCGCTGACAGGTGCGCTGCGTGGTGCCGCCGCAGACGATTGCGCTGAAAGTGGGAGCACGGCGGCAAGCGCAGCAGTGCAGACGAGCAGGGTGGGTGAGCTTATGCGAATCATGGAAAAGACATACGCGAAACAATCGCCCTTCGCCAGCCTCTGTTGCTGCCCCAGCGACCGTAGCGTAGGCTTCAGGGTATCAGGTCGTGCGCTCGTTGCTACGCGTTCGCGCTCCGTTTGTACCAAATCGTGCTTGCAGTTCTTCGCACACCAGAGGTTTTCCGCCATGCCGAGCTCGCGGTTTGTATGTTCGCTCTCAACTGTTGCGCTGCTTTGCGGCGTACTCGGTGGCTGCGGCAGTCGTCAATCGTCCACCGATCTCGCGCCTGATCGCAATGCCTCGGGCAGCCGTGTGGTGACCAGTGCCATGATTGCGCAATGGAACGTGATTGACGCGTACGATGTGGTAGAGCGCACGGGCGGGTACAGGCTGGTGGGCAACGATCGCGGTGAGGTGAGCGTGCGCCAGAGTCGCGGACGATCGAGTGTGGTGAACCGCGCGGCCGATACACCGGTGCTCATGGTGGACGGTGCGCTCATGACCGGTTTCGACATGCTGCGACGTATCCGCGCCGCCGAGATTGATCGTATTGAGTTTCTCTCCCCCACCGATGCGACGCAGAAGTTTGGAACGACGTCGTCAGGGGCAGGGGCGATCATCATTGTGACGCGGGCCCGCGAGTTGTAGCTGGTGGCATGGAGGATTGCGCGATTGCTCGGAGCTACATGCCGTAAACAGAGCAGCGAAAGACAAAGACGGGGACCTGTCATCTGACAGGCCCCCGTCTTTGCATGCGGCACTTCGTACTGCAACAACCTGTTACGGAAGGAAATCAATGCAGCTTGGCGCGCCGTTCGGGTCGACCGGCTGCAGCGGGTTGAAGCTTTCCGCCGTCGGGGTACGGAACACCACGTCGGTGCCGTAACCCGGTGAGCGGTTGATCTGCCACTCGCCGTTGGGGAACACTTCATTTTGCGTCATGCCGTACTGACGCATCATGCGGCGCATGTCCGGGTAGCGGTGGCCGGTACCAAAGAGCCAGAAGCCCTTTTCGCGGAAGATCAGGTCGCGGCGACCATTGGCCGTGCCCGGATCGGTGAGCGGCGTCATGGCGGCGATGGTGCGACCGTAACCTGGCGGTGACGCACGCAGCGCATTGAGAATGGCCAGCGCCTCACCAAAGCGATCGGCGCGGTTGAGCGCTTCGGCCTGATAGAGACGCGCCTGCAGTCCGCTCATCAGTGCGACTGACGATGCATCCACCGGCCAGATCAGCTGGTAGATCATGTCAGGGACTGACGAGTTACCGCTGTCGAACGGACGACGCGTGGTGAGGCCGGCGGCGACACATTCGGGTTCACCAACCTGGCACGCCGGGACGCGCGGATCATTGGACGAGAGCCAGTTCATGTTGAGCGGACCCTCATTCTCTGACAGCATGTAGCGACGCTGATTGTTGATGAGCGACCAGACACCAGGCGTACGCGCCGTAAGCGCATGTTCCTGCAACCAACCGTACGACGTGGGTACGCCCGACACGGCGGCTTCAACAGCGGTAAAGTTTCCCTGATTGAGCAGGATGCGACCCTTCAACACCGCGAGTGCGTTGCGGACTCGCGTATCGTCGGCGGTGCTGGCAGTGCCGATGCGGGTCAGCCCCGAGTCCACCTTGGCGAGCGCCAATGCGAAGATCTGGGTGTTGGGGATTGGAGCTCCGTATTCTTCCACGCCATCATTGATTGCGCTGATGGCCTGACCGTTGCAGAAATATTCGGCCAGCAGATTGAGCATGTACGCTTCGACAAAGAACATCTCGGCGTAGTTCCAGTTGGGCGCGTTCGGTGAGAACTCGGCCAGCGCTTCACGAGCCTGGATGGCTCCGATGCGTGGCAAATGCAGTCCGCGGAAAGCGCCGGTAATGTTTAGATTTTCCGGAGTCAAGGCGCGCTGATCGGTTTCCACGCGCTGTGTGAACGTATCACCGGTCTGGAACTCATCGCCAAACAGTCCGCCGTAGAGGAACATGGATTCCCCGCCGGTGGTGGCCGCGTTGAAGCGTCCGAGGGTACCAACACGCACGGCGTTGGCGGCGGTGGGACTGTTAATGGCGTCGACACCGATGATGTCCGGGTCGGTGGCCCGCACGAGCGACTCGAAGTCGCAAGCCGACACTGACACCGCTACTACGGCGATAGCAGCGTAGCGCGACCAGGTGTATGTCATTTTAGGCATATGAGTGTGGTTTAGAAGCCGAAGTTGAAACGCAGCGTCCAGGTCTGGAGCGGCGGAGTGGTCTGGAACTCAGCCTGAATGTCGCCCACACCAGAGGAGGTCTCCGGATCGACGCCGGTAAAGTCTGACCACAGCTTCAGGTTGCGACCGGCGAGCGTGATGGTGCCCGACTGCACACGCGGCAGGGCGGTGATCCACGACTGCGGCACGCGCCAGGTGGCAGCGATTTCGCGCAGGCGCCAGTAGTCAGTGGGCTCGAGGAAGCCAAAGTTCGACTGCTGCACTCCGGGCTTCTGGAAGGCTGCACAGCGTGCCTGCCGGTCGAGCGGGGCGCTGGGGTCAACGCGTTCCTGCGAGTTCAAGCGTGTCGCGCAACGGAAGCGCTCTGTGACGTTGTCGATGAATCCGCCAAACTTGCCGTCAACCAGGAACGTGACGCGCAGCTGCCCCTGATTGAGCAGATCGAAACCGTTCTGAAGGGACAGTTCGGTGCGCGGCGTGCTGTAGCCCACAAAACGCTGTTCTTCGTCAACTGTGACTTCATTGGGCGTGATCATGCCATCGCCGTTGAGGTCTTCAAACGTGTACGGACGGTCCCAGCGCGAGTTGATCGGGAACCCTTCGGCATCACGCACCGCGCCCGTACCAGCCGGCAGTCCACCGAGGTCAAGAATCTCGTTGGAGTTGTACGAACCGTTCACGGTGAAGTCCCATGAGAAACGGTCGTACGACACTGGTACTGCAGTGACGAGATACTCCCAGCCCCAGTTCCGCACGGCGCCGATGTTCGCCGCACGAACAGTGGAACCCGTGCCCAGTGAGGGCGGCAGCCCCTGGTTGATGATCGCGTCAGTGGACTTCTTGTTGTAATACGTAACTGACGTGGTGAGGCGATCGCCAAACATGCCGAGATCAAAACCACCTTCAACTTCAGTAACGGTTTCCGGCTTCAATCCAGCGTTGCCCAGCGTCTGAAAAATCAGACCCGGTACGTCAGATGCTGCATCGCGATAGACATTGGATCCGAAAAACTGCAACGCGGCGGTGGTGCCGGGTCGAATGCCCGCCTGTCCCCATGATGAACGCACGCGGAACAGGTTCACCTGGTCCTGGAACGGGAACCACGCCTCTTCAGACATGCGGTACGACGCGCCAGCGCGCGGGTAGTAGGCCACACCGAAGTTCTGGCCAAAGGCGCTGTTCTGGTCGCCACGGACTGAGCCCACAAGGTCGAGTTTGTCAAAGAGCTGCAAGTTCTGCTCAATAAACACACCGACTGTCTTTTGTACGGTGGTGCCTTCGGCTACTGACGGAACGGCGCCCTGCGACAGCGTATTGCCACCCGGTGGCAGCTGTGCCACGTTGGCCGAGTAGGCGTCGTCGAACCGATCAACAAACTGGAAGCCAGCGGTGGTACGCGTGGACAACCAATCGGTGGGGCGGAAGCTGCCGGTGGCCGACCAGTCGGCGGTCCACTGGAAGGTGCGGCCGCGCTGCGTGTTCTTGAAGCCCAGGCGACGCTGTCCAAAGTTGGTGCATTCGTTCAGCAGGCAGGCACCGTCGTATGCCTCAATCGTGTAATCGAGGCCGGCGTTACCACGAACCGTAAGCCACGAGCGAGGCGTCCAGGTGGGTGAGATAGAACCGATCCAACGCTGCAGATCGATCCGGTTGCTTTCCTGGAAAATGTCGCCAGGCGTGAAAAGCCTGTAGCCATACAGCGAGTCGGTTCCGGCCAGGCGGTTGGGCGTGCCCGGACCACCGAAAGCATGTGAACCCAAGCCGACGGTATTGTTGCCATCCTCCGGGGCGCGCTGCTGACTGCTGGTGAAGTAGCTGCGGATGGGAATCTGCAGCGCATCGCTCACACGCAAATCGATATTGGTGCGCAAGCCAAAGCGCTGAAAGGTGTTGGGGTCTTCCCACTCTTCGCGAATCTGAATGCCGTTGCGGTTGAAACGATCACGCTCAAACTGCGGCAGTCCGAGCACGCCAACCGTGGACTCCTGCTCAAGACCCACAAAGTACGTGACGGCATCGCTGCCGCCGGCAACACTCACACCATACTGCTGGCGGTTGCCTGTCTGCAGTGGCGAGGAGCGCGGGTTTTTCCACACGTTGAACGTGGTGATGGAGTCAACGACGCACGTGCCGGCGGAAATCGTGTTGATATTGCAGTCGGCGGCGCGGCCGTTATTGGCGGCGTCGGACTGATTGGCCAGCTTACCCCACGCCAGGTACGCGTCAGGGTAGTTATTGCGATCCTGCGTGATGCCCTGCTCGGTGTACACATTCCAGCGCGCCGCGCCGGCGCGTCCACGCTTGGTGGTGATCACGATCACGCCGGTTGCAGCGTCCGTGCCGTAGGTTGCCGAGGCGGCCGGACCGCGAATGATATCGATGGTCTCGATGTCTTCCGGGTTGATGTCGTTGAGGCGGCTGGTGGGGGCGCCACCGTTGCCAAAGCCTGACGCCGAGCTATTGATGCGCACGCCGTCAACAAAGACGATTGGATCGTTGCTCTGCGAGATGGACGACGTGCCGCGAATACGAATGCGGCTGGCGGCGTTCACACCCGAGCCGGGAAGAATCTGCACGCCGGCTGCCTTGCCGATAAGCAAGTCGCCTACGTTGCTGACCTGCGCCTCCTCAAGGGCCTTGGTGGCGCTGATCTGGGCAATCTGGTTGGGCACTTCAAGGCGACGCTGGTCGCCGGTGGCCGTGGTGACAACCGCTGTCAGATTGAGCGCCACCTTGTCGAGCGAAACGTCAAGCGCCGTGGTCGCTCCCGACGTAATCACCACCTGTCGCGAAAACTCTGCATACCCCAACCGCACAGCACGAACCGTCGCGTTGCCAACGGGCACAGCGCGAAGGGTATAGCGACCATCTTCACCACTCAAAGCACGAATCGTTGTGCCGGCCACTGTAATTGTGGCGTTGGCGATTGGTGTCGAACCGGCGGCTTCGACCACCCGGCCGGTGACGGTACCAGTGTTGGCCTGTGCGGAGGCGAGACTGGCGCTGAGGGCCAGTAACCCGCTCAGCGCCCAACCGCGCGCCAGAGATGCTTCATAATGGTGTCTCCTGAATGGGAGGTACGAGGGCCGATAGGCGGGAAGGACCAGCCCCTCACGGCGACGCTTTTGCGGCGCGGCGCAAATAGTACTGCTGAACGAACGAAAAAGCATCAGTAAAGTCCGATGCCTCTCAATCCGCTCTACACGCATGTGACGCGATGTGACCTATACGGACAATAAAATATTTTGGGCCAGTCCGGACCGGTCGTCGCCTGCACGTCAATGGCTATCAGGTTACATTACCACTAGTTATCAAGAATTCGGTTCTATCAGCAAAACCACGATCGGAGATTTCAAAATCATGGAAGGAAATGGCGGCAACGGTGGGGGCAAATGCCCGGTCATGCATGGCGGCGGCGGTGCGGACACCGCGGTGCTCAAAGACCTCAACAACAGCCGTCGCCGTGGTAATCGCGACTGGTGGCCCAACTCGCTTGACCTTGGGATCCTGCATCAGAACTCCCCGCTGGCCAATCCAATGGACGCGGAGTTCAACTACGCCGAGGCGTTCAAGACGCTGGACCTCGAGGAAGTGAAGCAGGACCTCGTGCACGTCATGACCGATTCAAAGGATTGGTGGCCGGCTGATTATGGCCACTACGGCCCGTTCTTTGTCCGTCTCGCGTGGCACGCCGCGGGCACCTATCGCACTGCAGACGGACGCGGTGGCTCGTCGTCAGGCTCGCAGCGTTTTGCGCCGCTCAACAGCTGGCCCGATAACGGCAACCTCGACACGGCGCGTCGCCTGCTGTGGCCCGTCAAGCAGAAGTACGGACGCAAGCTCTCCTGGGCCGACCTGTTCATTCTCTCCGGCGACGTGGCCATGGAGTCCATGGGCTTTACGATTTTTGGTTTTGCCGGCGGCCGCGAGGACGTGTGGGAGCCCGAGCAGGACATCTACTGGGGGCCAGAAGCTGAGTGGCTGGGTGACAAGCGATATCAGGGTGACCGTGAGCTCGAGAATCCACTCGCCGCGGTGCAGATGGGTCTCATTTATGTGAACCCGGAGGGCCCCAACGGTGAGCCTGATCCCATGCGCTCAGCGCGCGATATCCGCGAGACGTTTGGGCGCATGGCCATGAACGACGAAGAAACGGTCGCGCTCATCGCCGGTGGTCACACGTTCGGCAAATGTCACGGTGCCGGTGATGTCTCGCTTGTGGGCATCGAGCCCGAAGGGGCAGCTATTGAAGAGCAGGGGCTCGGCTGGACCAGCACGTTTGAAAGCGGCAAGGGTTCGCACGCGATCACCAGCGGACTGGAAGGCGCCTGGACACCCAATCCGATCAAGTGGGACAGCGGCTACTTTGACACGCTCTTTGGTTTTGACTGGGAGCTCACCAAGAGCCCGGCTGGTGCGTGGCAGTGGACGCCCACCGATCCGGCGGCGGCCACCCTGGTGCCCGACGCACACGATCCCGCCAAGCGCCATGCACCCATGATGGCCACAACGGACATCGCGCTGCGCATGGACCCGATTTATGCACCAATCTCCAAGCGCTTTCATGAGAATCCGGACCAGCTGGCCGACGCCTTTGCCCGCGCCTGGTTCAAGCTCACGCACCGTGACATGGGTCCGCGCACGCGCTACCTCGGCTCGCTCGCTCCGACGGAGGAGCTGATCTGGCAGGACCCGATCCCCGAAGTGGATCATGCGCTCGTTGATGCGAATGACATCGCCGCACTCAAGACGCGCATTCTTGATTCAGGGCTTTCGATTTCGCACCTCGTGTACACAGCATGGTCGTCGGCGTCGACGTTCCGCGGTTCGGACAAGCGCGGTGGTGCCAACGGTGCGCGTATTCGCCTTTCGCCCGCCAAGAGCTGGGAGGTGAATCAGCCTGCCAAGTTGCAGCGTGCGCTTGAAGTACTGGAAACGATTCAGAAGCAGTTCAACGACGAGCAGAAAGACGGCAAGCGCATTTCGTTGGCCGATCTGATCGTGCTGGGTGGATGCGCCGCGGTGGAGAAGGCGGCCCACAATGCGGGCCATGACGTGCAGGTGCCGTTTACTCCCGGCCGCATGGATGCGTCGCAGGAAAAAACGGACGTTGAGTCGTACAATATGCTGGAGCCGCAGGCTGACGGTTTCCGCAACTATTTGAAGGCTTCATATACGTGGACGCCGGAGGAGCTGCTGGTAGACAAGGCGCAGCTGCTGACACTCACGGCGCCCGAAATGACCGTGCTGCTCGGTGGCCTGCGTGTGCTCAACGCAAACCATGGTCAGTCACGTCACGGCGTGTTCACCACACGCCCTGAAGTGCTCACCAACGATTTCTTCGTGAACCTGCTCGACATGAACACGGTCTGGAAGCCCATGTCGGAAGGCGCTGATGTGTTTGAAGGACGCGACCGTGTGACGGGTGATGTGCAGTGGACGGCCACGCGCGTTGATCTGATCTTTGGCTCCAACTCGCAGCTGCGCGCGCTGGCTGAAGTCTACGGGTGCAACGACTCGCAGGAAGCCTTTGTGCACGCGTTTGTGAAAGCGTGGGACAAGGTCATGAATCTGGACCGGTTTGATCTGGCCTGATTGGTGCGTTGCAGGCCAGGAGATACGACAAACGTGGCGTTTCGACTCAAATCGAAACGCCACGTCTGTTATGTGCGGTAGATCAGATTGTCTGAAGCGTTGCGCGAGTGAGCGCGCTCCGCTCGCAACAACTACCGCACCGCTAACTCCTGCTGCGCTTTAAAGAGGCTTGCGACCCGAGATCACGCGAACCAGGATCACGATGATGGCAAGAACAAGCAGGATGTGAATAAAGCCACCGAGCGTATACGCGCTCACCATGCCGAGCAGCCAGAGCACGATGAGGATAATGGCAATTGTCATGATCATAGTTTTGTATCTCCCGTAAGATGATCGGCGCGTGAGTTCGACTTGTGCGAACCGCGCCGACTCCAATGTCGGGGATATCGGAGCTCAGCGCTATATAACCTGAGAGCGATCTTTGTGTATGTGCAAGCGGACCCAACCGTCGACACGTGCCTTTTTCAGGGTTACGCGCTTTTGGGTTGGAAGAGGTGCACGTCGCGCTGCGGGAACGGAATGCTGATGCCTTCGGCGTCAAACGCTTCCTTGACGGCTTTGGTGAAATCGAACTTCACGCTCCAGTAATCAGCACTGTTGACCCACGGTCGTACCACAAAATCGACGCTGCTCTCGCCCAGGTTTGAGACGGCAATGGTGACGGGTGGGTCACTCAGAATACGATCATCGCTGGCCAGCAGCCGTTCCATGACCTGCTTGGCCTTGTTGAGGTCGTCGCCGTAGCCTACGCCAACGACCATGTCCACGCGACGTGTTGGATGCGCCGAGACATTGGTAATTGACCCGCTCAGAATCTGGGAGTTGGGCATGATGACTTGCATATTGTCGGGCGTTTTGAGTTCAGTGGTCAGCATGCCCACCTTGACCACCGTGCCCGCTTCGCCGCCCGCCTTGATGAAATCGCCGGCCTTGAAGGGTTTGAAAAGAATGAGCAGCACGCCCGACGCAAAGTTGGAAAGCGAGCCTTGCAGTGCGAGGCCCACGGCGAGGCCTGCTGCGCCGATGACGGCCACGAACGAGGTCGTTTGTACGCCGAGCTTTCCAACGGCGGCAATCACGACAAATACCACCAGCGCGCCGCGCACCAGGCTTGACGCGAATCCAATGAGTGTGGGATCGACGTTGCGCTTGTTCAGTGCCAGCACGAACAGCGACTCGATTTTTTTCGCCAGCCACAAGCCTACCAGGAGGATAACGACGGCAGCGACAATTTTGAGTCCGTATGCGGTCCCATAGGCGAGCAAGCGCTCTGTGATTGTCACATCTGGTTGTATTGCAGCAGAATCTTGCATGGCAGTCTGTATGATTAGAGTTCACCTTCTCTCAGTCGTGCTTCGAGCAACGCCACCAGTCGGTACGCAGAGATCGCCAACCGCTGGCGCGCGATGTATTCGCCGCGTGCCATGTAATCGGCGTTCAACATCGGCGGCAGCTCACCTTCGCGCGAAGGAATGTTGTACGCAAAATATCGCGCCAGCGTGGCGCTTTCGTCGGCCCACGATTGCACCGTGGCGGCCAGTGCGGCGCCGTCGGGAATGACAAGATCGTCGCCCGGCATATCAGCCAGCGGCAATCCGCCCGCCAACGACTCGGCGACACTGTCAATCGGGATGTCGCGTGACACGCGTCCCACCATGCCATCCCACGTGCCATGCAGGTTGGTGGAATCACGCTCGCTGCGAGGCGTGCGCACCCACATGCGATTGCCGCCGGCATCACCATCCGGTGAGTCAATGGTGGAGCGGGATGTTCCGTGCATCGGCTGATGCAGGTCGCCGACCACATGAATGATCCAGCCCAGATGATAGGCGCGCACACTTTCGGGAATGGCGTTGTCGGCGAGTGCATCGGCCATTTTGGGAAGCTCTGACGCGACGTTGGGCTCCGTGAGCACGATGGGTGTGGTGCCGTCTGTGGAGAACGAACGTGTGAGATAGTGCCAGCCATCACGACGGGCCATGGTCGGGAAGCCGGGTAGCAACGGCGTGGGTGTCGCGTCGCGCCTGGTCTCACTGTAGAAGCGCGCATCGCTGCGAATGCGATCGGGCCACACCGAGGCGCGAATGAACACCTCGCGCACACCGGCTGGTGTTTGCACATCGATGCCCTCACCCAGGCTCTCGAGGTCGGGGTGCTGCCGCAGCAGCGTGGT
>JBBSPO010000034.1:0-19393 GCA_038258695.1 Gemmatimonadales bacterium | reverse complement strand
CTGAGCGATGTGGCCGACCATCTCGATCACATCAAGCGCGTGGCTGGTGCGGCACACGTTGGACTTGGTGGTGACTATGACGGTATTTCCGACGTGGTGCAGGGACTGGAGGATGTCTCCAAATATCCCGATCTGCTGGCCGAGTTGGTAAAGCGTGGGTGGACTGATGCCGAGCTGCGTGGTGTGATTGGTGACAATGTGTTGCGCGTGATGCAGCGCGCGGAAGTCGTTGCCGCGCGTCTTCAGCGCGAGCGGCCGGCCTCTACCAAAACCATTCAGGCGCTCGACGGGCGCTAGTGGTCCGGTAGTGTGTTGTCCGTCGGCCGCTGGTGGTCCGGTCGTGTGTTGTCCGTCGGCCGCTTACTGACCGCCAGGTGATTTTCCATTTGATCCGGAGCTGCTGATGTCCGTTGATCGTCGTCACTTCCTGAAATCTGGTGCGCTGTTGAGCGGTGCCGTGGGACTGGGAATGGTGCCGCGGCTCGCTGGTGCAACGGGCGCTACGGGGCCGCTTGCGGCACGTGATATTCCGCGTGCTTCGGCGCCGCTTCGCATTCTCATTCTGGGCGGCACGGGCTTTATCGGACCGGCGCAGGTAGAGTACGCGCTGGCGCGCGGGCACACGGTGACGCTGTTCAATCGCGGACGCACCAACCCCGGGCTCTTTCCGTCGGTCGAAAAGCTGCAAGGTGACCGCAACGCACCCGACGGCTACGCGTCGCTCAAGGGCAACCGGGAGTGGGACGTGGTGATCGACAATCCCACCACGTATCCGCATTGGGTTCGCGGGGCCGCCGACGCGCTGGCGGGTCGTACCAAGCACTACATCTTTGTCTCAACCATCAGCGTCTTCAGCGACCGGCCCGGACTGATTGTAGGCCCCGGTGATTTGAGCGATCGGTTCAGCTACTGGCCAGTGCGGATAAACCGTGGCGGCGAGATTCTGGCGCCCGGTACGCCCGACGATCCCACGCAATACGTAGACGCGCGCGACCTCGGCGAATGGATGATCCGACTGGCCGAGCAGCGCACGATTGGCACGTTCAATGCGACTGGCCCGAGCACGCCCACCACGATGGCGGAGCTGTTGTACGGCATCAAAGCTGTGACTACGAGCAACGCACGGTTCACCTGGGTGAACGCGGATTTTCTGCAGGCGCAGCAGGTGGCCGGATGGAGCGAGATGCCGGTCTGGTTGCCGCCGCGTGGCCGAACAGCCGTGCTCAAGGCATGGCACGCGCAGGCAGGCTGAGTCACAACGAGCGATATCACGAAAACATTTTACTTGACAGCGTTAGATTAACGCTGTTAACCTAACGCCATGAGCACTTCAGTTAATGCAAAGCCCGCCGGTTCAGCTGCTCGGCGGGTCCGTCAGAAGGAAGAAACACGCGACCGGATTCTCGATGCGGCGCGCGATCTGTTTGTTGCCAATGGCGTCGAAGCTACCACCATGCGGGCTATCGCGGCGCGCATCGATTACACGCCCACCGCGATTTATCACCACTTCCGCGACAAGGAAGCACTCATCGAGGAGCTGTGCTACCTCGATTTCCGGGCGCTCGCCGCAGCCTTGGTGCGGATTGGGGAAATTGCCGATCCGCTGGAGCGTATCAGAAAAATGGGTTGGGCCTACGCCGAGTTTGGGTTCGAGAACAGAGGACAGTATCAGTTCATGTTCATGACACAAACGAGCCATATACAGGTAGATGACAGCAGAATCCAAAAAAACAACCCCGAGCAGGACGCTTATGGCTTTCTGGTACAAACCGTAGAAGAAGGCCTCAAAAAGGGGCTGTTCCGGCCGGAGTTCCAGGATGAGCACCAGCTTGCGCAGATTTTCTGGAGCGGTTTGCATGGCCTCATTTCGCTGCACATCGCCAAGGCCGACGATCCCTGGATCACCTGGCGCGACCCGCGCTCTACCATCCGCCTGTCCATTGATGTCATGATACGAGGTACCCGCAGACAGTAGCGCGGCAACCCGCCACCTCGAAGCCCCGCCTCACTCGCCGTCAGCAAAAGCTCCTGCCCAGCCCCGAAACCTCGGGGCACTTCTTTGCCCCGTTACCTAACACTGTTACGCCACAGAACCATGTTCACAATCCTTCTCGCCGGTCTGGCACGCGCCCGACAGCGACCGCTGCTCATGATGCTGCTCGGCGCGCTGCTCGCTTCATTGGCTCACGCGTCCGCGCGGCCGCTTCGTGCTCAGCCCACAGCGCAAGCCGTGCTCGACGACCTCGTTCGCGAAGCGCTTCTCTCAAATCTCAGGCTGGCGCAGCAGCGGCTGACCACCGAGCACGGGGCAAGCGGCGTACGGCAGGCGCGCGGCGTGCTGCTCCCCACGCTGGCGGTAGACGCGCGCTACTCCGAGTTCAGCGGTGTGGTGGACATTGGTGAGTTCATCAACCCCGCCTACTCCGCGCTTAATCAGCTGCTCGGCCAGGATGTCTTTCCAACCAACATTGCCGCCACGCTCCCGTTCAGGCAGGAAACACGGCTGCGCGCCACGCAGGTGATCTACAATCAGGCCGCCATCGAACAGTGGCGGCTGGCCCGCACCGTGTACGGTGTCTCACTCGCCCAGCAGGAGTTGGCGGCCCGGGAAACGGCCGCCGATGTGCAGCTGGCCTGGCTGGCGCTGGCTGGCGCCACGCGTGTGCTGGATGTCTATAAGTCGTCGCTCATCGTGCTGGCCGAAAACGAGCGTGTGGCCAGCCGTTTGGTGGCGAACGGTCAGGGCACCGCCGACGCGGTGTACCGTGCGCGCGCCGACAAGGCGGAGCTCGAGCAGCAGTTGGCCGACGCCGAACGTCAGCGCGATGCAGCCCAGCGGTTGATCAATGCGCTGCTCGATCGCGATCCGCAAACGCCCATTCCGGTAGTGGACGACAGCACGCTGGTGCGTGCGCTGCCGGAAAACCGCGACGTCACACTACGCGACGCGCTGGTGCGCCGCGAGGAGTTGGAGCAGGCGGCACTGGGTGTCAGCATCGCCGATCGCCAGGTGCGGTTGGCGTCGTCCGCCTTCTTGCCCAATGTGGCGCTGGCCGCCGATTGGGGCATTCAGGGTGATCGCTACACGCTAGACGGAACCGGCAACGTGGCCGTGGCGTCGCTCGTGTTGCAGTGGAACCTGTTCAACGGCGGACAGGATGCCGCCCGCCGTGAACAAGCCACACTTGAAAAGCGCAAAGCCGAACTGCGCCAACGGGAGATTCAGCGCCAGGTCACCGTGCAGGTGGAGCAAGCCTGGGACGCAGCGGCCGTTGCCGAACGCGCGCTCAACACCGCTGCCACACGGCTCAACGCGGCCCGCAGCTCCTTCAACCTTGTCTCGCGTCGCTATGACGAAGGGCTCGCGCCGCACATCGAGTTCGTCGCCGCCCGCGAATCGCTCACACAAGCGGAGCTCAACGCGGTGCTCTCTCGATTCACGTATGCAGCGCGCCGAGTGGATCTCGAGCGCGCCGCAGCGCTGCGTGCGCTCACACCCTGACCGGGCCACGACATGTCACCGCATTTCACCCACGATTGCTGCGCTCAGAACCACCGACTGCCGGCACCTCACATGCTCCCTCGCTCAGTTGCCCACATGCTGCACCGTCTCATCATCGCGGCGACGTGCGGATCACTGCTGACCGCCTGTTCCGGCGCCGATGCGACGCCCGATACGACAACCGCTGCGCCCATCCCCATCACGTTGGGTGATGTAATCCGCGAATCCGTGTCGCGCCCCATAACGGCCACTGGTGCATTCGGTCCGAAAGACGAAGTGCTGTTGTCGTTCAAGACAGGTGGGATTGTGGCCCGCGTCCTGGTTGACGAAGGTGACGCGGTCTCACGCGGCCAACAGCTGGCCACGCTCGATCTGCGCGAAATCGACGCGCTGGTGACCAAGGCCAACATCGCCGTCGAAAAGGCCACGCGTGATGTCACGCGGCTGCGTGCGTTGCAGCGTGACAGTGTGGCCACGCTCGCGCAGTTGCAGGACGCTGAGTCTGCACTGGCCGCCGCCGAGGCCGACCGGCAAACGGCGCGGGTCAATCGTGAGTACGCCGAAATCACTGCACCTGCGAGTGGACGCATCCTTCGACGTCGTATGCAACCGGGTGCGCTTGTCTCGCCCGGTATGGAAGTGTTCACTCTGGGCAGCGACGCGCGTGGTCGCGTGGTGCGTGTGGGCATTCCCGACCGTGACGCCATGCGGGTGCAGGAAGGACAAGAGGCCCAAGTCACGTTTGACGCGATGCCGGGCCAGACCTACGCCGCACGTGTGTCCCAGCGTGGTGCCGCCACCGATGCACGCACGGGAATGGTGCCCGTTGAGATCGCGGTGCGCGGTGCCGACATGATGCCGGCCGGCACCGTGGCGCGCGTATCCATTGCGGTACCGTCAGCCACCGAAGTGACGCTGGTTCCGGTGGAGGCCATCATTGAAGCCGACGGTGACTCTGCCACCGTGTACAGCATGCGCGACGGGCGGGCTGTACGACACGTGGTGCGCATTTTGTACATCACCGGAGCGCAGGTTGCGGTGACCGGGATTGAAGGTGTGGTGCGGGTGGTGAAGAACGGTGCGGCGTACCTCTCCGATAGCGTGCCCGTGCGGGCGGTGGACGGTGCACAATGAAAATCGTTGAGTTCGCGGTGCGGCGGTGGCAGTTCACTGTGCTGTTGTTTCTGATGCTGATTGCCATTGGATTCACCAGCTGGCAGTCCATCCCACGCTCTGAAGATCCCTCGTTCCCGGTCCCGATTTTCACCGTCGTGGCCGTCTATCCCGGCGCCGACGCGGAAGATATGGAACAGCAAGTGACCGAAGCGATTGAAGAGAAGCTGGCGGCGCTGGAGGACGTGAAAGAGCTCTATTCACGCAGCGGCGATGGCCTGGCGGTGATCACGGTGGAGTTTGACCCATCGGTGGATGCCGACCGAAAGGAAGATGCGGTACGACGTGAAGTGAATGGCGTCCGCCCCGAGTTGCCGGCCTCGCTGGCACGACTGGACGTTATCCGCCAGGAAAACAACACCGTCGCCATCGCGCAGATCGCGCTCGTGAGTGAAACCACGCCGTACCATGAGCTCGACAAGATTGCCGAACGCATCGAAGAGCGCGTAGAGCTGGTGGCTGGTGTGCGACAGGCCGATCGCTGGGGTGCACCGCAGCGTGAAGTGCAGGTCACGCTCGATCTCGGTCGTATGGCCACACTGGGCATCGCACCCGCACAGGTGCTGAACGCGCTGGGCAGCGACAACGCAGCGATTCCCGGAGGCAGTATTGACGTGGGCGCGCGTCGCTTCAACCTGGCTGCTACCGGACGATACCGTTCGCTGGAACAGATGCAGCAAACGGTGGTGACGGGCAATGCGGGCACGCTGGTGCGTGTGCGTGATGTGGCCGATGTGCAGTGGGGATACGGCGACCCGGTGCACATCACGCGCTACAATGGACGCCGCGCCATGTTTGTGAGTATCACGCAGCAAACCGGCACCAGCATCAGTACGGTGCGCAACAGCATCTGGCCGGTGCTCGATGCCGAAGAAGCGCTGCTTCCGGCAGGCGTGAAAATGGAACGCGGGTTTGATCAATCCCGCAATGTTGATGAGCGACTCTCGCGACTCGGTATTGATTTCGGCATTGCGCTGGCGTTGGTCATTGTGACGCTGCTCCCGCTGGGGCTGCGCGCCGCGCTGGTGGTGATGGTGTCCATCCCGTTGTCGCTCGCGATTGCTGTGGCACTGCTCAACTTTACGGGCTATTCCATCAATCAGCTGTCCATTGTGGGCTTTGTGATTGCCCTCGGTCTGCTTGTCGACGACTCCATTGTAGTGGTGGAAAACATCACGCGCTTTCTGCGCGCCGGTTACTCGCGCACCGAAGCCGCCATCCAGGCCACCAAACAAATCGCCGTGGCTGTGCTCGGCTGTACTGCCACACTGATTTTTGCCTTTCTGCCGTTGTTGTTTCTGCCTGGATTACCCGGTCGCTACATTCGCTCGCTACCCATTGCCGTGGTGTATGCGGTACTGGCGTCACTGTTTGTGTCGTTCACCATTATTCCGTGGCTGTCGAGTCGGATTCTTCCCCGCGAGGAGTCCAAGCAGGGCAATCGCTTTTTGCAGGCGCTCGATCGCGGCATTCGTACGACGTATGCACCGTTGCTTGGTCGTGCGCTGGCGTTTCCCGGTCGCACGCTTGCCCTGTCTGCGTTGCTGATTGTGGGCAGTCTGGCGCTCGTGCCCACCGTGGGTTTTTCGCTGTTTCCCAAAGCGGGCACACCACAGTTTCATATTGACATTGAAACGCCCGATGGGTCGAGCCTCGAAGAAACGAACCGCGCCGTGCAGTTCACGGAGCGGGTAATCGGTGCGCATCCTCAGGTGCGCGGGATGTTCAGCAACATCGGGAAAGACAATCCGCCCGTGTACTACAACGTGTTTCAGCGCGCCGAAGCCGCCAACCGTGGGCAACTGTTTGTACTGCTCAATGACTACGACACCAAGCGCACGCCACTCATGTTGGACACATTGCGGTCTCGCCTGGCCGAGTATCCCGGCGCACGCATTGAGCTCAAGGAGTTCGAGAACGGACCGCCTATTGAAGCACCAATAGCCATGCGCATTGAAGGTCCCGACCTCGATACGCTGCGCGCGATAGCGGCTCGAGTGGAGCAGGTCATGTCGGCAACACCGGGTACGCAATACGTGCGCAATCCCATTCGTCTGCGTCGCACGGATTTGCGATTGCAGGTGGACCGTCAGAAGGCGGGGTTGCTCGGCATTCCGTCTGTCGAACTCGATCGTACGCTGCGACTGGGCGTGGCGGGTCTTGAAGCGGGTGACTTTCGCGCCGACGACGGCAGTGAGTATCCCATCATCGTGCGTCTGGCTCACGACGGGCGCCCCACAACAGAAGCGCTGGACCGCATTTACGTGCCGTCCGTACGGGGCGCGCTGATTCCCATCAGTCAGGTGGCTTCGCTGGGCTTTGAAGGCAAAGCCACCGTGATTGATCATCGTGAACGCGAGCGTGCGGTAAGCGTGACCAGCTATGTCAGCAGCGGCTTCAACACCGACCGTGTGACACGCGATGTACTCGGCGCACTTGAAACCGTGACCGTGCCGGTTGGATACAGACTCTATCCGGCCGGCGAAATTGAAAGCCGTGAAGAGAGCTTTGGTGGCATTGGGTCGGCCGTGATTGTGGCCGTGTTTGGTATTCTCGCGATTCTGGTGCTTGAGTTCCGCAGCTTCCGCACGACGTTGGTGGTGGCGTCGGTTATTCCACTGGGCGTTGTGGGTGGTATTCTGGCGCTGCTGTTCACCGGCTACACGTTTTCGTTTACCGCCATGATCGGCTTTGTTGCGCTCGTCGGCATTGAGATCAAGACGTCCATTCTGCTGGTCGATTTTACCGATCAGCTGCGCGCCGAAGGCTACAGTCTTGACGACGCGATTCAGAAGGCTGGTGAGATTCGCTTTGTGCCGATCGTGCTCACAGCGATTACTGCGATTGGTGGCTTGTTGCCGCTGGCGGTGCAGGGGTCGGCGCTGTACTCACCGCTCGCGTGGGTGATCATTGGCGGGCTGGTATCGAGCACCTTCATTGCGCGACTGGTGACACCGGTGATGTACAAGCTGCTGGCACCGCCGCTGGAGGCGCCGAGTGTGGAGCCGGAGGGTGCAGTGGCGCTGCGTCCGGTTCCGGCGCTTGGGTAGCGCGAGGGGTAGCGAGAAACGGGAGACGCTAGCGTAGCGCCCGCGGCGGCATTGTAGACGGCGTGGCTCGTTCGGTCGGCGCACGCCTGGTCGGTACGGTGTCGCCCGACCGGACATCGGCCGGCAACGTGTCGCCGGGCCGGACCTTACCGGGCAACGTGTCACCCGACAGCGTATCCATCGGCAGCGTATCACCCGGCAAACTGGCCACGCGGAACGTGAACTGTTGCACCACCACCTGCGCCACGGGGACTCCGCGCAGTGTGGCGGGGGAGAACTTCATACCCGGCAGCGCGCGTCGCACCGCACTCGTGAAGGCGGTGTCGGACGTCTGCACCGCGATAAATGACACCGGGTCGGCTCGGCCGGTGGAATCGACAATAAAGCGTGCCAGCACGGCGCCCTCTACGCGGGCGCGCAACAAACGCTCCGGGTATTCCGGTCCGGCGCTGTTGGGGTCGGGCGTGACGACGCTGTCAACCTCAACGATGGAGAGCGCGATATCCTCGAGCGCTGACATCTCCAGCTGTTCGGCTTCGTCCACTACATCGTTGCCGTCGCCGCCGCCACCGCCACCGGGTACGGGGACCTCGGTAGATCCCGCTCCGTCGGATGTCTGCTCTTCGGCCGGCGCGAGTTCGGCGTTACCGGCCAGGCCGGCATACAAGAGTCGCTCTTCCGACACGCTGGCAGTGGCCTTGTTGTCAGGCGCCAAATACACCGCCCGCAACATCTGCTCGCTGCTTTCCGCGCCGCGGTACTCCAGCGACAGAAGGACCACGGCTCCGGCCATGGTGACCAGATGCACTGACATGCCGCCACACACGCTCAAAGCCCGACGCGCGCTGAGCGATCGTCCGGATTCCAGCAGGGTGAGACCCCGCCGACTGCGGGGAGCCGCCAACGGTGAGGAAGGCGAGTTCATACCAATCTCCATGCGGCACAGGCAGGATGCAAAAGCGGCCGCTTCCTAAAGCAAACGCTTTTGGAGCCGATCGGCAAGGACTGTAGCCCGACGTCGCAACGCTGGCGCTTCCCCCCACGTAAACCGACATTGGCAATCCGCCGGATTTCGGCGCACAACATTCCCCTCCCGCCTCCCTGATTCGCACCATGAGACGTCCGTTCTATTTCACGCTGTTGGCGATCGGTGTTTGTGCCATCGGCGCAACGCCGGCCTCCCCGTTGCAGGCACAACGCGCCGCCGCGAGCGATCCGGCCTCGGCCGCCATCAATGCCCTGCGCTGGCGCAATATCGGACCCGCCAACATGGCAGGACGCATTGTTGACGTCGAAGGCATTCCGTCGCCCTCTCGCACCTTCTACGTCTCGACTGCCGCTGGCGGCGTGTGGAAGACTCTCAACGGTGGGACCACGTTTTTTCCGGTGCTCGACACCGCGCGTGTAGCGGCAGGTGGTGATCTTGCGATCGCGCCGTCCGATACCAACGTGATTTACTGGGGCACAGGTGAGCCGAACTCACGTAACTCGATTTCGGCCGGCGGCGGCATCTACAAGTCCACCGATGGCGGCGATTCGTGGACGTTCCTCGGTCTGGCCGAAACGCGTCACATCGGCCGCGTGCAGGTGCACCCCACCAACCCTGACATTGTGTGGGTTGCGGCGCTGGGTCACGGCTGGGGATCCAACCCTGAGCGCGGTCTCTACAAAACCGTCGACGGTGGCAAAACGTGGGCCCTCAAGAAATTCATTGACGACAAGACCGGCTTTGTCGACGTACAGGTGCACCCCACCAATCCGGACGTGCTGTTCGCCTCCTCCTATCAGCGCGTGCGCGGACCGTACTTCCTTAACTCCGGTGGACCGGGTTCGGCGCTCTGGAAGAGCACCGACGGTGGCGAGACCTGGAGCGAGGTGAAGGGTGGTGGATTCCCGGAGACCATGAAGGGGCGCATCGAGATCGCAATTTCGAAGAGCAGCCCCAACATCATGTTCACCATGGTGGAAGCCGACACGGCACCAAATGCGAAGCCCGAGCGTGGCGCAGCGCAGCAGCGTCGCCCCAGCGGTCTGTATCGATCTGAGGACGGCGGGCAGACATGGGAATACCGCAATCCCAGCAATACCCGTCCGTTCTACTACTCGCAGGTCCGCGTTGACCCGAAGGATCCCGACGTGTTGTTCTGGTCGTCCACGCCGGTGAAGTATTCACGTGATGGTGGCAAGACGGCCGGTAATACCACCGTTGGTTTGCACGTGGACCATCACGCCATGTGGATCGATCCCAACGATACGCAGCGCATCCTCGTGGGCAACGATGGTGGCCTGGGCATCTCGCTTGATGGCGGCGGCACGTGGGAGTTTCCGAACACATTTGCGCTGGGACAGTTCTACGCGGTTTCGTATGACATGCAGGTGCCGTATCGCGTATGTGGTGGATTGCAGGATAACGGTTCGTGGTGTGGACCGAGTCGTCGTCGTCAGGGTGCGATCACCAACGCCATGTGGCACAACATTGGTGGCGGCGACGGATTCGTGACAGCGCAGGATCCCACCGATCCGAACGTCATCTATTCGGAAAGTCAGGGCGGCAACATTGGTCGCTTCGATTGGGCCACCGGTGCGCGTTCAGCCCTGCGCAAGCCAAACTGGCGCGACGGATACAGCGCCTGGGAAGACAGCATTGCGGTAATCCGCGGCGATGAATCACGTCCGGAAACGGCAGATATGCGCCGTCAGATCGCGACCATTCGCACAAAGCAGAAGCAGGATTCACTCGATCTGCAGCTGCGCTGGAACTGGAACACACCGTTCCTGATCTCCAAACACAATCCGGGCACGTTGTACTTCGCCGCCAACCGCGTACTCAAGAGCGTGCAGCGCGGCGACAACATGTTTCCCATTTCACCGGATCTGTCGTACGCCGACACGATGAAAATTCGTGTGTCAACGCGCACCACTGGTGGTATTACCCCGGACGTCACGCAGGCCGAAACGTTTGCCACGATTGTCTCGCTGAATGAATCGCCGGTGCGCCCGGGCGTGCTGTTTGCCGGTACCGACGACGGCCGTGTGTGGCTCACCAAAAATGATGGCGGCACGTGGGAAGAGGTGACAAAGAACATCACCGGTGTGCCGGCCGGTGCGTACGTATCGCGCATTGAACCGTCGTATGTGTCCGAAGGCACGTTCTATGTGTCGTTCGACGACCATCGCCGTGACGACTACAACCCGTATGTTGTGATGACCACGGACTACGGTCGCACGTTCAAGTCGATTGCGTCCAACCTGCCAACGGGTCAGATCGACTACGTACACGTGATTCGCGAAGATCCGATCAACTCCAACCTGTTGTACGTCGGTACCGACGTGGGCGTGTACGTCTCGCTCAACAGAGGTGAGTCGTGGCAGCGCTTCATGACGGGTTTCCCCAGCACGCCGGTGCACGATCTGCAGATTCATCCGCGTGATCGCGAGCTCATTGCCGGAACGCACGGTCGGTCCATCTGGATTGTGGACGTGGCTCCATTGCAACAGATGACGCCCACCGTGATGGCGGCCGCGTCGCACCTGTTTGAACCGCGTACGGCGTTCCAGTGGGGCGAGCCACCTATCAACGGTGGCAACAGCGGTAACAAGGTGTTCCAGGTGCCCAGCCCGCAGTACGGTGCCGATGTGTGGTATCGCGTGGGTAGCGGAACCGGTCAGGCGCGCATTGTCGTACAGGATGCGCTGGGCGACACAATCACCACGCTCAATGGCCCCGGTGGCCCCGGGCTGCATCGCGTGTCGTGGAATATGCGTGGCAAGCCGTTGCCAGCGCCGCCGCTTTCGCCGGCTCAGCTGCGTGATAGCATCAATACGGCGCGCCGTACGATTGCCGTGCTCGACTCGCTTGAGAAGGAAGGATCGATTCCGGCCAACCTGATCGCGCAGGCGCGTACCGCCATGGCTGAGGGTCCCGCTGGCATCCAGCGTCTGATGGGCGGCGGGGGTGGTGGCGGTGGCCGAGGTGGATTTGGTGGTGGCGGTGGCGGATTCGGCGGTGGACGTAACGATCGGCCGGGTGAATCGCGCCCGACGCCGAGCTTCCCGACCGCGCCGGCAGGTGGTGGGCGCGGTGCTGGTGCGGCCGCACGTGATGCCGATGAAGTCACCACGGTGCAGGCGGTGTTTGCCGCCATGCGCGAAGCCATCCCCGACTTCAATCCGTTTGGTGGCGGTCGCGGTGGTCGCGGTGGCTTTGGTGGTGGCGGGATGGTAAGCAGTGGTGACTTCCGTATCACGCTCACCGCCGGTGGCAAGACCATGTCGCAGATGCTGCGCGTGGAGCAGCTCAACGGCGCCGA
The DNA here is from genome assembly GCA_038258695.1 of Gemmatimonadales bacterium. GTDB lineage: Bacteria > Gemmatimonadota > Gemmatimonadetes > Gemmatimonadales > Gemmatimonadaceae > JAABRT01. The sequence continues at coordinate 7,358 of JBBSPO010000034.1, read as the reverse complement.
TGCGACCATGGGCGATTTTGGCGAAGAAGAGGAGCTGCTGCGCGAGTTCAACCGTTGGATGCGCTCGGCCCAGTAACTGTTTCATTGCAGCAAGACGCAACGCCCCCGAATCGGTTGTCACGGTTCGGGGGTGTTGTGCTGTGCGGCGTTCAGTGATGCGCGCGCATCCTGAAGTCCAAGTGTCGCAACGATGTCACGAGAACCCGGAACGCGGGACGAAGCGATCCCGGCGCCTTACCTTGGGCCTATGATATTGCGCAACCGCCCCCATGCCGCCATGCTCGCCTTGGCGATCCTGTGCGTTATTACAGGTTGCCGGTCCACCGGTCCCCGCCTATCCAACTCAACACGCATGGATGAACCCCTGCTGGCCCGCGACCCCGCGTTTCTGGTCATCGCTCATCGTGGTGCCAGCGGCTACCGTCCGGAGCATACGCTCGAGGCCTACGCACTGGCCGTGCAAATGGGCGCCGATTACATCGAGCCTGATCTGGTGAGCACCCGTGATGGTGTGCTCGTAGCGCGACATGAGAATGAAATCGGCGAGACCACCGACGCGGCCCTTCGCTTTCCGGACCGTCAAACCACCAAAAATGTGGACGGAAGCAATGTGACCGGGTGGTTTGTCGAAGATTTAACTCTCGCCGAGCTGCGAACGTTGCGCGCCCGCGAACGACTCAGCTTTCGGGACTCCAGCTACAACGGGCAGTTTCTGGTTCCTACGTTTGACGAAGTATTGGCGCTGGCCGATTCACTCGGCCGAACACGCGGGCGCGTGGTTGGCGTGTACCCGGAGACCAAACACCCGACGTACTTTCGCTCCATCGGCCTGCCGCTCGAAGAGAAGCTGCTGGCATCGCTGACCCGTGCCGGATGGAATCGGGCCGACGCGCCGGTGTTCATCCAGTCATTTGAGGTGGCCAACCTTCGCCGACTGAAGTCGCAGACCGATGTGCGTCTCATTCAACTGATCGCTGCTGGATCACCACCTGATCGCGACGTTGAAGCGAGCATCCCGACCTACGCCGAGATGCTCACGCCTGACGGATTACGACGTGTTGCCTCGTATGCATATGGCATCGGTCCAGAAAAGCGGCTGGTCATTCCAATGGACAGCGGCGAAACCACGTTGGTGAGAGATGCTCACGCGTCGAACTTGAAGGTGCATGTGTGGACGCTGCGGCAGGAGCCGGTGTTTATTGGCTCGCGGTTCGCGTCCGATTTTGCGGCTGAGTCGCGGGCGTTCCGGGACGCCGGCGTGGATGGTGTATTTACTGACCACACTGAGGCGGTCGTGAGTGCGATTCAGCGGTAAGGTGTCCTGGGCGAGGTCGCTGCGCGGCTTGCTCTAGTCCGATACGCCGTCGCATAATGGCGGATGTCATCGCTCAAGCCCGTCCCTGATCACCGTGTACAGCCCGCAGGCAAGCGCCAATCATCGATCCCGTGGTGGTCGTGGATGTTGGCGCTTGTCGGATGCGTGCTGTTACTGTCGCGGATTGTGCTGGATCGTGTGCCCGCGCAGGATTCCTCGCCCGCCACTCCGCCTCAGCTTTTCCTGGCAGTGGACGGCCTGAGTTGGGAAGCATTTGCACATGCGCAATCGCGCGGACTGTTCAAGCAGTTCACCCACTCGGCGCCCATGATCGCGCCCTATCCGTCCATGAGCCATCCGGCCTGGGCGGAGATCATGCAGACGCGTGAGGTCTTTGGGTCGCGCAGCAACATTCGCACCGTCGAAGCACGCTGGTTTGACCTCAACACCATGCGCGTGGCCGACGATCCACGCCAGGTCATTGAGCGGCAGGCCAGTCCGTTTAACTACATGCGAGCGTTTGATACGTATTTCAATCCGCTTATTGAACCGCTGATGTATTTCCCCGGGCGGCGATTGTTCAACGACGAAGTGGCGCAAACGGCGCGTGACATTCTCGACGGATTTACCGGTTCGCACTACCGCGTGTACTTCAGCGGAACCGACGCAACAGCGCATACACACCTGAACGAGCTGCATCCCTTTCTGGTGCAAATCGACAGCATGCTCACGGGCGTTCTCGCCACGCTGAAATCCCGTGGCGTGGAACCGGAGCTGTGGCTGGTGTCGGACCATGGCAACGCCGGGGCGTTTGAAGAAGGCGACACCGAGTCATATCTCACGTGGGTATCAATGGACGCCGCGATTGAACGGGCCGGCCTCATACGCCGCGACACCGGCACGGTCACGGCGCCCAATGAAGTGGCAGTGGTGACGATTGCCTTGGCGTGCATGGTCAATCTGTACTTTCCGGAGCTCAAACATCGGCGTCGCGTGGCCAGTGAAGCGCTGCTGGAGCCTGGGGTCTCACTGGCCACCTGGCTCGAGGTACGCGATACCGATCGGCATGTGGTGATCCTTGGACCAGACAGCACCGAAGCGCAGTTGCGTTGGCAAAATGACGGTTCGCACTACGCGTACACAGTCATTCGCGGCAACCCGCTACAGATCCCCGCAGAGCTCTGCTCGGGCACGAAAACACCAACGTGGATTCCTGACAGTGTCATGCGCGCGGCCACAAAGGCAGGCAATTACATCGATGCACCACACCGTATTGTGCAAAGCGCCATCAAGCAGGTGGAGAATGCACCCGATCTGATCATCAACTTGCATGATGGATACGCACACTCCGGCGAGTTCTCGCGCGTGGTGCGAATGGTGCGAACCCACGGATCACTCTCGTCGCGCGCCTCAATGGGGGTGGTAGCCACCAATAAAGCGGCGTTGCCCGCCACCGTGCGCGCGGGTGAGGTCATGGCGCTGACCGGTGAAGACCCGCACACCATCTACCCGCAGGCGGTGCACATGCATCCCGACAACCCGGAAGCGCGCGCACGTGAGGCGCGTCGCACCGCGCAAGTGGTCGTGACCGGACGGGCTGATCACTCGCTGGATGCCGAGTTCCTGAGACGGGCGCACATCGTGGTACAGTCGATGTCGTATTTCCCGCTGCACGCGCTGCGCGACCTGTTCAGCGCTGTGTCAAACAGCAACTCCGACACGCAGTCGCGGATAAATCAGACACGTGAGCTGCTCAGCAATGTCGATGTGCTGGGCGGGCTGACATACGGCGTGGATTCACTGATTGCGCTCACAGATTCGCTCGATACGCTGTTTGAAAGTGAGGCGTTGTCGCGGCGTCTGGATTTGGCCGAGCAGCAACTGCGCGCCACGCCCGGTCTGGCGCCGTTGGCGTCGTTGCGTGAGCTGTGGGCGCCGCCGCGTTCGGAGGGTGAAGCAGACCGTGCAGAAGGCGGAGGCGGAGCATTGGCCCGTCGGGCGATCATGCTCGCGTGGACGACACCGTACTTCCTGAATGCGGCGCTCAACGCACCCGAAATGGACAGCACCCCCGACCCGCGCGATGCATTGTTCGCGGAGCAGTGGCATGCCTCGCAACGCGAAAAGATTCGGGCGGAACCAGAGCAACTGTTCGCGCAACCTGTGCTCGCGGGCAAGTTGTTCAGCGAAGTGTTTGCCGAACGAAAGTTGTGGCGCGATATCGAGCCAGCGGTTCCGCCGCTCTACTACGCACCGGAGCTGTCGGACATTGCAGTGGTACTGATTCCCGGTATTTATGGTGAGCTCTTTGATGGCGAGCTGTGGCAGCGTGGACTGAAGGCAGTGAACGATCGGTTGGGTGTGCGCACATTCACCATACCGGTGGACGGTCGGTGCAGTGCGCAATACAATGCGCCAATAATCAGCGCCGCGTTGCGTCGTGATATCGCGCGTCGACAGGAACGGGGCTATGCGCCAGGCCGCTATCTGCTCATTGGATATTCCAAGGGCGGGGTTGATGCCACGCACATGTTGCTCGCCGACTCGTCACTGGCGTCACGTCACGTCGCAGCCTTGGTAACGCTGGCGACACCGCACCTGGGATCACCGGTGGCCGAACGCGCGTCGCTGCCGGCGGCTGTGCTCGATTGGGCGGTGTCGCGGCCAATGCCCGCCGCGTGCGACAGTGCGTCGTCCGCACCATCGCTCTGGCCCGGCACACGGTCGGCGTTCTGGGCACAGCATGAATCCGATGTCGCCAATCGTACAGCATTGTTTTCGGTGTCGTTTACCGCTTCCATGAATGACGCACACCCATTCATGAAACTCACCAAACGTGTGGGGCAGTTTAACGAACCCAATGATGGTGTTGTTGCACTGCGGTCTTCGCGGTTTCCCGAAGGTGTGCCCGCTCTTGACCTGGGGCAGATCAACGCTGATCACATTGCCGGCATCACGGCGTCATCGTTTCCGCAGGAAGCATTTATGGAGGCGTTGGTGCTCACGCTAGGTGAACTTGGAGCGCTCGACCGCTCGCGCGCTGCGTCGTGGGAACGCGCGCGCACTCAACAACGCCGCGCCTACGTTGCCTCAAGCCAGGCCCGATCAACGCTGCCGGATCTGGGTCAGCGTCTGCGAGACCCTGAGCCGCTTCCGGGCGGGTCAACCGGTTGGACGGCGTCAGGGACATTTCGAATGGGTGCTGCCTCGTCGTTTGGCGATGTGGAAGTCGCGCGTATGAGTCGCGCTCGTCATCCGGATGGCGCAGTATTTCGTTGCGATCAGGCACAGATGGCTGGCTTCCGTCGCGAATACGAGTTTTGGTACGATGCAGGAAACGGGGGCCGCGAGAATGATGCACACGATGGATTCGGCACGATTGCCACCAATGGCACCGAGTCAGGCCGCGCCTGTCAATTGGCCACACGCGGCAGTGCAATCAAGATGACAACCGTCGCGCACCGCTTCCAGCTGACCGAGTTCCCAGCACTGCGCATGCGGCTGCAGGTAGCGGAGAACGTGCGCTCGGTCGATCCGGGTCGGCGACGTCGCGGCGCCAACGACGCGGCGTTCAAACTGTGGTTTGTACTGCGCGACACTCGCGACGGTGCGGCCGGTGTCACACGCCTGTTCGGCTACACCTGGGGCGCTCCTGATCAGGATGGCGTGGAACCTGCTGATGGAGCGTTCATTGAAGCCGTATCGTCCAAGCGCAATCTCGTGGTGACGACGTTGCCGGAGGCGTGGCTGGTGAACATTGGCGGCACGCAGTCCGATGGCACCTGGCAAACCATATCGCGCAATCTGGCCGTTGATGTCGCGCAGGCGTTTCCCGACGTACCGGTTGCTGCACACGAGGTAGTTGGCGTGACGCTGCAGTCAGATTCCGATGAGTCACGGGGATCGAGTCGCGTCTTTCTGGACTACATCAACATCGGGCCGCAGTAGTCGGACTGGCTGTAACGCACGCTACGCCGGCGACTTTGCGTGATAGCGCGCCAGCCAATCCTCGCTCCACGATTCAAACGTGCCGCGTTCAATCGCATCACGCGCTGAGTTCATGAGACCGATCACAAACGCCGTATTGTGCAGCGCCAACAAACGCTGCCCCAACGGTTCGTTGGCATTGAACAGATGTCGCAAATATGCCCGGTCATATTCGGTGCACGCTTCACACGGGCAGTCTGCCACCAATGGGCGACGGTCCGTGCGATAGGCGGCCTGCAGCATCTGCATTTTGCCGTCGTGTGTGAATGCCGTGCCGTCGCGTCCCATACGATTAGGCGCGACGCAATCAAACAGATCGATGCCACGCCGTACCGCTTCAACCAGGTCGTCGGGAAAACCCACGCCCATGAGATAGCGCGGTTTGTCGCGCGGGAGCAGCGGTTCGCACACATCAATCGTGCGGTACATGTCGGGCTTCGATTCACCTACCGACAATCCGCCCACCGCTACGCCCACCCAGTCACCCAGCTCAAGCAGGCCACGTACCGATGCCCGGCGCAGCTCATCGTGCACACCGCCTTGAACAATGGGGAACAGTGCCTGCGCCGGCGCCCGACGTTCTTCATCCGCGTGCGGTTCCGTCCGGCCAGCCAGCGCCGGCAACTGCAGCCCGTCAGAGCGGCCCTCGGTTTCCAGCCGCGCAAACTCTTTGCCGCAACGCTCAAGCCAACGCAGGCTGCGCTCCATGGCCGATCGCGACAGTTCATAGTCGCCGCCTCCGGCAATGAGTTCATCAAGCTGCATGATCACATCGGCGCCCAGATTGCGCTCAATCTGCATGACGCGCTCCGGTGTGTATTCGTGCAGCGACCCGTCCAGGTGACTGCGAAACTCCACCCCGTGCTCCGTCACTTTGCGGTACTTGGCCAGCGAAAAGACCTGGAAGCCACCAGAGTCGGTGAGCATCGGCCCGGACCAGCGTGTAAAGGCGTGCAGCCCTCCCAGCGCACGCACCATATCATCGCCGGGTCTGAGGTACAGGTGATACGCGTTGGACAGCATCATTTGCCCTCCAGCGCGTTTTACATCGTGGACAGACAACCCACGCACCGCTCCATGCGTACCCACCGGCATGAAGGCGGGCGTCTGTACCGTTCCGTGCGGTGTCACAAACTCGCCCCGTCGTGCGGCGCCGGCGGTGTGCGAAACCATGAACTTGAAGTGCGGATTTGGCGAAGTCATGCCACAACGTAATGCCCGCGTATTGACGGAGTCTTGCGCCGTGGGTGGTCGCTTGGCGTCTGATCCGTCATCTTTCCGGCATGTCTCCCAACTTCTCCCGTCGGTCGTCAGCCGGCTCGGCAAAATCTGCGGTACGCCGCATCGCGTCCGCTCGGTCGATTGCCCTATGTGGCAGCGCCGCGCTGTTGTTGCTGGCTACCCTGAATGGCGCGTCGGCACACGAAACCGTCAGCACACTCGCGACCCAGCGTCTGGACCGCACGATGTTGAGTCGTGCGCTCTATTCGGCGTTGGCCCCCGATACGGTTCGCGGCGTGGTGTTTGACAGCCTGTCACTGACGCCGCTGGTCGACGCATTTGTCACCGCGCAACCAGGCGGCGCCACGGCAACTACCGATTCGCTTGGGCAGTTTGTGCTCGTAGGCGATGAGCGGATCACGCAGCTGTCCGCATTTCACCCATCGCTCGACGACACCGGCATCACTGGACTTGTGGCCCAGCGGCCGGCGGACCGCTCGCGTTGGACTGATGCGGCGCTTGCGACGCCCAGCGTGCTCACCGTGTGGCGCGAGGTGTGCGCGGCCGACTTTGAAAGCGATGCGTACCGCGGCGTGCTGGTGGGTACGGTGGTGCTGCCGGACGGTCGCACTCGCATTCCCGACGCGCGTGTCCGTGTGCAGTTTCAGGTGATCCTGCCGAGCACTGGCATGACCCAGATCCAGGAGCGGGAGGCGCGCAGCGATTCCCTCGGCAACTTTGCCGTCTGCGGCACGCCCAGCGTTGGCGAAGTGGCCATTCTGGGCACCACTGAGACAGCCGAGTCGTCACCAGTGCTGCTGGAGCTGGTTGAGAG
>JBBSPO010000033.1:0-19924 GCA_038258695.1 Gemmatimonadales bacterium | reverse complement strand
CCAGAGCCTCAAACCGACTGACGTTCGCTACCTCGGCCAACCGATCTGCCGGCGACAGACTGAGGATGCGCTCAGCGTCAGCGAGCATGTGGGAGTTCGACACAGGTTTTGCACAAAGGGTTACCTGCAACTCAAATCCCGCAGCCGAGAGTAAGCGTTGGAGTGTTTCCCACGACGGCGATGTCTCACCGAGCTCGATGCGCGCGATCACCGACTGGCTCGTGCCGGCACGCTCAGCGAGCCTGCGCTGGGAGACACCAGCGCGCTGGCGTGCCGTTCGAAGCAGGGTCGCAGCGGAGTCAGTCATAGGGGAACGATAGCCATTCAGCTATCACACCACAACGCACGGACTATGCGGCTCGTGCTCACAACGGTGGCAGCTTGGTGCCGGGTGGCGGCGGAAGCGCGGGAACGTTGGGACCTGAACGCGGAAGCCTGACAATCCGTGATGCACGCACACCTATTCCGGCCGTGGCCATGGCAAGAAAGTCACCGCCTACGTTGGGTCGCATCTGCGCTTGCGTCCACACAACAAACGCGTAGCGCGACGTCAGCTGACGAGCGAAGTCTATGCGGGAGGTGATGCCAAAGCCGCGCTCTTTGTCACTGGCGGTAAACCACGCCGGACCGGCGAGCACCCGCAACGACCCCCACTGATCCTCGCGCTGCGACCAACCCGCGAGCACGCCCAACGAAAGGTCACTGGGGAAGCCGCTGCAACTGCCAAACCATCCGCCAATGCAGTCTGACCGCCGCCACACCATGTTTCCGGACACGTTGCCGGCCAGCACCAACGCGCCGCCCGACATTTGACGCATTGCACCGGAGAGCAGAATCGAGCCTGCGAGCAGCGTGCGGTCCGTGGTGTAATCTGGCCCACCCGCTCCATGACCCAGGCCAAACCCCAGATCAATGCGGCGACGTGTCATCTCCTGCGCGTCGAGCGCCGTATGGCACAGCAACAGGCATAACACAAGGAGTTTGCGGCAGACACCTTTCATGAGTCTTCCTCCGGGCGGCATTCAAGATTGCAACAGCAGCCAACCGCGAACGCTGGTGTGTAGTTTGCGCGGGCGCGCCGACCGCAGGACGACGGCGCCATGTCCGTCGCCTGCAGTGCACCGCCTCAGACTTTACGAACCAAGAAAAAGTTCCGCTTCCTGGTACGGCAGATCAAAGGACTCGGCCACCGCTCTGTACGTGGCCACGCCGCCGGTCATGTTGAGCCCCTTGCGCAGCGCCGGATTGTCGCGCAACGCCGCCTTCCATCCCTTGTTTGCCAACTGCACCGCATACGGCATGGTGGCGTTTGTGAGCGCCAGGGTTGACGTGCGCGGTACGGCGCCCGGCATATTGGCTACGCCGTAATGCGTGACACCGTCCACCACGTACGTGGGGTTTTCGTGCGTGGTGGGACGGATGGTCTCCACACAACCACCCTGATCGACCGCCACGTCCACAATCACAGACCCGTTGTACATGCCCGACAAATCTTCGCGACGGATCAGACGCGGCGCACGTGCACCAGCAATCAATACGCCACCGATCACAAGATCAGCGGTGCTGATCTGTTCGAGAATGTTGTGCCGGTTGCTGTGAACGAGCTGCACATTGGCCGGCATCACATCACTGAGGTAGCGAAGGCGCTCGAGTGACAAATCGAGAATGACCGTTTGCGCACCAAGACCCGCCGCCATCTTGGCCGCGTTGGTACCCACCACACCGCCACCCAGAATCACGACTTTGCCCGGCACAACACCCGGCACGCCACCCAGCAACACACCACGTCCGCCAAACAACTTCTCCAGATACTTGGCGCCCTGCTGCACGGCCATGCGACCTGCCACTTCCGACATGGGGGTGAGCAACGGCAACTCTCGCGTCGGCAGCTCCACTGTTTCGTACGCAATGCACGTAGCGCCGCTGTCGAGATGCGCGCGCGTGAGCGCCTCGTCGGCCGCGAAATGCAGGTACGTGAACAGTGTGAGATCCTGGCGCAAATACTGCCACTCCGACGCAATCGGCTCCTTCACCTTGAGCAGCAGCTCGGCGTTGCCCCACGCCGTAGCCGCGTCAGGCACAATCTTTGCACCGACGGCTTCGTAGTCTGCATTTTCAAAACCGCTGCCAACACCGGCACCGTCCTGAATGAATACTTCGTGGCCCGCCGTTACCAGCGCTTCGGCGCCAGCCGGTACAAGGGCGACACGATTCTCGTTGGTCTTGATCTCGCTGGGTACGCCGACACGCATGGCAGTAGTAATAAAAAGGGGAGTGTTAAATCAGCGCACAGCCTTGGGGCCGTGACTGACAAGTGTCATGTGCGCAGGATTGAAGTACTCGCCTGCCACCTCAGCGACCGCAGCCTCATCGATGGCATCAACACGAGCGAGCATTTCATCTACCGTGCGCAACGGTTCATGATACAGCGCAGATGTGGCAGCGCGATACATGCGCGCGCTGACGCTTTCCATGGACATCACCAAATGACCAGCCAACTGCTGACGACCGGCCGCAATCTCTTCTTCGGGCATTCCGTTGGCTGCAACATCGGCCACAATCTCACGCACCGCATCGAGCGCCTTTTGCGCCGACCCCGGTGCACTCGCCAGATACACGCCGTGATGCCCGACGTCCTGATAGGGCGAATGAAAGTGGTAGACGCTGTACGCGTATCCCAACTCCTCACGCACCCGTTGAAACAAACGACTACTCATGCCACCGCCAAGCAGCGTGCTCAGCAGTTCGAAGGCGTAGCGACGTGGCTCGCCGTGACGAGGCCCCTGCGCGCCCAGCACCAGGTGCACCTGCGCAATGTCCTTGCGCGGGTAATGCCGCTGAACGCCGGACTGTGCCACCGGCGCCGCAACCGACGGTGTGTTGACAGTCACCGCCTCGCGATCGAGCCATCCGTGTGCGCCCAGCACCTCGAGCAACTCTTCGTGCGTGACATTGCCCGCCGCTGCAACAACCAATCCGGCCGGCTGATACTGTGACGCGCGCAGCTCACGCAGCTGATCACCCGTAAGCGACTGCACTGTTTCGCGCGTACCCAGAATGCGATACGCATGCGGGTGTGCGCCCCACAACGCTTCGTTGTGCAAGTCAAACACAAGATCATCGGGTGTGTCTTCCACCATCGCGATCTCTTCGAGAATCACCTGACGCTCCAGCGCCAGATCCTCATCACTCAAGCGCGCGTTGAACACGAGATCCCCGATCACATCAACCGCAACACCAAGATGCCGGTCAAGCACACGCGCCTGATACGACGTGAACTCACGCTCGGTATACGCATCGAGCGACCCACCCAACGACTCCAGGGCAAGCGCCAGATCTCGCGCTGATCGACGCGCGGTGCCCTTGAACACCATGTGTTCGAGCAGGTGCGACAGTCCCATCTGTTCAGCCTGTTCGTGCAACGTGCCGTAGCGAACCCAAGCACCAAACGCCACAGTACGGCGTCCCGGTACAAACTCCGACAGCACAGTAAGGCCGTTGGCGCAATCCGTACGACGAACACCGGCCGGTGTCACGAATGACACCGGCCGGTTGACGTTATCGAGCACAGACGACGCGAGAAGCGTGCGCGTGCTCAGCGCCGTTCCCGGCTGCGGCCGCCACCACTGCGACCACCGCGATCGCCACCTTCACGCGGCGGACGCGATTCACGCGCCTCGGCCGGATCGGGTTCCGGCATGCCTTCCGGACGCGGCTCCAACGCCTTCATGGACAGACGCAACCGTCCACGTTCATCGCGATCGATGAGCTTCACACGAACCGTGTCGCCCTTCTTGACCACGTCTTCGGTGTTGGCGACGCGCTCGTGCTTGAGCTCAGAGATGTGCAACAACGCTTCCGTACCCGGCATGATTTCAACAAACGCGCCGAACGCGGTCGTGCTCTTGACCACACCTTCGTACGTATCACCCACCACCGGTTCGGCGGTCAGTGACGCGATCATCTGACGCGCACGTTCCATGGACTCACCACCAACGGCCGCAATCGTGACAGTGCCGTCGTCTTCCACGCTGAGCGTGGCGCCGGTTTCGTCCTGAATGCCGCGAATGGTCTTGCCCTTGGGACCAATAAGATCGCCGATTTTGTCCGACGGAATCTTCATGGTGACAATGCGCGGTGCGTACGCGGAGAGTTCTTCGCGCGGCGCGGCCAGTGCCTTGTCCATTTCGCCCAGAATGTGCAAGCGTCCAACACGTGCCTGCTCGAGGGCCTCTTCCATGATCTTGAGGTCGAGTCCTTCGATCTTGATGTCCATCTGGATGGACGTAATGCCATCACGCGTGCCGGCCACCTTGAAGTCCATGTCGCCGAGATGATCTTCGGTGCCCAGAATGTCGGTGAGAATGGCGTAGCGCTTGCCATCGGAGATGAGTCCCATGGCGACACCGGCCACCGCAGCCTTGATCGGTACACCAGCATCGTACATGGCCAGTGAACCACCACACACCGACGCCATGGACGACGAGCCGTTGGACTCGAGCACGTCGGACACGATGCGAATGGTGTACGGGAAGTCTTCGAACGCCGGCAGCACGGCCTGCAGTGCACGTTCGGCCAGATTACCATGACCGATCTCGCGACGGCTGGTGCCACGCATGGGGCGCACTTCACCGGTGGAGAACGGCGGGAAGTTGTAGTGCAGCATGAACGTCTTGAGCTGCTCCTTGGACTCATTCACCGAATCCATACGCTGCGCGTCGGCTTGTGTGCCGAGCGTGGCGACAACGAGTGCCTGTGTCTGTCCACGCGTAAAGAGCGCGGAGCCGTGCGTACGCGGCAGCAAACGGGTATCTACGCTGATGTCGCGGATTTCATCGGCCTTGCGACCGTCCACACGCTTCTTGGTGTCGAGCACCTGATTGCGCATGGCGTAGTATTCCACGTCGCCGAGCAGCGTGTGAACGTCCTTGGAGTTATCCGGGAACTCGGCCAGCAGTCCTGCGGCCAGTTCCTTTTTGGTGCGCTCCACGGCTTCAATGCGCGTGTGCTTGTCTTTCTGGTTGATGGCTTCGGTGATCTTTCCTTCGGCCAACTCCTTCACACGCACCACGACGCCTTCGGGCGGCTCGGCTTTGGTCCACTCCATCTTTGTCGCGCGACCCTTGCCCAGCAGTTCGTTCTGCACGTCAATGAGTTCGTTCACACCCGTGTGCGCAATCGTGAGCGCTTCGAGCACGTCGCCTTCAGAGACTTCGAGGGCGCCGCCTTCTACCATGACGATGGACTTTTCCGATCCGGCGACCACGAGTTCCATATCGGAGAACTCACGCTGCTGGAACGTGGGGTTGAGTACCCAGTGTCCCTGCACGCGTCCAATGCGAACGCCGCCAATGGGCTCCTTGAACGGAATGCGCGAGTTGTTCAGTGCAAACGAGGTCGCGAGCAGCGCGAGCACGTCGGCGTCATTTTCCTGATCGGCGGAGATGACGTACACGAACACCTGGACTTCATTCTTGAAGCCTTCGGGGAACAGCGGACGAATAGAACGGTCGATGACACGACACGACAGGATTTCGTGGTCGTGCGGCCGGCCTTCGCGCTTGATGAATCCGCCCGGAAACTTGCCCGCGGCGTAGGTGCGCTCTTTGTACTCGACAGTGAGCGGGAAAAACGGGAGGTGACTTTCGTTGTCACTGACGGTGACCGCGGCGAGAACGACCGTGTCGCCGAACTGTACCAGGGCTGACCCTGCAGCCTGCTTGGCCATGCGGCCCGTCTCGATGACGAGCTGGCGGCCTGCGAAGGTCCGCTCGATTCTTTGCATCATTGCGTGGTTGCTTTGTGGTTGCTTGCTGCCAGAAAAGAAATCGCGCGGGTGGCAGCATGCCCCCGCGCGATCGGTACTGCGAACGACCTCAGTAGCGGAGGCCGAGTTCCTGCACCAAACTACGATATCCTTCTACGTTGGTACGCTTGATGTAGTCGAGAAGGCGACGACGGCGACCAACCATCTTGAGCAGACCGCGGCGGCTGTGATGATCTTTGTGGTGCGCGCGGAAGTGCGTGGTGAGATAGTTGATCCGATCGGTGAGCATGGCGACTTGCACACGTGCTGAACCGGTGTCTGTTTCGTGCGTACGGTACTTCTCGATTGTGGGGGCCTTATCGAACGCCATCTTTGGTGTGATTCTCCTCGCTAACTGGCGCAGTGCCCATGTTGGGACCACACCGGAAGCGGTGCTGTGGGGCGGCATCTCGTAAGATACCGCAAATGATGTTAGCATAATATGTTAACTCTACCGCGACGGGCTGTAAAGGACCCGCGCGTTCCGCGACTGCCTGCCCACCCTTCGTCTCTGCCTACGTGCCAGAACGCTTCCTCGGTCAGACCCTCGGCGGCCGCTATCGCCTGACGCGGCTGTTAGGTGCCGGCGCGTACGCGTGGGTCTATGAAGCGGTGGACGTCGAGCTGGAGATCCCGGTGGCGGTCAAGGTGCTGCGCCCCGAGCACACCGGAAACGAGGTCTCCGAAGCCCGCTTCAGGCGCGAGGCCACCACGGCCGCCAAGCTGCGCCACCCCAATATCGTGACCGTTCGCGATGTGGGCAAAGGCCACGGCGCCACCTGGGTCGCCATGGATCTGGTACCCATGTCGCTGGCCCGCCGACTGGAAGTGATGCCCTACCTGCCGGAAAGCGATGTGGTGCGGGTGGGGCTCGATGTGGCCAGTGCGCTGGCTGTGGCTCACGCGGCCGAGATTGTGCACCGTGACATCAAACCGGACAACATCCTCATTGGCACAGTCGGCGAGAGCATTGTCTGCGACTTTGGGCTGGCGCGTGCGCTCACGAGCGGGGCCGATCTGAGTGCCACCAACCAAGTGCTCGGCACGCCGCACTATTTCAGCCCCGAGCAGGCGCGGGGTGAGCCGTTGGACGGGCGCAGCGATTTGTACGCGCTGGGTATCACGCTCTACCGGGCGGCGACCGGCAAGCTGCCGTTTGAGGGCGAGGACTGGTATGCCGTGGCGCGACAACACGTAGATGTTGCGCCCAAACCGCCGCGGGAGCATGTGGCCAGTCTGTCGCCAGCGTTCGAAGCTATCATACTGCGGTTATTGGCCAAGAAGCCATCCGATCGTTTCGCCAACGCCACCGAGCTTTCTGACGCCTTGTCGCGCTTGCCCACGGCGCCGGCCACTGGTTCGAGACTCGCGCTCACGCCTGGTGGAACTACTACCACGCACACGGTAGTCGGAAGCATGCGGTCATGGCGCAATCCGCTCATGCTTGCAGGACTGCTGGTGGTGCTGGTGGGCGGCATTGGACTGTTGCGGTCACGGCAGCTGGCGTTCGCCGGCAACTCACCGGCGCCAGGTCCAGACAGTCTGCTGGCGTTGGCTGATTCTGCGCAGGCGCTAGCGGATTCCGTGCTTGCGGCGGCCGCGGTTGCAGATTCGTTGTCCGCGGCCACGCCGCCGGACAGTACGCCCAGCGTGCGCAAAGCGCCCACGCCGGCGAACGTTCCACGCTTTGGGTCGCTCGATGTTTCGACCGCCAGCGACGACGCGATTTTGTACATCAACGGTGAACGCGTGGGACCGGCTCCGTGGCGGCGAGCGAGAGCGTCGGTGGGCGAGTACATAGTGCGCGCAGCCCTGCCCAGCGGGCCCGGGGTGTTTCAAGGCTGTCCGTACAACGAAGTCGTGGACACACTCACTGTGGCCGCCGGACAAACAATCTCGCACAATGTTGTACTTGCACGCTGTGCGCGTGTCTGGCTGAGCGTGACCCCTGGTGACGCGAGCATTTCGTTTATTGACAGCACAGGTCAGGTCGCCCTCAGCGGCTACTCCGAACGCATCTCTCCGGCCATCTTGCGGGAGGGGGTGTGGCGCATAACAGGTGCAGCACAGCGTTGTGCCACGTACAACGACGTTGATACGCTGCGTGCCGGAGCCGACACGCTCGTCTTCAAGTTGATTTGTTAGACTCCATCGCGTCGGGACCGCGCGGTGGGCTCCCCTCGGCCTGAAGCACTGCGTATTCAGCGTCGGTGAACAGTCGTGAGCGCGTGAGCAATCGCACGCCCAGCGGCGCCTCGAGTGAAAACCCACTGCCCCGCCCCGGCACCACATCAATGGTGAGGTGCGTGTGTTGCCAATACTCAAACTGCTGGCCACCAATGTACACGGGCGTGTTTTGAATACGCCCGAGATACACGTCATTGTCACCAATGCGAAACTCGCGTTGCGGAAAACACATGGGCGCACTGCCGTCGCAACAGCCCCCTGACTGATGCAACAACAGCGGCCCGTTTTCGATCTCGAGCTCGCGCAGCAGTGATTCTGCTGCTGCGGTGGCGGCAACGCGTGACACGTGCAATGACGCGCTACCGGTTTCCGGTAGCGCGGTCACCTGGTTGTCTGACATTGAGCTCCCGTTGTCGCTCAGAAGAACCCGAGCGCATTCGGTGAATAGGACACCAGCAGGTTCTTTGTCTGCTGATAGTGATTGAGCATCATGAGATGATTCTCGCGACCAATGCCTGACTGCTTGTAGCCACCAAACGCGGCGTGCGCCGGATAGGCGTGATAACAGTTGGTCCACACACGACCGGCTTTGATGCCGCGGCCAAGGCGGTAGGCGAGATGTGTATCGCGCGTCCAGACACCGGCACCGAGACCGTACAGCGTATCGTTGGCCAGCTTGAGCGCGTCGTCGGCGTCCTTGAACGTGGTCACTGAGACAACGGGTCCAAAGATCTCTTCCTGGAACACCCGCATGCGATTGTGTCCCTTGAAGATTGTTGGCTGCACGTAGTAACCGTCTTTCAGCTCGCCGTCCAACGTGGCACGCGCCCCACCGGTGAGCACCTCGGCGCCTTCTTTTTTGCCGATGTCAAAGTAGCTGAGAATCTTTTCAAGTTGATCCTGACTGGCCTGCGCACCAAGCGCGGTTGTCGGATCGAGCGGATGTCCCTGCTTGATTTTATTGACGCGTTCGAGCGCACGATCCATGAACGCGTCATAGATCGATTCCTGAATGAGCGCGCGTGATGGACAGGTGCACACTTCACCCTGATTGAACGCAAACATGGCAAAGCCTTCGAGCGTCTTGTCGAAAAATGCGTCATCCTGATCCATCACGTCAGCAAAAAACAGGTTGGGCGACTTGCCACCCAGCTCAAGCGTGACCGGAATGAGATTTTCCGATGCATACTGCATGATCAACCGACCGGTGGTGGTTTCACCGGTGAACGCGACCTTGGCCACGCGCGGGCTGGAGGCCAGCGGCTTGCCGGCTTCGACACCAAAGCCTTGCACCACATTGAGCACACCGGGCGGCAGCAGATCAGCCACCAACTCCACAAATGCCATGATGCTCACCGGCGTTTGCTCAGCCGGCTTGAGTACCACGCAGTTACCAGCTGCGAGTGCGGGCGCGAGTTTCCACGTGGCCATGAGCAACGGGAAGTTCCACGGGATGATCTGTGCAACGACACCCAGCGGCTCGTGAAAGTGATAAGCCACGGTATCATCGTCGAGCTGGCTCAGTCGACCTTCCTGCGCACGCAGGCAGCCGGCGAAGTAGCGGAAGTGATCGATGATAAGCGGAAGATCCGCGTTCTTCGTTTCGCGGATTGGCTTGCCGTTGTCGATGGTTTCAATGACGGCCAGCGCTTCAAGATTCTCTTCTACGCGATCGGCGATGCGATGCAGAATGAGGGCGCGTTCGGCCGGTGGAGTTTTCCCCCACTTGTCGGCGGCGGCGTGCGCGGCATCGAGCGCCAACTCCACATCTTCGGCGGTTGAGCGCGCCACATCGCACAGCGCCTGACCTGTGATGGGTGTCGGGTTGGAAAAGTATTTGCCTTTGACGGGTGCGGAGGATTTCCCGTTTATCCAGTTGTCGTAGCGCGATTTAATGGGAATGGTGATCGCGAACGCAGCGGCTCCTTCTGGTAACTGTGCGTGTGCGGCATCGGGGCGGGACACTGTGGCCATACGAACCTCGGCAGTGCTGAAGTGTGAATCGCTCTGGTGATGTAGACACGGGGATATGTCCTTACTGTGCAAGGCCGGTGCCAAATGGATTGAACCGGAAGGATCACGGAGCGTGGTTACGCGTAAACTTCTTCGCCGTATGGGCTTACATCGACATGGTCGATCCTGACGGGGGACAAAAACGCCACGGCGCGCCGGTGCGACCGGTGAGCCAAGCGGGCCATGTGTCGCGGTATGGGACGCGACACATGTCGCGTGTCTTGCGGGCTCCTGGTCCGTGTCCGATGCTCCTTGCTATGAATGCGCAACAGAGCATCGGGAATGAAGCTGTTCCCATTGGCCGACGCGCCCAATCCGCCGTGGCGGATTGTTTGTCGCGCGTGCTTCGGGGAGAACCGTCCGGCAATGCCGTTCGCTCACGCATCGCGGCGTCGTGGCAGCGTTCCCGCGTTGCGGGCGTGGCGCCGGCGTTGCCCACGGCACCGTTGGTGCTCGCCGGAGATGCGTTGCAACGCGCACGTGACGAGTGCGAATGGCTGCAACCGCTTGCTGGCGTGCTGTCAGCGCAACGCGATGGATACATTGGTGCCAATCACATGCTGGCGGCATTTGACGCAGCGGGCCGCATGCTCACTGCCGACGGTGATCCTGGAACCCTTGAACAACTGTCACAGATAAACTTTGCACCGGGCGGGCTGTGGTCAGAGGATGCTGTTGGCACCAATGGTCCCGGTACAGCGCTCGCCCTTGGGAAGGCGGTTCACGTGGTCGGGGCCGAACACTATTGCGAGCAGTGGCAGCAATGGCATTGTGCATCGGTTCCGGTGCGCGACCCAGGGACTGGCAAGGTGGTTGCGGTGATTGACCTGTCAGGTTCACGCGAGGCAGCGCATCCGTACGCGCTTACCATGGCAACCGCGATCGCCGTAGCGCTCGAACAACGGCTGGGCGCGCGCGACGCCGATTCCCGTACGCGTTTGCTCATGCAGTATGCATCACTGGCGTCCCGCTACCCGTCTGACGTCGTGCTGGCGGTGGACCGTACCGGCCGGGTTCTGGCCGATTCTGACGTGCTTCAGCGTACTCAGCGCCGCTTGAACGGACTCGGCGCCGACGGACGTTCGGCCATGGCCGAGCTGATACATCGCGCGGAGTCGTCGTCTCCTGAGGATGTGGTACATCCGCTGCTCGGTGCGCGCACCGCTGCGCTGCATCCAGTGAAGGCCGAAGGTCGTGTCGTGGCCGGATGCCTGGTGCTTTCGGCCAATCGTGCTGCGGCCTCGCGCAACCGCGCCACCACACCGTCCCGCGGTGCAGACACCGTCTCGGGGTCCGCTTCAGGCGCCGCTAAAGGCGCTGGTTCGGCTGCTCTGTCTGCTGCCGCCGGTTCGACCGCGTTCACCGCTTCAACCACGCGATATACGCTGGCTCATCTGATCGGTGATGCAGCGTGCATGCACGAAGTGCGACGTCTGGCGCGCGCCTGCGCCCGCACAGATTTACCCGTGTTGTTAATGGGTGAAAGCGGCACCGGCAAAGAGGTACTTGCGCAGTCCATTCATCATGCGAGTCCGCGACACGCTGGCGCGTTCGTTGCCGTGAACTGTGCAGCGATCCCTCGTGATCTCATGGAGAGCGAGCTCTTTGGCCACGCGTCGGGTGCGTTTACCGGCGCACGGCGCGAGGGTACTGTGGGCAAGTTTCAGGCTGCCGATGGCGGGTCGCTGTTTCTTGACGAAGTCGCAGAGCTTTCTCCAGCTGCGCAGGCGGCACTGCTTCGGGTGTTGCAAGAGGGCGAAGTCACGCGCCTTGGCGAGCACACCGCACGCCCGCTTGATGTTCGAATTTTGGCAGCCACCAATCGTGACGTGCGTTCGGCCGTGGCCGACGGACGATTGCGCGATGATTTATTTCATCGCCTCAACGTGTTGAGCATAACGCTGCCACCGCTGCGTGATCGTCGCGAGGATATCGTTTCGCTCGCGCAGCGTTTTCTGCTTGACGCGCCAAGTGCTGTACCCCACACGTTCGCCCCCGCAGTTCTAGAAGCGCTTGCTGCGCACGACTGGCCCGGCAACGTGCGGGAGCTGCGCAATGTTGTGCACCGCATGGTGGCGCTGTCCGAGTCAGCAGAGCTCGATTTGTTTGACTTGCCGGCGCCGCTGCGTGCGCAGCTGACGGTGGGAACGGCATCGCCAGATGGCACGATTGGCTCGAATGCCGCGGCTGCGAAGGGTTTCGCTCCTGTTGCAACTGGTGATCCCACCGACGCTGCCCGCGCTCACTTGCAGCACGTGGTGTCGGCGCACGCAACCATGGCACAGGCCGCGGAGTCACTGGGCATCACACGGAGTACGCTGTATCGTCGATTGCAGCGCTACGGGTTGACACCGGGTCGTTCGGCACGTTCAACGCCACGCTCATAACGTCCCGCGCAAACACCCGTGGCGAGATCACGTTGGCCTGGCCCTCAGCCGTCGTGCGCCGCGTCAGTTTCGATTGAAAGCAACGCCGCAGGCGCACCATCACAATGGGCGAAAACCAAGACAGGAACGCGGTCAGAGAAACGCGACAAACGCACCGACGGAAGTCACACCGCTGAGTACGCCCCACCAGAAGGTGCGCTCACGCCACCATGGGACGTTGGGCTGAATGAGCAGCAATACATGTCCGGCGTCAATACGTGATGTTTGACCGGTAACCAACGCGACGGCTGCGGTATCGGAAATGGCCATTACGCGGACACGCGCAATCAGCGCGTCGCCTCGCGCGGGATCAACGGCCACCCCTTCGGCGCCTGTGCGCACCCAGCGCGCCTCGGCGGGCAGAAACGAGACCGTGCTGTCGGTGACCGGCAGCAGTGCGAAGCGCGCGGCATCGCGAGGGAAGCGCGCTGCCGATTCAGACTCTGGCGCGGGGTTGGCGCGCTTCCCCAGCGGCAGGCGTGCGCACCCCGATGCACCTATGCCGCAGCAGAGCGTCAGGGTGATTGCAACAGCCCGTGCTTTCGGCAACAGATGCAGTGCAGCTCGCACTCAGCCCACGACCAGTCGCTTGATGTCGTTGAAGGTGACCAGCACGATGAGCAGCAACACCGAAAACACACCGATGCGTGCCAGCACTTCACGCGTACGCACGCTGAGTGCCTTGCCCTTGATGCCTTCGGCGATTGTCACCAGCATTTGCCCACCGTCAAGCACCGGGATGGGGATCAGGTTGACAATCGCAATGTTCAGACTGAGAAACGCAATCAGTGACCAGAGTGCTTGGGCACCACCGCTGGACGCGGCGACTGATGCGCGCGCAATCTCGATCGGTCCGCCCAGATTGCTCATGGGGACTTCGCGCGACACGAGCCCCTTGAGCACCTCGCCTACGCTGGTGGTCATTACCCACGTGCGCGCCAGTGATGCACTGACCGCTTCCCCGACACCCATGGACTCCTGCACCACATCGTTTCGCACCGCAATGCCAATGCGGCCCACCTTTCGCGGCGCGCCGGTGGCCGGATTGATACCGTCGGCCAGCGTTGGCGTGAGCGTCATGGTTTGCCGACCGCCGGCGCGTGCCACCTCAACGGTGAGCGAACCAGATGTCACAGCTGATACGCGCGTCAGCACCTCGTCCCACGCCGTGACCGCCGCGCCATCAATGGTCACGATCGTATCGCCAGCCATCAGCCCCGCCGCTTCGGCCGGACCCGCGGCAATGACGGAGTCCACCACGGCTGGCACATACGCACGACCATAGCCCAGAAACACACCAGTGGTGACCACAATGGCCAGCAGAATGTTGGCGATCACACCGGCCGAAAGAATGAACAGGCGGGCCCAGATGGGCTTGGACTCAACCCACCGCTCGGTGGGTACAGCACGCGGACCGAACGGCACCATCGCGTTGTCGTCCCACAACTCACCGGCTGATTTTTTCGCCTCCGCATGTGCTTCGCTGGCTTCCATGTTGGAAGCTGTTTCCGCGTCAAAGTTGCCGCCGCCCTCAATGCCGGCCATGGCTTCATCTTCGCGCGACGCCATGCGCACAAATCCGCCCAGTGGGAACATGGATATGCGATAGTCCGTCTCGCCTGACTTGATACCAAAGACTCGTTTGCCCCAGCCCAGCGAAAAAATGGGGGCGTAAACACCAACCGACTTGGCGGCGAGGAAATGCCCGAGCTCATGGATGAACACCACAACGCCGAACACGAACAGCGGAGCCGCAATAGAACCGAGTGTACTTAGCACGAGAGCCGGGATAAGACGTGACGACGCGCCTCAGTGTCTACCGCGAGTAAAGCCTCGAGTGTATCACCGGGTCGGTCGGACAGATCATCGAGCGCGTGAGCAATGCGCTCTGCAATCTGGCCAAACGTGATGGAGCCCGCGAGGAATGCGGCCACCGCTTCTTCATTGGCGGCGTTGAAAACTGCCGGGGCCGCCCCACCCTTCTTACCAGCGTTGATGCCCAACCCAAGCGCCGGAAAATCTTCGTGGCGCACTGGTTCGAAATCCAGCGCGCCTTCCGCTACGGGATCAAAACGTGGTACGCCGCTATCCGGCAGGCGTTCCGGGTGTGTGAGTGCATACAAAATAGGCAGCTCCATGCTTGGCACGCCCAGCTGCGCCAGCACGCTGCCGTCCACAAACTCCACAAACGAATGCACGATGCTCTGGGGGTGCACCACCACCTCAATGCGTTCATACGGCACACCAAAGAGATGATGCGCTTCTATGACCTCGAGAGCCTTGTTGGCGAGCGTGGCACTATCAATGGAAATCTTGTTGCCCATGCGCCACGTGGGGTGATTGAGCGCGTCTTCGACGGTGGCCGAAGCGATGCGTCCGGAGGGCCAGGTGCGAAACGGCCCGCCCGATGCGGTGATCACCAGCCGCTGCACATCGCTGGCGCGCCGGCCGGCGAGGCACTGCAGAATGGCCGAGTGCTCACTGTCTACGGGAACGAGCGATCCGTTGCCTTCGCGAGCCGCGGCCATGACCACTTCACCGGCCATGACGAGTGTTTCCTTGTTGGCCAGCGCCACGCGCTTGCCAGCGGCCAGAGCAGCGAGTGTAGCCTGCAGGCCAGCCGCTCCTACCACCGCGTTCAACACGACGTCGACATCGCTCCGTGACGCGGCCTCCACCAGACATGCCGCCCCGGTGTGCCAGTGGGCGCCGGCTGGTGGCTGGCCGCTTACCATGCCAACAAACGCGGGGTTCCAGCGCTCGACCTGCGCGCTCAGCGCGCTGACATTGCCATTCGCGGTAAGCGCGACGGGCACAAAGCGATCCGGGTGTCGTTCAAGCACGCGCAGCGTACTGGTACCAATTGAACCGGTGGAGCCGAGCAATGCGACGCCCAATGGACGTTCCTGCGCCACTGGTGACGACTGCAGCACAGCCGCAGGCGTCGATGATGTCGGCGCAGCCGTGGAACTGAACGGACTGGTGCTCATCGTGTTGGCACCGCGATTACCAGCCATCGCAGCAACACGAACGCCACCGGCAACGTAAAGAGCAACGCATCCACGCGGTCCAGGATACCGCCATGACCGGGGAGCAGGTTTGATGAGTCTTTCACATGACCTTCACGTTTGAACTGCGATTCCACCAGATCACCAATCTGGCCGACAACACTCAGTGCGACCGCCACACCCACAAGCGCCATCGGGCGCAACGCCAACTGCGCAACAGGAATGAGCGCGTACTTGTGATAGAACCAGGCCACGAGCACCGAGAACAGCACTCCTCCAACGGCACCGGAAATGGTCTTGCCCGGACTGATAGAGGGCATGAGTTTGGGTCCGCCAACCAGACGGCCAACAAAATACGCCCCGATATCAGAGGCCCATGTCAGCAACAACGGGAAGAGGATAAGTACGGTGCCCGCCGCCTGCCCTACGACGTAATCGAAGTAGCGCAGACTGTACGCAAAGCTGAGCATTCCGCCCGTGTACACGGCCCCAAAAAGCGTAATGGCTACCGCACCGATGGGACGTTCGGTGGGTGCGCGCACAAACAGCGCCACCGCCACCGAGAACAGTGCCACCAGTATCGGCACACTGAATGGCACACGAATGATGCCGTGCGATTGCGCGTGCACCACAAGCGGTATGCACGCCGAGATGACAATACCAAGCGGCGCGATAGGTTTGTAATCTCCCCCCCCCGCAATGCGATAGAACTCCCACGCACCAACGGCCGACAGAACACCGAGAAACGTGGCCAGCGCCGCGTCGCCGTACCAGATGATCAGGATCGCCAGCGGTGCACCGATCAGCGCGACGATGGCACGCCGCGCAAGTTCATTCATACAATGCGTACACAGGGTTGAGGCAGCATCGCGCGATCACTTCTCCACCTTTCCGAAGCGACGGTCGCGGCTCTGGAAATCAAGGATCGCCTCGAACAGCGAGGTTCGGTCAAAATCGGGCCAGTACACATTTGAGATGTACAGTTCGGCGTACGCGACCTGCCACAACATGAAGTTCGACAGTCTGCGCTCACCGGATGTACGAATGAGCAAATCAGGATCGGGGCACGATTCGGTGTACAGGCGCGCACGGATCACGTCTTCGTTGACCTGCTCGGGAGTGAGCACACCAGCCTGTACGTCGGTGGCAATGCGCTGCATGGCGCGAACGATTTCAGCGCGGCCGCCATAGGAGATAAACAGGTTGAGCCCAAGCTGCGTACACTCCGCCGTTTCTTTGACGGCGTGCTGCACGGCACGCAAGGCCGCGTCGTTGAGCCGTGTGAGATCACCGTGCACGCGAACGCGAACACCTTGTGCCTTGAGCTCACGCAGTTCGGAGTTGACGTACTCCTCAAGCAGCGACATAAGCGCCGAGATCTCGGGCTGTGGGCGCTGCCAGTTTTCCTGCGAAAAGGCAAAGAGCGAGAGCCATTCCACACCCGACGCAATGGACGCTTCAACAACCGCACGCACGGCTTTCATGCCCGCCCGATGTCCGAACGGGCGCGGCATCAATCGCTCGCGCGCCCAGCGCCCGTTACCATCCATGATGATCGCGATGTGCCGCGGCACCGGTGCGCGCTGCACCTGCAGCAGCAACGTATCGGTGGGCTGCACACCGCTCGCACTGACCACACCAGCGCCGGCTGGTGGATCAGTTGAGGGGATCGCGATGTGACTCACGGCAGGCGTGGCTGACATTGGATTGAGCGTGCTGGTGCGATGGCCTCCAACGGCCATCACCTCTGCTTCCTTGGCCTTCACGGCCGCTTCGATCTGCGCGATGAACTCGTCGTGCACCTTTTGCAGATCCTTTTCGCCGTGCTTCTTGTCGTCTTCTGAAACGCCATCAAGCTTCTTGATCTTGTCCTTGGCGTCGGTGCGGGCGTGGCGCACAGCAATTTTTCCGTCTTCGGCGAGCTTGTGCAACACCTTGACCAACTCCTTGCGACGCTCTTCGGTCATTTGTGGCAACGGTACACGAATAGTGCCACCCTGATTGGACGGCTCGAGCCCGAGGTCACTGTCACGGATGGCCTTTTCAATGAGCTTGGCCTGCCCTTTGTCAAACGGCATTACCATGAGAATGCGTGGCTCTGGCGCCGACACACTGGCCACCTGATTGAGCTGCATCATGGAGCCGTACACTTCGACGCGCACGGTGTCGAGCATGTTGGGTGACGCCTTGCCGGAACGAATGCCGGAAAAGTCACGCTTGGACGCTTCGAGTGCCTTTTCCATCCCGGAACGGCAATCCTTGAGAATCTGGGCGACAGTGCTCATGAAACGAGTGTCCCTATGCGCTCACCGCGAACCGCTGCGGCCACGGCGCCTGTTTGGTTGATGTTCAAAACGATCAGCGGAAGCGAGTTCTCCTTGCACAGCGTGATCGCTGTCTGGTCCATCACGCGGAGTTCGCCGAGCATCACGTCACGATAACTGATTGTCTCGTAGAGGCGGGCGTCGGAGTCCTTCTTGGGGTCGGCACTGTACACGCCATCCACACTCGTGGCCTTGATGATGATATCGGCCTTCATCTGGATGGCACGCAACACCGCCGCTGTGTCGGTGGAAAAGTACGGGTTGCCCGTTCCCGCCGCAAAGATCACAATGCGCCCTTTCTCAAAATGGCGCATGGCGCGACGGCGAATGTACGGCTCGGCCAACTCTTCCATGCGAATCGCGGTCATGACACGAGTGTCAAGCCCACGCTTCTCCAACACATCCTGCAGGGCCAGCGCGTTGATCACCGTCCCCAGCATGCCCATGTAGTCGGCCGACACACGATCCATGCCCAACGGCGCCAACTGCGAGCCACGCACGATGTTGCCACCGCCAATCACCAACCCGAGTTGCACGCCCATCGACACAACACCTTGAATCTGCTCCGCAAAAAATCCCATGCGGTCAAAGTCAAAGCCCAGGCCACGCTCTCCGGCTAATGCTTCGCCGGAGAGCTTGAGCAGGACTCGCGGATACTTCAGCGACCCGGAAGCCGAAGCCTCCGGGACGCTGGAGGGTTGGTCATCACTCACGGGTTATTCAACACCAAGTTGAAAGCGAACGAACGACGTGACGCTGAGCTCTCCACCGGCCGTCTTGCCATGCTCCTTGAGCACGTCGGCAATGCTCTTGGACGGATCACGAACCCACGCCTGTGGCAGCAGCGTCACTTCCTTGAGGAACGACTCCACCTTGCCCTTGGCGATCTTTTCAATCATCGCATCGGGCTTGCCGGTCTGGCGGGCCTGGTCTTCGGCAATACGCTGCTCGCTTTCGAGCTTGTCGGCGGGCACACCATCACGATCGACGGCGATCGGTGCGGCGGCCGCGATGTGCTCGGCGATAAACTTGGCCGCTTCGAGCGTGGCGTCATGCTTGGCGACGTCGGCCGACGAGGCATGCACAGCCACGAGCGTGGCGAGCTTGCCATTGTGGTGGCGATAGACACCAACCACTCCCGTGCTGCCGGCTTCAACGCGCGCGACACGACGCACCTGCATGGCTTCACCGGTCTTGCCCGAGGCGAGCTTTACAAACTCGTCGACAGACTGACCGTTCATGGTGGTGGCCAGAAACGCCGCCGTATCGGCGGACCCTGACGACGCCATTTGCTCGACGAGTGTGTTGAGCGTGGCGCCGAAGTCGTCGTTACGCGCGACGAAGTCGGTTTCACACCCGAGTTCGACGAGCACGCCAACCGTACCGCCGTCGAGCAGCTGCGAGCCAATGAGGCCCTCCGACGTGCTGCGGTCGGCGCGCTTTTCAGCCTTGGCGATACCCCGCTTACGCAGCCACTCAACGGCGGCGTCAATGTCTCCGCCGTTTTCTTCGAGCGCTTTCTTGCAGTCCATCATGCCGGCGCCGGTGCGCTGGCGCAGCGCGGCAACGTCTTTGGCCGTGATCGTAGTCATATGCGAAACCCCTGTCTCCTGGGCGAGTTAGTCGTGATGTCGGTCATGGGCCGCGAGTTCGCAAGGGGCGCGGACACGCGGATACGGCAGACTGCGTCAGCAACAGCACCAGATACGATATGTGACGCAGTAATCCAAGTGTTTGTGCAGCCGGTCGCCTACGGTGCTCTCTGCTACGAAAACGCCGCCGGCGCGGGGCCGGCGGCGTTGAACCACAAGGCCTGACGGGGGCTCGTGCACACGCACGAGCAGCACCGTCTGCGGTGATTATTCCTTGGCGCCTTCGGCCGAATCGTCACCAGCGGAGTCGTCGCTGTCGCCGGCATCGGCGGCACCTTCGGCACCCTCTGCACCTTCAGCACCCGCTTCGCCGCGCAAACGCGCAATCGCTTCGGGCTTGGCACGGCGACGACGCGGACGACGACGCTTGCGATCAGCTTCCGACTCACTCTTGGCAGCCGGTTCGGCGCCACGATCGGTGCTGTACACGTAGCTTTCGGCTTCTTCGTCGGCCGGACGGGCCGGCGCTTCGCGGCGCGCTTCGTCGATGGTGTCGGCGATGGCCTTG
>JBBSPO010000032.1:0-20500 GCA_038258695.1 Gemmatimonadales bacterium | reverse complement strand
GTTTCCTCCTCCGACTAAGAATATCGGCACCGAATGGCTGTAACTTTAGCGGTCAGCTCGACCGTTTTGCCAAAGGCGGATTTCAGTACCTGACGTCGAGCTTGGTCGGTCGCGAAGGCAGTGCTGGCGTGCCAGCGGGGGTGAGGTAGGCGTGGTGGAACGGGCTGGCCGGCAGACCGGTGCCAGCGGAACGAAGTACGGCAACAGCATCATCGCACAGCGTGGTCACCGCATCCGGCTCAGCGGATTCGGCGGTTTCGTGGGCGACAATTTCGTGAAGAGAATCTTCGAGCAGCGTCTCGAATGTGAGATGCGGCTCGCCTTCGGCACGCGCGGAGATCGTTTGATCCAAACGGCGATCGGCGCGGGCATCTGAGGGGTGATGAGCGGTGGACATGGAAGCGTGTGGCTGCAGTCGGTGGCAGCTTAGCGACGCACGTGAACGTGTCCGGCTGTCGCCGGTTGAGACTGATACGCGGAGGTCGCGCGGGCTCCGCGTCCCAGCTCGCGCAGTTCGGCGCGCAGTGCATCGGTGTGTTCGGCCACCTTCGCGATCAGGGTGGATGTACCGGACTGTGCGTCCTGCATGGCGTCGATCACGGGCGCGATGGCCGCCGGATCGGCCGATAGCGACGGGTTGGCCGCGATTGCTGCCGCCAGCTGCTCAAGCAGCGCGTCTCGCTCCGCCAGCAGTGCGGTCAGCCGCGGAGAATCAACGTCCAGCATTGCGTTGGTCTCCTGACCAAGTGCCTCGAATCGTTGTACCATACCCACCCACTGCGCTGATGTATCGAGATGCGTCATGTTACGCGGACAGCTTCATGGTGCTGACCTGCTCTGCCGCACCGGCAAAGCCGTCGCGAATCGTGCCGGCCAGGAGTGACAAGCGCCGCAGCATCTCCAGATCGCCACGCTGTCCCACGTCCACAAGCTGCAACAGCATGAACTGGTACAGATCGGCAAGCTGCGTGGCAATCTCCCCACCTTGCTCGAAATCGAGTGTGGCAAGCAGCTCGCCCAGGATGGCGCGCGCCTTGATCAGTGCGCCCACCTGAAGATTGAGATCCTGGCGCTCGGTGCCAATCCGCGCGCGCTCAAGTTGAACCGCCAGATGATCAAACAACATGAGTAGCAAGCGATCCGGAGAGGCGCTGAGCACCTCCAGATCGCGATAGCTTGCTCCCTGACTTGCGTACGACGACATGTGCATTGGGGCTGAAGACGAAGACCGGAACTTCCCGCTGTCTGGCAGGAGTATCGGCATCATCACCTCTGATTCTGAAGTGATCCCATCAAGCTCGAGAGCGCCGTTCCCTGTGTGTTCAAACGGCTCAGCGCCGATTCCATCTGTGTAAACTGCGCAACCAGCGCATCGCGGCGCGCCTCAAGCCGACGACGTGCGTCCTGCTCACGCGTTTTGAGTCGCGCCGTTGAGTCGGTGATGGACTGCAGCTGCGAGCTGATCGTACCGGTACCAAACGCCGTCGCACGGTCCGTTGCGGCAACAAAGGACCCACCGACACCGGTAAAGCCGAAGAGGGCTTCAATCTCCTGCGGGGCCGCGTTGAGCGCTTCCTTGAACTTGTCGGCGTTGTACGTGAGTGTGCCGTTCCGATCAAGCACCATGCCGGCCAGCGTGGGACGGCTGAAGGTAGCATTACCGGTGACCTGGGTACGC
This sequence comes from Gemmatimonadales bacterium, assembly GCA_038258695.1. Taxonomy (GTDB): domain Bacteria; phylum Gemmatimonadota; class Gemmatimonadetes; order Gemmatimonadales; family Gemmatimonadaceae; genus JAABRT01. Next base: position 18,822 of record JBBSPO010000032.1, on the reverse strand, counting down.
AGCGATTCGGTGAAACTGTCCACCACACTGCGCAGTGATGAGTTGCCATAGAGTGGTGCATCGAGCTGGCGCTGTCCATCAAAGAACGTGCGCACGGCGTTATAGGCATCGACGAGATTTTTGGCTGCCGTACTGGCACCCTCGGCATCCCGATCAATGCTCAGGTCAACCGTGGTTCCAACTTCCGCAGACGACAGCGACAATGTGACGTTGGGAATCGCGTCGGTGATCGTGTTGGTGCTGCGCGTAAACTCGGCTCCGTCCACGCGAATGATCGCGTCGCGTCCTTGCTGCAGTTCGCGAGAACGGCCTGCTGTTTCAGTTGTAGACGCGCCCAGCGAACCCGTGCTTCCGTCGGCACGCACAATGTTCATGGCAAACGACAGGCGTGATGCACCACCGGTGTCATCGGCCAGCCGGATCTTTCCATCGGTTCCCAGCGTGGCTGCGGCAGTACGCCCAGGTGCACCAAAGCCAGTAGTAGCGTCGTTGATTTTGTCGAGCAGATCCTGCACTGTCTCGCCGGGATCAATCTTGATGCCGATCGTCACCACTGTGCCGTCGCCACGCAATCCGCGTACATTGATCGCGTCGCCTTCGGCCAGCCCGACGTCTGCACCGTTGAGCTTGAGTCCCGCCAGCGGCGTTGCGGCCGAGGCCACGACATCACTCGCATCGGTGAGGGCGCCCGATGCGACGACCTGTCGCACGGCACCGGTTGACCCCGCACCAAATCCCATCGCGTCAATGACAGCCTGACTGTTCGGATCGCCCACAACAGCCTGTACGTTGCCATCGGCTACGAGGCGGTAACGGGTTTCGTCGCCAAACTGAAGTGTTTCGGTAGACGCCTGTCCACCAGCGGCGTTGATTTTTGCCACAATGCTCGAGATTGAGTCGGTCGCCAGATCAACCGTGATCACCTCGTTCCCCACACGGATCGAAGCGGGGGGGGGAGAGACGGCAATACCAAGTGCCGCAGCAATCGCATTGGACGTCGACGAGATTGGAGCACTGCGTGAGTCGAGAAATCCGAGTTCGCGCGCGATGCCTCCCGTGCCGTCGGCCAGCTGAATACCCGACTCACCCGACGTCGTACGCGTAAGCACCAACCGACCGCCGGTAGCGCCTTCATTGATAATGCTGGCGCTGACTCCAGTTGGCGTTGTGCCACTGTTGGCGAGATTGATACTGTCGCGAACCGCTTCGAGCGAGTCGCCGGCGGCGACATTAATAGTGGTGCCGTTGATCGAGAAGTCGCCGGTAAAGTTCATCGCAGCCGTACGATCGGCCATTTTCCCGCCACCGATCTTGGCTGTTTCGGCGAGCTGCAATACTTCCATGCGGTAGCGACCGGCCGTTGCCAGGCTGGAGGCCGCCGCGCCAAACAGTGTGTTGCCGGTGAGCGGACTCTCGGGAGCCGTGGCGAGAAAGCCGCCAAAGCCCGCCGTTCGGATTCTGCGCGCGCTGTCGTTGAGCGTGTCGACCAGCTTCTGAAAGCTTGTCCACGCCGTACGCTGTGCCTCGCGCTGCTCGATCTGATTTACTACGGGGGTGACCAGCCGTGCTTCTTCGGCTGCGCTGAGTGAATCGACGATGTCGTTCCACTGTACGCCGCTGGCCAGTCCACTGAAATTCGCAATCGGTGCCGTCATGTTGGGATCCTCCTGTTAGACCACAACCCCGGGACCAGCGTAGTGCTGGCCCCGGGGCAGTCAATCGGTTACTACGCCGCCGTTTAGCGGAGCAGCGACAGCACGCCCTGACTGGACTGATTGGCCTGGGCCAACATGGCCGTAGCGGCCTGCGACAGCACGTTGCTCTTCGTGAACTGCGCCATTTCGTCCGCCATATCAACGTCACGGATTGAAGACTCAGCTGCACGAACGTTCACGATCGCGTTCTTGAGGTTTTCTACGGTGTAGTCGAGACGGTTCTGACCTGCACCGATCTGAGCCAGCGTAGCGTTGACTGCGGTCAGTGCTGTGTCCGCGTCGGCCAGCGAGCTGGTACCGGTAAGGGCCGTGTTGGTCATTGCCGCGTCGACCACAACCGTACCGTTGGTAGCTGAGTCGAGCACCTGGAATGTCAGGCTGGCGAACACGTTCTCGCCCTGGAAGTTGGCGGTGTCCTGAATACGCGTGGCTTCTTCGGACAGCGTCACGATTTCAGCCTGCAGCGTGGCCGAGACAGTGCCGTTGTTGGCCGTTGATTCACGCTGCACGATCAGTTCCTTCTGACGCTCGAGGATGCGCTGCACGGTCTGCGCCGCACCTTCTGCAATCTGCAGCATCGCGTTACCCTGCTGGGCGTTGTTGGACGCCTGCACGAGCGAGCGGCTCTGCGTACGCAACTTGTTCGCGATCGACAAACCTGCCGCGTCGTCAGCCGCGCGGCTGATACGAAGGCCCGAGCTCAGCTTACGCATGCTGCTGTCGGTGGCGAGGTTGTTCAGGAACAGGTTGCGGGAGGCGCCCAGGGCGCCGACATTCGTGTTGATCTTCATGGTGACAATCCTCCGTGATGTTTGAATGAGGCATCCGTGCCTCGCCGAAATCCGCGATGTGGATGTCGGACACTTCTCTTTATCGACGTACCGACGGGGAACTTGAGCGTCTTGCACCAAAAACTTTGTGGACCTCACGGCACGGGCCCGTGTCGTTACGCAGTCGGTCTGTTTTGGGCAAAACATGCCTTCTGAGCATCGCGAAGGAGCAGCGAATCCAGTGTCCGGTGAGGGACTGCTGGAGCTGTTGGCGCTCGCCGAAGCAGCAACCATGCGGCACGACCACGTGTTGGCAGCGCAGTACTTTGCGCAGGCTGTAACGCTCGCGCCCGGGAACGTGACGCTGCGGCTCTCGCTGGCAAACGCGTATGAGATGGCTGGTCAGCACGAGCGTCGTATAGAAGCGCTGCGAACCGCATACGAGCAGGGAGACCGACGTGACGTCGCGGTGGCACACGCACTTGGTGCCGCGCTGCTCAACGCGGGCGAGGCGGTGCTGTCGATGCACTGCTTTGAGGCGGTTCGCAAACAGCGCCCCAATGATGCCGCGGCACTGGCCGCACTGGCGGCAGCCATGCGCGCTGCCGGAGAGCCCGCCCGCGCGTGGCCACTCGCGAAACGGGCGGTGCAGCTCTCGCCCGCAACGGCGCCGTATCTGCTCACGGCCGCACAGATTCGACACGACCTGGGAGATGTGGCGGGAGCTATTGCGTGGATCGGCAAAGCCGAACACGCTCGCCCTCAGCATGCACCCACACGCTTTCAGCGAGCGATAAGCACACTGCTGCTCGGCGCGAGCGCCGATGGGTGGACAGCCTTCGAACAACGACCACTGCCCGTTCCCGACACCTCTGCGAAAGCCTGGAACGGCGAGGCACTTTGTGGAGAATCCGTACTCGTCACGGCGGAGCAAGGGATTGGGGACCAACTCCAGTTTCTTCGCTTCGTCTCTCACCTCAAGGAGCGTGGTGCGGGACGCGTTGTCGTCGAAGCGCACGTCGGCTTGGTGGAGCTACTCGCTGACAACGGTTACGAAGTCACCCCGCGTGGTAGTGCCGTCGCCACCGATTTACATGTACCGCTGCTGTCATTGCCCCACGGGCTGGCACTCGGCTCCGACGTTGACGGCCACGCTGTGCCGTACCTGCGCACAGTATCAGGCAACCGCGCTTCGTCCACCACGAGTAAGCCCGAGCTCCCTGATCGCGCGCCCGGTGCACTGCGCCTCGGGGTGGTATGGGCCGGCAATCCCGTGTTCCCCGGACGCGCCACACGCGATCTAGACCCCGCAACCCTGCCACAGTTGCTCGCAATCCCGGCGGTTACCTGGATCTCCCTGCAGCAGGGCAGCGCCGGAAACATCTCCATGCCGGGTCTGCACATTCTGCCGCCACTCACTGACTGGCGTACGTCGGCCCAGCTGCTGACTGAGCTCGATGGACTGGTGACAACCGATACCGGCATCGCGCATCTGGCGGGCGCGATGGGCATACGCACCTGGGTGCTGTTGCAGAAAGTGCCCGATTGGCGCTGGGGACTTTTGGGTGACACCACACCATGGTATCCCAGCGTTACCCTGCTTCGGCAGACTCGTGATCGCGATTGGCCGGGTGTGATACACGCGCTTTCCACATTGCTCGCCGAAATCAAGCGCTAGACTTTACGAGCGGCCACCGATGCGAGTGTGATAACGCGGTTATTCTCGAGTCGTGACAACATCGGGCGCCACGTGGCTGGTGCATCCCTGGGCACGGCGGCCAGCAGCACTTCGTCACAGATGGTGGTGTTCATTGTCCCAATGCGGCGCAGCGAGGCTTCGTGCAGCGACGCGTCATCGGCCAGCGTGGAGAGTTCGAGCCATTTGGCCGAAGTCGAACCGGAGATGCGAACGGACGCCGCCACGGAAACCAGCCCTCCTCGACGCGTGTGCCGCGCCAGTAGCATGAGCAGATCACGCCAACGTTCAGGCGGCGCGTATCGACCGGCGTTCGGACACAGCACTGCGTCATATTCCTCGCGTTCCACCAACGGCCATTGAGCACAGTGCAGCGCTGCATCGCCGAACGCGCGGCTCCCGCTACCCTGAACCTTCGCGGCCGTTGTCAGCTCCGTATCCGCGACAACAACAGTGCCCGTCAGATGCGTAATCGCGGCCGTGAGCCTTTCGCTGCCGTGTCCTACCACAAGCACGCGACTGGATTTGCGAACACCCACGGCGCGCAGCGCCTGAAGCAGTTGGCCATCGCGCCAGGCGCGTTCGGAGCGCGAGTAATAATCCACACCGGTCCCATCGTGCATCATCTCCGACAGCTCATCGTACCAGTGTGCGCTATCCCACACCGCAGGTGTGCACACGCCATTCAGTGCCCGGTCCGGTGAGCTGACCGCTGTCAGCGCCGGAAGTACCGGTGCGGAGCGACGTCTCTCAGACGTGATTCGCGAGACGTGCCCGAGTACACTCGTGGCCACACCACCGTCGTATTCGTTCGCGTGCTGCACCACATCAGCGAGCAGCAGTTGCACCAGTGGTGTACAGTGAACTGCCAGCTGCACGTCGTCTGGTGCCCCGTGCATGAGCGTGGCCATATCAGTCAGGGCCGAGTTGAGTTCACTGCGCACAATCAGGCGACCGAGCCGCTGCGAGAGTGCCGTGCGCAGCGCCTCCTGTTCGTCGGGATGCGGGCGTTTTATGAGTCCGGCCTCGCTGATCATCTGCAGGGATCGCCACTTGCTTACCAATTGCTGCTGATTGCGCGCACTACCGAGCACCTTGTCCGGATGCAGTGCCACACCCGACCCATGCTCGTGGTGCGTGATTCCTCCGCCTGCCACCCGCTGCACATCCCAACCGGCCGCCAGCGCGCGCACCGAATAGTCATCGTCTTCGTGCCAGAATCGGCCCAGCGACTCGTCAAACGACCCCACCTGTCGGGCCGTGGACACCCGCAGCCAGAACACGCAACCTTGCACCGTATCGGCCGGCGATGAAGACGCGGTGTTCTCATTGAACACGTCGCGCCACGCCTCGTGCACGCGCATGGAAAAGGCCCATCGACCAGCAACACCGAGAGTTGGCTGCGCCGCGAATGCCTCAACAAACGGCACCTCCCACCCTTCATTCACTTCAATATCATTGTCCAGCAGCACAATCAGATCGTCGGGCGCAGCATGTTCGAGTATGGATCCCAGCAACCAGTTGCGACCACCACCAACGCCAAGATTCTCTTGTGCGCAATGCGTTGTAATGCGTGCGTCGTCGAGCCCGTGCAGGTATTCCGGCGTTGCATCAGTTGAGCAGTTATCCCGGATAACCAGCCGCCACGGCTGGCGTGTGCAGACACGTAACGAATCAACACATCGTTGCGTGTGATGCAGCCCGTTGTATGTGAGCACACCAATGTGAAGAACGGGAGCCAGGGCAGCCTCAGCGTTTGTGGCAACAGCGGTCACGCGACGTTGGCCACTGTTGCACGGTTGCTTGCACAGCGCTCGAAAAAGGTAATGAGTGATGGCATGCGCTTGTCCCAACTGAGCTCCGCTTCAGCCCATGCGCGAATCTGCTGGCGACGACGCACGCTGCTCCATGAGAGCGCAAAGGCTCTGACCTGGCGAGGTGACAGCAGCGTATCGTCGCTGGCTACCGTACGCACCCAGGGAAGCGTTGCCGGAAAGTCCACGTCAACTCCGGCGGCGATAAACGGAAGCCCTCGCAGCGCGTACTCCCGGTGCTTGAGCGCCGACAGCTCATGCAAATCTTTACGATGCGGCGCCAGCACGCCAATGCCGAGGTGCGCCTGTGCGAAAAATGGCCCGAGCGCCTCTGGTGCGACTGATCCATGCAAATGGACACGCCCCCCGACATTCAGATCGTTGGCCATCTCACCTATCGCCGTCAAATCCCGACCCGATCCCACCAGGTGCAGATGGACGTTGTTCACATCCGGCTCTGCGGCCATGCCACCGATAATGCGGTCCACACCGTGCCACGGATAGAATGTCGCGACACACAATAAATGCACATCGCGCAAATCGTGCTGCGGTGGCGTAAAGGGAATGCGCGCCGGATCGGCCCCGTTGCTCATCACGTGCCCCGGAATCTCTCGCTGCGCCCGAAGGGTTTCGTAGCGCAGAATCTCGGGAGTGACGGCGACCAGCCCTGAAACGTACGGCAGCACCTTCGACGCCCAGAGATTTTCGCGCAATCCTTCGCTGGTGGGAAGCTCGCGGTCAAATTTTGTCTGAATCTCCAGCACGACCGGCGGTGCCTCCTGTACAAATCGCAACAGATGGGCGTCGTACATCGGATAGCGGACATACACGACGTCAACAGACTGATTGAGCAGCGCCTGCTGCACCTGGGCAAACGCCGCCGCGCGACTGACCTCCGTAAATCCGCCTCCTGGCACATCGATAAAGGTGACGCTGGGCGAATCAGGCAAAGGCGCGACACGTGAATCAGTGACAACAATTGCCGTGACGAAGGCCGCGACCTGGCGCATGGCATTCACCTGCTCGGAGAGCTTTCTGAGCACACCGTCCTGATCGGCACCAACGAATGCCAACATCAGCACGCGCATTACGACAGTTTCCCGATCGCGTTCAACAACGCCTGAGCACTGTGCTCCCACGTGAGGCTGCTGGCGGTGGCCACACCGGCCGTATTCACGTCGAGCTTCCCCTCCTGTCGATTGGCATGCACTGCTCGCAGCTGCGCGACCAGCTGTTCGTGCTGTGAGACGCCCCACGCCGGCCAGCGCCCATGTATTTGCCCACCCATCGCTGGCTCCATCGCGTCCATGCTGATCAGGCGAGCGTTCTGCGCATTGAGGAACGCCGTGTGACCGGTGGCATTGGTGGCAATGAGCTGCTTGCCAAGCGACAGAAACTCGAGCGCTTCGAGATTCCAACCCTCCGCACGCGACACGCACACACCGCAATCGGCCGACGCCATGAGCGAAGCCACGTCGTGCCGGCTGGGAAGCTCATTTCTGATCACCGTGATGCGGGAGGCCATGGGCGAACTCAGAAACGGCGCCAGAGACGCATCAAACATCGCCGTTGAGATGAACGGATTATGACACGCGAGAACCAGGCGCACATTGTCGTCGGGCGAAAAGGCCGCTTCAAAGGCACACAGCAGTTCAAACTGTCCTTTGCGAGGCTCCAGCTTGCCGACCTGAACAAACGTCGTGGCACTGCTCTGCTCACGCGCTGCCACCTCTGGGTGAAAGACGGCCCGGTCCACGCCCAAAGGGACGATATGTATGGGCACCGAAGTCAGGCCGTTGGCCCTGCACACGCCGACAGCCCACTCAGAACACACCAGCAGTGCGTCCAGCGCCTGCATCTGCTCAACTTCATGGGCGCTGAATGCATCGGTTTCGAAGATCGGAAAGCCAACACGGGGTCCCTGTCCTGCATGCTCGCTCAGATCAAATGCCTGCGCCAGGCGCACGCTCGGTACGTCGGCCGCCAGGTGCTGCTGCCGTTCAATCGATGCAGCGAGGTATTCGTTGGTGGTAAGCGACGTATCCACACGTCCGTTGGGCACGAAGGCCAACGGGATGTGACGGGCCAGTAGCACGCGCAACAACTCCGCTCCCACCACGCCGTATCCCGTACGCACATGCGGCGCGAGAAAAAAGAAGCCGTCCCGTTCAACCAGGTATCCGGGCTGAACAGCGCGACGCGCAACAGTGCCACTCGGCGCCGCCGCGTCTGCCGCCGTTGTTTCGGAGCTCGTTGCGTCTGCTTCGCTTGTTGCGGCCGCTGTAGCTTTCGCCGGCACATCCAGGTCGCCGAACAGCGACGCGGGCACGGCAATCAAGCCAGAGTCCGGCACGCTTGAGAGCGGCAGTAGCATCACGTCATCGTCCCTCTCAACCAGCGCGCATCCGGCCAGTCCGGCGGCCGCCAGCGCGGCGTTCAGGCTGGGCCACTGCTGTGGCGTGATGACGTCGCTGACGCACAGCGCCAGCACTGAGCCACCCAGGCACAGCGCCGCGAGGTCCCGGCACACGTCGATCACGCGCTCAGGTGCCACATGCACGAACACGCGACCGTCCGGTTCAAGACGGCTGTCGAGCAGCGCTTCAATCGCTGCCACATCGAGCACCTCAGTCGATGAGCCGCTTGACTGGCTGGCCTGCCCGAGCCCCTCAATCCAGGCGCCCGCGTCGGCCGCCGCGTCCTGCAGAGGGATGAGGGCGTTGTCGTCGAGATAGGCAAATACGGTGGGGCTACCGCCGGGAGCCGTCGCGGCGCCGAGGGCTACAAACCCGAAGCCAGGATCGAGGTCGAGTACCACATCCCCATGGGTGAGCTGCTGATCCAGAAACACCCGGATCGCCGCGGCCCAGCCGCCTTCGATCTCCTGCGCTTGCGCGCTGGCCCACGCCGGATGATTGGGCTGCGCGGGAATACGAAATCTCGGCTGCCCGTTCGCGTCAACCTGGGCGCTGTCAATCGCGTTCGGTGCTGAGGTCTGAGAATCTGATGCGCTGATCATGGAGGCGTGGAAAACATGGGTAAACGTCGAACTCGAACATCTATCCTCCGATACACATTCCGTGCCAGCGGTAACCCGTTGCTGTAAAACAACTTTCATTCTCTCGATCAGCTGATGCGCTGGGCGATTGGGCAAAGAGCTCCTATATGGTCAGGAATATTCTGCCGATCAGTGATGTCTTGATCCTGTGCTTTTCACAGTTTGGAAACTGGAACTCATTCAGACATCCCTGGAGTTTCACGATCTTGGAATACGGCACCTTGTACCGTCTGCACGCGCACAGATCCGGAACATATTGCCTAGCGGGACTTTGCGCGTCTACCTAAAGTGTTGAAAAACAACAACTTGGCTTCCGGCACACTTCCTGCTCACCAGGTTCGGAGAATAGTTGCGCCGCTACACCTCCAAACGGTCGCAACCACCTTGCGTAGTCTTCACCGAACGGAGTACTCGATGATCGAGGGAGCACGGATTTTCATTACTGGTGGCGCTGGCTTTATCGGCTCCACGCTGGCCGGCCTGTATCTCGACCACAATGACGTGGTCATTTACGACTCGTTCGCTCGTGACTCACTCCAGTACAAGCCGTTCGCTCACCATCCCAACCTGACGGTCATTCGCGGCGATGTGATGGATGCCGACCGCGTCAAAAAAGCCATGGATGGGGCGAACTACGTCATTCATGCCGCCGCGATTGCCGGCATCGACACCGTCATTCTGAGCCCCACGCAAACGCTCCGCGTGAACATGATCGGTACGGCCAACGTGCTTGAAGCCTGCCGGTCCCTGTCTGATTGCCGTCGCTTTCTCGACTTCTCGACCTCTGAAGTCTTCGGGTCGCGGGCCTACAACTCGCATGAAGGCGACAAGACGGAAATCGGTGCGGTTGGTGAGGCACGGTGGGTGTACGCCGTTGGAAAGCTGGCCGCCGAACATCTCACGCACGCGTACCACAAAGAGTTTGGATTGCCTACGGTCACCGTCCGGCCGTTCAACGTGTACGGACCGGGCCAGGTAGGCGAGGGCGCCATCATGAAGTTCATTCAGCGCGCCCTTTGCAACGAGGACATTGAGATTCATGGCAACGGCACGCAAATCCGCGCCTGGTGCTATGTAGACGATCTCACCCGCGCCCTCATGATGTGCCTTGAGAAGCCGGAGGCCGTTGGCGAGTCGTTCAACATTGGCAACATGGTGGCCGTCACCACCATTTACGGATTGGCCAACACGGTGATCCGGGTGCTTGAATCCAAAAGCAAGATCCGCTTTGTGCGACGCGACTACGCGGACATTGAGCTCAGAATTCCGGCGGTGGGCAAAGCGCAGGATAGCCTTGGCTTTACCGCAGAAGTTGACCTCGAAGAGGGAATTCTGCGCACCAGTCAGCATTACGCCATGCTGGTGTAGCGTCAGCCGTGCTGCCTATTTCCCGGCCAACGTTTGACGAGCAGGACATCAACGCCATCGTGGCTCCGCTTCGCGCGGGGTGGGTGGTGCAAGGGGAACGTGTGCGCACATTCGAAACGCGCATGGCCGCGTTCACGGGCGCGACTCACGGCATCGCCACAAGCTCAGGCACAACAGCACTGCACCTGGCGCTGAGCGCTCTCGAAATCGGCGCGGGCCACGAAGTGATTGTACCGGCGTTCACGTGGATTGCGACTGCCAACGCCGTGAAGCACACCGGTGCAACGCCTGTGTTTGTTGATATCTCGCTTGACGATTTCAATATCGACGCGCACGCGATTGAACGCGCCATAACACCGCGCACGCGTGCCATCATGCCGGTGCATCAGTTTGGACTGCCGGCCGACATGCGCACCATCCTTCACATCGCCGCTCGGCACAAGCTCTTTGTGGTGGAGGATGCCGCGTGTGGTTTTGGCGCAACGTACGAGGGACAGCATGTAGGCTCGCTGGGTGACGCTGGCTGCTTTTCGTTTCATCCACGCAAGGCTATTACCACCGGCGAAGGCGGCATGGTGGTTACCAATCGCGATGACGTTGGCGCGCGCTGTCGCTCCCTGCGCGATCACGGCGCCGATCCGCGCGACGCCGAGCTGCCGTCGTATCTGTTGCCGGAGTTCTCGAGCTGTGGCTTTAACTATCGCATGACGGACATCCAGGGTGCACTTGGCTGTTCCCAGCTCGCCAAAGCAAGCGACATCCTGCGCGCCCGTCGTACCATCGCGTCGCAGTACGATGCAATGCTTGCCTCGTGTTCATGGTTGCGCCGTCCCGCACACCTCCCGGATCGCAAACACGCGTATCAGTCGTACGTGTGTCTGTTTGCGCCGGAGCAACCGTCGTTGCACAACATGGCGCCGCTCAACACGCGCCGGAATGCGATCATGTCCTCGCTGGAGCGTCGCGGCATTGGCACACGCCAGGGCACGCACTCGCTACCCCACACGCGCTGCTATCGCGCCGATGCTGCCAACAGCTCGGCGGTTGGCGAAGACGTCTTTGGTGCATCACTCATGGCGGCCAACCTGTCCATTGCGCTTCCGCTCTTTCCAGGCATGACGCCAGCCGACGTACAGTGTGTCACCGACGCGCTCCAACAGGCCTTTGCCGAGAGCGCAGCCGCATGACCGGCGCTACCATGCCGCGCGCATGCGCAGAACGTGAAACCCTGCAACTGACCATCCGCGCGGCCACACCCGCCGACGCTGCCGCGTATGGCGCACTTCACCAGTCAGCACCCGACGCGCTGATCCAGCATTCGTGGGCGTGGCGCGACGTCATTGCCGAATCGAGCGATGACACGCCGCACTACTTTCTGGCACACACCGAGCGTGGTGAGTTGGTGGGTGCATTGCCTGCGGTCCAGGTGCATGGGCCCTATGGCGATCTTCTGCTGTCGCTGCCGCTTCCCGGTGCGTACGGTGGCGTTTTTTCATCGCTTCCCACGATCACTCAGCAAGCCAGTGTTCGTCGTGCTCTGTTGCAGCACTTTGTCGGCGTGGCAGCAGATCGAGGCTGTATGCTGGCCACGATCGCCACGTCACCGTTTGCGCGCGATACAGCAGACTATGCCACGGATTTTGCACCTGACTTTGTGCGCGACAACTTTGTGCAATACATCGACCTCGATGATTGGAATGCACACGAGCCGGTGTCAGCCTCAGTGGCCAAGTATGTCAAACGCGCCCGCACTGCAAAGGTAAAACACGGCTTGCGCGTGGAGATGTCGGGCGCCGGGCAATCGGCCAGCACGGTGGGCACGGTGGGCACGGTGGGCACGGCAAAGCTTTTTGCCAGCCCCGAGTCCAGTTCCGCAGACGTCATGCGTTACACCGCGTGGGAAGCATTGCACGCCGCGCGCATGCGCGAAATACATGCAACGCCACTGCCCACTGCCTTTCTTCGCGCCATCCGGCACCGAGTCATTGAACACGGGCATGGCACGATGATGTACGTCGTGCGCGACAATCAGGTCGTGGCCGGCTGCATGTTTGTCGGCCATCGCGATGTACTCGATTGCTTCCTGCTCAGCAGCAGCACAGAAGGAGATCGTGTGCTGGCTACCAGTGTGTTGATTGTGGAGGCGCTGCAGTGGGCCAAAGCCAACGGCTTCAGGATTTTTAACTGGCAGTCCAGCAGCTCACGGGAATCGGGCGTCTATCACTTCAAGAACAAGTGGGGCTCGCTGGAAGGATCCCACCAATACCTCACCAGAATCACCGGTGACATCAGCCACTTGCGTCGCGTACCGCTGTCCGATGTCCGGGCGGCATATCCGTGGCGCTACGTCATGCCGTTTGAACAGTTCACCTCGCAGCCCTGAACCACGCCCATGGAATACGGATTCCTCAAATCGGCCGACGCCGAGTTTCCACCGATTGTGCATGTGGAAACCACCAACATCTGCAACTTGCGGTGCATTCATTGCCCACACTCCGATGTACGCCGCATCATCCCGGAGTACGAAGCGTCCACCATTGCCATGCCACTCTGGCGTCGCATCGTGGACGAAGTGGCCCAGCACAAGTCGGCGCTTCGACTCACACCCGACGGTGAGCCAATGTTGCTCAAGACGTTTGTGGAGCAGGTGACCTACGCGCAGGACCAGGGCATTGAGACGTTTGCCTTCAATACAAACGGCATGTTTCTCGAGGGCGACCGCGCGGACGTGCTGCTGCGGGAATCGTCCACCAGAATCTCTGTCGAAATCAGCCTCGACGGGTTCTATCGCGACACGTACGAGAAGATCCGTGTACGTGGTGACTACCGCCGGATCATGCGCAATATCATGGACTTCACACGCCGCCGCGACAAGCTGGGTCGCGACAACGTCAAGGTCATGGTGAGCATTGTGCAGCAGCCGGAGGTCAGTGATGAGGAGCTGGTGGTTTTTGATCACTTCTGGTCGCAGATCGCCGACAAGGTCATTATCCGGAACTACGTCGATACCAAGGGGCTCACACCAAAGAAGAACATCGACGAGCGTGAAATCGACAATCGCTGGCCATGCCTGGTGGTGTTTACGCGCCTTGTGGTGACCTGGGACGGACGCGTGCGATTCTGTCCCGACGACTGGATGAAAGAAACCACGCTCACCACACTCGACGAGGCAGGTTCACTGCAGGCGGTGTGGCAGTCAGAGGCGTTTCAACAGCTGCGGCAGAGCCACCTCGATCGCACGTTCACCAACCCCACCTGTGCCAAGTGCACCGACTGGAAGGTGATCCGCTGGGGCTTTGACTACACCAAGGCGCTGAGTTCCGTCTTTGCCGGTGAGAAGCCCGCTGAAGACAATCTCGCGACGTACGCCTGGAAGCCATCCCGCGACGCGGCGTAGCAGTGGCGGTGCATACGTTCATGACTGATCAACGGCGGGTATGCCTGCATCCGGATACGCTTCGCACGCGCTCGGACAAGCCTCGCATGGTGTACTTCCGTTGGCCACTGACATCGTATCCGCCGTACAACCAGCGCTTGTTCGAACGCTTGCTCGTGGGTGGACTGTCGGCGTACTTCGACCTGGTCATCGTGGAACAGGACTGCGATTACGCTGCCATCTGCGATCTGCACGAACCCGATGTTGCACTCTTTGAGAGTGGCAACAACAACTATGTGGGTCCCTACATTCGGGTTCGCAATACCGCGTCACGACCGCATGTGCCGAAGCTTGGATTCATGCGCGCTGACCCGATGTCACCGTCACGCACAACCTTTTATGCGGAGATGGAGCAGTGGGGTGTTGACACGTTCTTTACGTATGTGACAAACGCGGGTGAGTATTTGCCTGAAATTGCCGATCAGCTGTTTTATTGGCCATTTTTTGTCGACACCAGTATTTACCGGGACTACCAACAGGACAAGCTGCTCCCCATTCTCATGCTCGGCAACACCGACACTCCGCAGTACGAGTGGCGAAAGAACATCCGTGCTGCACTCACGCCGCGGTTTCAGACCGTGGTTGTACCGCATGTTGGCTACGATCCGAAACAGAACTCGCAGGCGTTGCATGACGAACGATTCAGCCGGCTGATCAACAGTGCCTATATCACGCCAACATGCGGCGCGATGGTCAAGGTACTGGTGAACAAACATCTCGAAATCCCGGCGTCCGGCAGTCTGCTGCTCACCGAAGATACACCAATCGTGCGCGAGTTCGGATTTGTGCACATGGAAAACTGTGTGTTTGCAAGCGGCGAGGATGTCTGCGACATCGTGCAGCATTTGTTTGCACACCCTGACGAGATGGCACGCATCACCAGCAATGGCCATGACCTCGTGCACGCCCGCCACACCATTGAGCAACGCCCGCAGATCCGGCAGTGGTATGAGTTGCAGCGTGTGGCGCGCTCGGATCAGCGTATCGTGCAGACTGGTGTGTGCGCGGATCTCACGCTGGTCGATGCGCACACCCCACACGTCAACAACCACGTGGCGAGCGACGCCACTGACCGTAAAGTGCTGCGCCACGCGTGGCGTCACTTGCGTGCACGAGCGTTTGAACCCGCGATGGAGGGTTTCGCGCGTGTGCATGGCTACACCAGCTACATGGCCGAACCACGCTACGGCCTGGCCACCTGCAGTTTGCTTGGCGCGCAGCCATCAACGGCGCTGGAGTTGCTCAAGTACTCCATTAACACCATTCTGGCCCATGGCGGCACCGAGCCCGATCCCATGGAATGGGCGCTATGGATGATTGCCCTGCTGTGCGACGGTCGCGAGTCGGACGCCCGGGCGGCGGCGCAGGCGTTTCCCACCATGCATCGCATTGAGCTCGAGCGCGCGCGCTGGGCGGTGTTTACAGTTGCGGGCGAGGCAGAACGCGCAGGAGCATGCCTTTTGACCGAAGAGTCCGGCGTCACGCAGCGCCGGAGCATTCATTCGGGGCACACCCACTCGTTTGAATCACAGATGTCCGAGTGGGTGGAAATGCTGCGTGCCTGCGTTCGGCACCGGCAGGCCTCGGCGTTGGAATCTGCCGTACGACGGCATGTGCGCGCCGCGCAAAGATCAGCCGTTCGCGAGACCTCGGAGCTTGTCGCGCAGTGAGCGCTGGTGAGCCGCGGGATGTAACTGCTACAGCGTGATGGGCGCCTGGAAACTGTGTGCATCAACCGCGCTCACAATCTGTCGTGCCAGGCGACGGCGCGCATTGATCACAATGGGACCGCGCAGGTTGGTTGTCGCTGATGCGCCCTTGCTCGATGGCAGGGTCACCACGGTCAGGATCAGCGCGTCTTCGGGTGCCGCGAGCTCCAGGAAGTGCTCGTCTCCAGCTTTGAGATCCACTTGGTAGCCAGGTGCCGCCTGAAACGGGTCCACCAGCAGAAACGCCAGCTCAGCTTCCTCGGTGCACTGCAACCACCAGAACCCATCGCGGGCCGCCTGCACCAGCGCGAACTCGCGAAAGGCTTCGAAGCCGTGCAACCCTTCCGGAAAGCGAAGTATCGCATCGGAGGAGACGGTCTGTTCGCCAAGCACACGCGAGACAATGGTTCGATGAGACACGGCGTCCGGTGAGGAATTCGGAACGGACAGTGAAGCGGAGGGCACGGCAACAGACATGGTGTTCAGACTCGGAACAGAGGCATTCGATCCGTCGACGCCCAAGCTCATAGATAGTTGGCGAGGCTCAATCCAAGCACTCGCGAGGTGGCCGACATGGCGGCCTGATACATCGTTTGGCGACCCACAAGTTCGACCATGGCCTTGTCGACTTCCGTATCACGCAACTCCGATCGAAACGCCGACAGCGTCAGCTCAAGATCGCCCAATGACGTTTCGGCCATGAGCAGCTCATTCGTGCGCGCACCCTGTCGGCCAATGAGTTCCTGCACGTCTGATGCGGCGTCGCGCACCGTGTCGATAGACGCCTGAATCCCCGGAATGTCATTCGCGCCCAGGGCTTCGGACAGCTGACGCAGCGCGCCCAGTGCATTCGTGTCCAGAAACGCCTGGGTGCCGTCGTGGTTGGGCACCATGTAGCGACCATCGCCAATCTCGAGCGGAATGGATCCCGATGGATTGACCAGATTCCCACCGGTGTCCTGCAGCGCACGGAAATCGCCGCCCTCGGTGGGCGGATTCGTAAAGGGTGCCTCGCCGCCGCGCGTACCGGAAAACACGTATTGGTCACCCACACGCGAGTTCGCCAGGCCAACCGCAAAACTGATCAGCGCGTCAACTTCAGCCTTCACCGAAAGGCGTGTTGCGGGAGTGGCCGTGGCCGATGCCTGCGAAATGGCCAACTCCAGACTTCGACCCAGCGTATTGGTGAGGCTGTCAAGCGCTCGCTCTTCGGTTTCGGCGCGCACCACGCCGAGCTTGATGTTCCGCCGAAACTGTTCGATGGCCCGCATGGAGCTGCCGACCCGAACCACCTCAGACCCGGACGTCGGATCCTGCGACATTTTCCGCAGTCGCAGCCCGGAGGCAATATCTTCGCGCGCGCGCTCGACCGACTGCAGATTTTGCTGCAAACGGCCAATGCTGTTTTTCAGAATAGTCTGATTCGTAACGCGCATTTCACTTCCTGACTGTAGTGCGAATCACGCGTCGACAGCCTTGCACGCCACTGTCGCCGCACGTCTATTTGAATATCGACGGCTCCAGGTGAATCTTGAGCGAACTGCGCTCACGATTGAACGCCTCGGTGAATCCGGCTTCCCAGTTCACGTCCACGCTCCCAATGGCCACCATCCTCTACGTAGATGACGAAGCAAGCGTCGGTCTGATACTTCAGGATACCCTGGAGCGAGCAGGGCACACGGCAATCGGTGCCCGCAACGTTCCAGAGGCACTGCAGATTCTGCCGCGCGGCGATATTGACCTGATTATCAGCGATTATCGTATGCCGGGCCTCACAGGGCTGGAGTTTCTGGCCATGCTCAACCGTGAAGGCTACGACATTCCGCTCATCATGCTCACGGGCTATGCGTCCATTGAGCACGCGGTGGCGGCGATCAAAGCGGGCGCGATTGACTACATCACCAAACCGGTGCGACCGCAGCAAATGGAGCTGGCGGTCAACCAGGCGCTGGAGTTTGTCCGTTTGCGACGGGAGAATGAGGCACTGCGCAAGGAAGTGCTGCAGTACCGGAATGAACGGCAAATCATTGGCGATTCGCCGCCCATGCGCCGGATCATGCAAACCATTGCCATGGCCGCGCCCACTCGCGCCACAATTTTGTTGCAGGGCGAATCGGGCACCGGCAAGGAGCTCTTTGCACGCGCCCTGCATGACCAAAGCGAGCGGCGGGAAAAAGCCTTCATTCAGCTCAACTGCGCCGCCCTGCCCGAGGGGCTCATTGAGAGCTCGCTCTTCGGACACGAGAAGGGTGCGTTCACCGGCGCCATCAAGCGCGTGGAAGGCGCCTTTGAGCGCGCCCACCGCGGTACGCTGCTGCTCGACGAAATCAGCGAGATGCGCCTGGACCTGCAGGCCAAACTGCTGCGGGTGCTCCAGGAACAGGAGTTTGAACGCGTCGGTGGCACCTCGCCGATCAAGGTTGATGTGCGCATCATCGCCACCACCAACCGTGATCTGGCAGCCGAAGTAGAGGCGGGCACCTTCCGACAGGACCTGTACTACCGCCTGAGCACGATCCCCATTCAGATCCCGCCGTTGCGCGACCGGGCCGAAGATGTACCTGTACTCGCCCTGCGCTTCGCGATGAAAGTGGCCCATGAACTGGGCAAGAAAATCGAAGGGCTCGCGCCGGATGCGCTTACGGCTCTGCAAGAGTATGCATGGCCCGGCAATGTGCGCGAGCTGCAGCATGTGATTGAGCGAGCGGTCATTCTTACGCCCGATCCCATGATCCAACCGCACTGCCTTGAAGGCACGCGCTTTGGTCTGGCCCACTCGCTGGGCGCCACGAGCACACGCGCTCCACGCAGCACCCCGACTACCGGCGCGTCGTCGTTCTCCGGCAGCTCGATGCCCGGCGCGCCCGCCGCAGCCCCCACCGGCACAAGCTCCGGCACCATTGCGCTGGAGTCGCTAAACGTCGCCGAGGCGGAGCGCGTGCTTATCCAGCATGCGCTGACCGCCAGCGACAACAACCGCACCAAAGCCGCCGACCTGCTTGGGATTTCTGTGCGCACGCTGCGCAACAAGCTCAACACGCCAGGCGCAAAAGACGAAGACGAATAGGGGCGCCCCACGACACACTGAGCTCTTGTGCAAACCGATCAACTGATTGTTTTTGGCGTGCTGGCCGCCACGCTGGTGTTGTTCATCTGGAACCGCTGGCGATACGACCTGGTGGCCGTCTTCGCACTGCTGATCATTGCCGTAGCGGGCCTCGTGCCGCCCGAGGCGGTGTTTACGGGGCTCGGTCAT
>JBBSPO010000031.1:0-20509 GCA_038258695.1 Gemmatimonadales bacterium | reverse complement strand
TGCCACATCAGTGCTCACCGGCGGTACGGTGTTGGTCGATGCCTCGGTGCGACTGCGCGGTACGGGCAACGATCCCGTCACGGTGACCGCCGAAGCAGACGGTCGCATTGTGGCCACCGAAACCGTGACCGCGCCATCGAGTGGTGATGTGGTGTCGGTGCGTTTGCGTGTGCCGCCGCTGCCTCCGGGCACGTACCGTCTCTCAGTGCGCGCGTCCCCGCTGCCAGACGAGCTCGTACCCGAAAACAACGTGGCCCATTCGGTGCTCAATGTGCGACAGGGCCCTGATCGCGTGCTGTATATGGAAGGTGAGCCGCGTCCTGAGTTTGCCTTCTTGCGCCGAGCGATTGCTTCGGACAGCGGTGTGCAGCTGGTGGGTTTGTTACGCAGTGCTGAAGGCAAGTTTTTGCGGTTGGGTGTACGCGACAGTCTGGAGTTGCTCACCGGATTTCCAACCACGCGCGAGGAACTGTTTGGTTATCGCGCGGTTGTCTTGGGCAGTGTCGAGGCTTCGTTTTTCACGGGTGATCAGCTGCGCATGCTGGCGGATTTTGTAAATATTCGCGGCGGTGGACTGCTGGCGCTTGGTGGACGCAGTTCACTCACAGAAGGTGGATTTCGCGGCACACCGTTCGCCGAAGTTCTACCTATCGCACTCGATCGGGCACCTCGCGATACGAGCGGGCCGCCAGTATCGTACACCGTGCGCGCAACAACTGCTGGGTTGTCGCACGCGGCGTTGCAAATCGCCGAAAACGAGACCGCGTCGGCGGAGAAGTGGGGCACTCTGCCGCCGCTTACATCTGTCAACTCGCTGGGCGCACTGCGCCCCGGTGCCACTGCGCTGCTCACTGGTCGTTCCGAAACGAGCACGATTGATCAGCCGCTGCTGGCGTACCATCGCTACGGTCGCGGTATCGGTGCCGTGTTTGGTGTGCAGGACTCGTGGCTGTGGCGCATGCACGCCAGCATGGCCGTTGAGGATCAGACACATTTCACGCTCTGGCGTCAGCTGTTGCGCTGGTTGGTAGACGCATCGCCGGAACGCATTACCGTGGCCGCCGCGCCGGATCGCATGGGTACTGGTGAACCGGTCACCGTGCGCGCGCAGGTGGCCGACGAGAACTATCTCGACGTCAACGATGGCAACGTGATCACCACGGTGATCTCGCCGGCTGGTGTCGCGACTGATGTACCACTCGAATGGTCGGTGCGCGCTGATGGCGTGTACACGGGACGCTTTGTGCCCACGGAAACCGGCGTGCACTCCATGGCCACGCAAGTTGTGCGCGGGCAGGACACGACGCGCACCAGTCTGGGCACGTTTCTGGTGGACGACGCCGACGCCGACGTCATGCAAGCAGAGCAGCGTGCACCGTTGTTGCGTCGCATTGCGCAGGAAACAGGCGGACGCTACGTACCATTGAGTGATGCAGCACGGCTTGTTGACGATGTGCAATACACTGAAGCAGGCGTTGTCGTGCGCGAATCGCGGGACCTCTGGGACATGCCTGTGGTATTTCTCCTGTTGGCGCTGTGCCTTGGCGCAGAGTGGACATGGCGACGTTGGAGGGGATTGGCATGAGTTATATGAGCTATATCAATCGCACGTTTCGGGACACGCTGCCGCACACTGTACGCCAAGCGCTGCATCACACATCGCATCGCAGAGTGACCGGCAACTCAACTCGCATGCTGCTGGCTGCAGGCGCACTGCTGACGGGTACACTTGCGGTGGCGTTACCGCGTACCGCGGCAGCGCAGCAAACACACGCGCTCGTAGTTACCGGATTAGGCGGTGAAGCGGCCTACCGCGATGCATTTTTTGGCACCGCAGTGTTGCTGCATGATGTGGCGCGGGGAAAGTGGAATGTCGCCGATTCCAGTCTCATTGTGCTCACTGAAAATCCGGCACGGGACAGCAAGCGATTCAGTGGCAAGTCCACCAAGCAGGAAGTGAGCAACGCATTCGTGGCGTTGTCGCGACGCGTGAAGCCGGGTGATGTGTTGTTTGTGTTTTTGCATGGGCACGGAAGCGGCACGGGCAGTGAGTCGGCCGTGAATCTCACGGGGCCCGATCCTACGGCGGCCGATTATGCCACGTGGCTGTCGGGTTTTTCGCAGCAGACGGTAGTGTTTGTAAACGCGGCCAGCGCCAGCGGCGATTTCAACCGCATTCTGGCCGGACCGCGTCGCGTGGTGCTCACTTCCACCAAGAGCAGCGTGGAGCGCAACGACACGCGCTTTGCCACCTACTTTGTTGGCGGTTTGAGTTCTGGCGAAGCGGACGCTGACAAGGACGGTAAAGTCTCGGTGCTCGAAGCCTTCTCCTTTGCCGAACGTGAAGTGGCACGCGAGTATGAAGCCGACAAGCGTATGCTCACCGAACACGCCGTGCTGAGCGATTCAACACTTGCGGCTACAGTTGCCTTTGGCGGAACCGCAACATCAGCCAATCCACGTGTGGCCGCGCTGGTGGCCGAACGTCAGGCGCTCGAATCGCAGGTGGCGGCGTTGCGTACTCGCAAGGACAGTATGTCGGCCGCCGCATACGACAGCGAGCTGGAGCGGCTGCTGGTGGCCATCGCGCAAAAGACACAGGCCATTCGCGCTGCGGAAGCAACACCATGATCACACCGGTCACGCGCTGGTTGCGACAGGTTCCTCGTGGCGACGAGTTGAAGGTGCGCGCTGCGCGTCGTGTAACGCGCGCGTTATTGCTGGCACCAGCTTGCGCACTGTTGTTGGGCGCGTGGTGCGTCGATCAGTCCGATCGTCGCAGCATCATGGCGTTGGCCGAAAGTGGCGACCTCCAGGCAGCCGAACAGGCGGCCCGCGATGGTGGCGCAGCCATGCTCGCCACGCTGGGCGATGTGCTCACCATGCAGGGCAAGTTGGCCGCCGCCGATTCAGCGTACAGCAGTGCGCTGAGTGCGCGAGCCCCGCTTTCCCGGCTAGCCGATGTTGGACAAGCCGAGCTGCAGGCGCGACGTGGCAACACACAAGCAGCGCTGGCACGAGCCGAGCTGCTCACACGCGATTATCAGTCGAGCGGCAGCACGTGGATGGCAGAAGAACATGTCGCAGCTGGCCGCGCGTACGTACTCCTTGGGATGCGTGACGCACGGCTGGCACGACAGGCGCTGGGCGCGTTTGATGCGGCGTGGGCCGCTGACCCGACACTGTATGAGTCACGCACGCGCGCCGGCGAGCTGCTGCTCGACACATACACCGCACCCGATGCGACCAGTTCGTTTGCTGACGTACTTAAAGCAGACGAGAGCAATGCGCGCGCGCTGCTGGGCATGGCGCGCGTACAGGATTTTGGCGGCGACGCCAAAGCCATGGCCACGCTGCGCCAGAGTCTTGAGGCCAACCCATCGCTCACCGCAGCGCATGCGATGCTGGCGCGCCTGCATCTCGAAGCCGAAGCGTACGACTCGGCAATGCTGGCCACCGATCGCGCGCTGGCGATTGATTCCACCGATCTGGAAACGTGGGCAGCACGCGCCGCTGTGGCATGGATAACCGGCGATTCAACCACGTTTACGAAAGCCGAACGGGCAGCGCAATCACTGCACCCGCGGCCGGCCGATTTCTACGCCATCATGGCATCGTCGGCGGTTCGTCAACGTCGATACGACGACGGTGTGCGCTGGGCTCAACGCGCGGTATCGCTCGATTCGTCATCCGTCCGTGCGCTTGGTGTGCTTGGCACAAACCAGCTGCGAACCGGCGACGTCGCATCAGGGCGCGTATCACTCGAACGCGCGTTTGCCACGGATCCGTTCAACTTGTGGCACAAGAACACGCTCGACTTGCTCGACAAGATGGACAGCTTCACGGTGGTTGAGCGCGGGCGCTTCATGCTTGTTGTTTCGCCCGAAGATGCGGCGCTGATGGAGCTGTACCTGTTGCCCATGCTCGAGGAAGCGCATGACTCACTGACAGCACGGTATGCGTGGCAGCCCGATCGACGTGTGCGCTTTGAAATCTTTCGCGAACATGCAGACTTTTCGGTGCGCTCCGTGGGATTGGCCGGACTTGGTGCCCTTGGTGTGAGCTTTGGCGATGTGCTGGCCATGGATGCACCCTCAGCACGTGAATCGGGCACCTTTAACTGGGGCTCCACGGCGTGGCATGAACTGGCGCACACGTTTACGCTTGGCAGCTCGGCCAATCGTGTGCCCCGCTGGGTGAGCGAAGGTTTGTCAGTTCTCGAAGAGCGGCGGGCACGCGATGGCTGGGGTGCCCAGGCCAGTCTGGAGTTTCTGGCGGCCTACAAAGGCGATCGACTGCGCCCGGTCAGTACGCTCAACGACGGATTCGTTCGTCCGCGGTATCCCGCTGAGGTGCAGTTCAGTTATTACCTGGCCTCGCTGGTGTCCGAGATGATTGTAGAACAGTTTGGTGCGTCAAAGCTGCCGCAGCTGATGACCGCATGGCGTGACGGGCTGGAATCACCACAGGTGTTTGAACGTGTGCTCGGCGTAACCGGCGATTCGCTTGACACTCAGTTCCGGACGTACATGGACACGCGCTTTGGCGCCGCACTCAAGGTCATTGAAACCGGCGACGGGCCAGGCGATGTCCGCGGGCCGTACGTGACGGCGATGCGCGAAGGGCTGGCGCATCTTGAGGGAGGCCGAACTCGTCAGGCCACGGAGTCGTTTGAGAAGGCGCAGGCAATGATGCCAGACGTCAATACGTCGGGAGGCCCCGCGTGGCAGCTCGCCCGTCTCGCACTCGAGCGTGCAGACACCACGACCGCACTCGCGCAGCTGGCACGCGTGACGCGTTCCAGCGAAACAGCGCTCGCGGCGAACGTGCTCGAAGCCGACTTGCACCAGGCACAAGGCAACGATAGCGCACTGGTGAGAACGCTTGAGCGCATGATCTGGATGGCGCCGTATGACGTGTCCACGCACACACGTTTAGCCGAAGCCGCGCAGCGTTTAACGCGATGGGAGATTGTTGTGCGCGAGCGACGTGCGCTGCTGGCCATTGGTCCGTCCGATCCGTTGGAGGCGCGCTACCAGTTGGCGTTGGCGCTCAGCAATGCGGGTGACGTAGCTGCGGCCCGTCGTGAAGTGTTGGGTATGCTCGAAAATGCACCGGGTTTTGAGAAGGCACAGACCTTGCTGTTGCAGTTGCGGTCGGGAAGCACGCCACCGGAGTTTCGCTGATGCCGAATCAATCACTCAAGTCTGTACCGCGCCCTAAATCAGCGGCGCGCCGACTGGCCACCTGGGCACTCACGGCAGCCTTGCTTGTGAGTGCCGGCACCTTTGCGTTTGCACAGGGACGCGGACGCTACGTCGAAGAGTTTCCCAACGCCGAGTACGACGGCCGCTACGTGTTTGCACGCATCAGCTACAGCGAGCCCATGAACTTCAGTTTCCGGCGCGGTGGCGGTGCGCCGTGGAGTCATGATTACCCGCGCGCTGAACGCAACTTCCTCAAGCTGTTGAATGAGTTGTCGTCGGTAAACGTGCGCGCCGATGCCAGCACCATTATCTCGCTCGACAATCCTGAGCTGTTCCGCTTTCCCGTGATTTACATGGCTGAGCCGGGCTTCTGGGCGCCTTCGCCTCAGGAAGTTGAGGCCCTCCGAGCGTACGTGCTCAAGGGCGGGTTCATGATCTTTGACGATTTTGCGGGACGTGACTGGTTCAACTTTGAAGGACAGCTGCAGAAAGTCCTGCCCGGTGCGGTTCCCATGCGCCTGGATATTGATCACCCGATCTTTGACTCGTTTTATCGCATTGCCAAGCTCGATCAGGTGCATCCGCTCCAACAGATTCCAGCCGAATACTATGGCGTGTTCGAAGACAACGATCCGACCAAGCGCATGCTCATGATCGTGAACTACAACAATGACATCGCGGAGTGGTGGGAGTTTTCCGACGAAGGATTTTTTCCCATCGAGCTGTCCAACGAAGCGTACAAAATCGGCATCAACTACATCATTTACGCCCTCAGCCGCTGACCCCGAGGCCATCGAGTGACCGTGACCAACATTTCGCCCGACTCCGAGCTGCTTTCGCTCGACGACGCCGCTCTCGCCGACCGACTGCATTCGGCGGGCACCCGCATCACCGACGAACTCCGCAAGGTGATTGTCGGGCAGGACGCCGTTGTGGAACAGGCACTGATTGCACTCTTTGCCGGTGGCAACTGCCTGCTGGTGGGTGTGCCGGGTCTGGCCAAGACCCTCCTGGTTTCATCGCTCGCGCGCGCGCTTGACCTCAAGTTCAATCGCATTCAGTTCACGCCCGACCTGATGCCATCCGACGTCACCGGTACCGACGTGATCCAGGATGACGCCACCACGGGGCAGCGTAAACTCGCGTTCATGCCGGGCCCGGTGTTTGCCAACGTCTTGCTGGCCGACGAAATCAATCGCACGCCGCCCAAAACACAGGCGGCACTGCTCGAAGCGATGCAGGAAAAGCGCGTCACCGTGCAGGGTCGCACCTACGAACTTGATCCGCCGTTTTTTGTGTTTGCAACACAGAACCCGATCGAGCTCGAAGGCACCTATCCGCTGCCCGAAGCGCAGCTTGATCGATTCATGCTCGAAGTCATGCTCGACTATTTGCCTGAAGATGATGAGGTGAACGTGGTGCGCTCCACCACATCAGTGTCTCCAAAGGCCATCACGCCGGTAGTGAGCAAAGCTGAGATTCTGGCGTTTCAGCAGGTGGTGCGCCGGGTGCCGGTGTCGGATATGGTGACCCGTTGGGCCGTGCGGCTGGTGCGCATGTCACGCCCGTCGGACGACCATTCGCCGGATTTTGTCAAGCAGTGGGTGTCGTACGGCGGCAGTGTGCGAGCGGCGCAGGCACTCGTGCTGGGTGGAAAGGCACGTGCGTTGTTGCAGGGACGCACACACGTGAGCCTCGACGACATCCGCGCGCTGGCTCGGCCTGTCCTGCGCCATCGTATTCTGGCCAACTTTCAGGCGCAGTCGGAAAAGGTCACCACCGATCAGATTGTCGAGCAGCTTGTGCAGGCCAATCCTGTACCGCGCTCGGAGCGTTAGTCGTGGCCATTGCCCCCACCGCCTTTCTTGATCCGGCCTTGCTGGCCCGCATCTCGGATTTTGAGCTGCTGGCTCGTACGGTGGTGGACGGCTTTATGCACGGTGTGCACCGTTCGGTGCGCAAAGGCTCGTCGCTCGACTTTGCGGAGCATCGTTCGTATCAGCCTGGCGACGATTTGCGCCGGGTTGATTGGCGCCTGTATGCGCGTACCGATCGCTACTACGTCAAGCAATACGAGGCCGACACCAATGTGAGCGTGTGGTTTGCCCTCGACACCTCAGCGTCCATGGACTTCACCACCACCACGGTCACCAAGTTCGACTATGCGCGATTTCTCATTGCGTCGCTGGCGTGGCTGAGCAAACAGCAGGGTGACAAAGTGGGCTTTGTAACCATGGGTGTGGACATCGGTGAAGTGATTCCGCCCTCGGCGCGTCATTTGCAGCGCATCCTGCACACCATCTCGCGCACCAAACCGTCGGGCAAGGGCCAACTGCTGACCACGCTCGAACGACTGGCGCACGTCACCACGCGCGCTGGTGTGGTGGTGGTGGTCTCGGATTGTTATGAACCGGCCGACAAGCTCGGTCGCGCACTCGATACCATGCGTGCGCGTGGCCATGACGTGATTGTATTTCATCCGATCGATCCCGGCGAGCGGGAGCTGTCGTTCGATGCACCGCTTACTATCGAAGACGCGGAAAGCGGCCTTCGTCTCCCGCTTCGGCCCGACGAACTGCGCAAGCAATACCGCGATGCATTCGCGGCCCACCGCGCTGCGCTCACCAAGCGACTGGCCGCGGCTCGTGCTGATTATGTGCCGCTTGATACCGACAAGCCACTCGATCAGGCACTGCACGCCTACCTCGACATGCGCGCGCGGCGCCATCCGGGGCGCTGATGAACTTCCTTGTTCCAGCGTTTCTGGCGGGGCTCTTTGCGCTGGCTGTTCCCATTGCGATGCACTTGCGGCATCGCGAGAAAGGCACGCCCGTGCGGTTTCCGTCGTTGATGTTTTTGCAACAGCTTTCCATTCGTACCAGCAAACGCCAGCGCATCACTGACTGGCCGCTGCTGCTGCTTCGCGCATTGGCATTGGCACTGCTGGTGCTGGCGTTCGCGCGACCATTTGCCGGCAACAGCGACGCCGCAGCTTCTGAAGACGCGCCCAGCACCAAGGTGCTGTTGCTTGATCGCAGCATGAGCATGGGACACACCGAGTCGTGGGCCGCGGCCATTGATTCTGCCCGTCGCATTGTGCGTGAGGCCGGCCCGCAAGACCGTTTGGGACTGGTGCTGTTTGATAACGAAGCTGAAGTCGCACAACCGCTCACCACCGATCACGCGGCGATTGACGCGATCCTGCAAACTGCTACACCCAGCACACGCAGCACTCGCTACGTGGCCGCGCTGCGTGCTGCGCGCAGTGTCTTGCTTGACGCACCCAATGTGCCGGCTGAAGTGCTTGTGATTACTGACTTGCAGCGCGGCGGTGTGGCCGGACTGGCTGGGCTTGAACTGCCCGAACGCATCACCGTGCGCGCCGTGCCTGTGGTACGGTCAAGTGAAGCGAATGTGTCGGTCACAGGTGTGGACGTCCGGCGGGTCGCCGATGCAGAACGCACGCGTCTGGCCGTCCAGGCACGCGTGACGTCGCGCCAGTTGAGCGAAGTGCAAACCATTACCGCCCGGCTGCAGATTGACGGACGCGCCAGCGGCGAGCAGAGCATCACGCTGCCAACCGATGGCGAGCGTGT
Organism: Gemmatimonadales bacterium; assembly: GCA_038258695.1. Classification (GTDB taxonomy): domain Bacteria; phylum Gemmatimonadota; class Gemmatimonadetes; order Gemmatimonadales; family Gemmatimonadaceae; genus JAABRT01. The sequence goes on along the minus strand of JBBSPO010000031.1, from coordinate 11,706 downwards.
GGTGTCGTTTGACGGCGTACCACTGCCGTCGGGTCGAGTGCGTGGACTCATCACGCTCGACAACGATGCACTGGCCGCAGATGATACGTTCCATTTTGCACTCGAAGGTGAGGACGCACTGCCCGTCGTGCTGCTCGCACCGGATGATGCGTTAGGCGTGGAGACACTGTTTGCTGAACGTGCGCTGGCCATTGGTCGTGCACCCACCGTGTCGGTAGCACGCCGTCGGCCCGGGTCACTCAATGCGGCCGCGTTGCAGAACGCCGAGCTGGTAATGGTGTGGGACACACCGCTTACGCAGTCGGAAGCGGGCGCGCTTGAGGCGTTCGTCAGTGGTGGCGGCGGCGCGATTGTTGTTGTGGGTCGTCGTCTTTCGGCGCGCGATGCGATCGTGCCGCTGGGCGCAGCCACGGTGAATGGCTCCGCCGATCGCTTTGCGGATCGCGGGGGCACTTTTGGTGACGTGCAAACCGAACATCCCGTGTTCTCGGCGTTCCGCGAAACACCCGGCGCGCTGACTTCGGCGCGTTTCATTCGGTACGCGCGTCTTGAGCCAGCAACCGGTACCGATGTGCTGGCGCGTTTTGACGACGGATCGCCAGCGGTGCTTGAGCGGCGCACGGGTGCGGGTCGGGTGCTTACGCTGGCCACCTCCCTCGACACGCGCACTGGCGACTTGCCGCTGCAACCAGCGTTTTTTCCGCTGCTGCGTCGCATGGTATTGCACACATCGGGCCACACCGCGGCACCACTCTGGCAGCTCACCGGCGAGGCGTGGGCTTTGCCGAAGAGTTTGCTTGAGCCGGTAGTGTCCACGCCTTCAGATGATATAGTGCGACCGGCGGGCAATGATTCAGTAGGCGCCGCTGTGGCACTCACAGAGCGCGGCGTGTATTCGGCCTACAGCAGCGCGGTCTCTGGCGATCCAGTTTCCACTGTCGCCGTGAATGTATCAGCCGTGGAATCGGATCTCACGCCGGTTGACGCGCGCGAACTGCTGGTTGGTGTGGCCGTGTCAGACAATGAGGCGGGCGGTGATGCCGGCCCGGCTGGTTCTATTGAGTTGGAGAAGCGTCAGGGCATCTGGCGTTGGTTGTTGATGGTCGCAGCCCTGTTGCTGGTAGCGGAAACGCTGCTGGCCAATCGGGGATGGCGCGGCAAAGCCGCGCGTCTCACCGTTGCTGGATCGGAGCGGAGTGCCTCATGACCCCAGACGTACAACTTCTCGCTGCCTTACATGTGTTGCGCCGTCAGTGGCGCCAACGTCAACTGCTTCAGGGCGTGGCCGCCGTTATCGTCGCCATTGCGTTGGCCGTGGCGGTGGGCTGGCTGCTGTTCCGTGCGTTAGGTCCTGGGGCGAATACAGTCACGATCGTGCGTCTGTCAGCGTGGGCTATCATACTTGGTGCCGCGGCGCGTTTTCTGGTCTATCCGTTTTTGCGCCGCACGTCAGATGAGCGGTTTGCGCTGTATGTCGAGGAGCGCACGCCGGAGCTTCGACAGTCGCTGATTTCGGCGGTGCACGAAGTGGGTCGTCCACGTGAAGAGCGTGCCTCATCGGCGCTCACCGCGCGACTGGCGGCGCAGGTTATCGCATCGCTCACGCCCATTCAGCGCGAACGTCGGCTCGAAAAGCGTCCGTCCATGCATGCGCTGCAGGCCATGGGCGCCGTGGGTGTGGGTGCCGCACTGTTGCTGTTCTTTGGGCCGCAGAGCATCCGTGATATGGCGCGTTTGCAGTTTGTCCCGTGGACCACGGCCGAAGCAGCGTCAGTGGTGCGACGTGTCAGTGTGGAACCGGGCAGCATCACCGTGCCACGTGGCGGTGCACTCGATGTGCGGGCCGGTTTGGTGAACTTCAATGCCGATGGCGCCGAACTGGTGTTTCGCGCCGATTCATCGGCCGAGTGGATTCGGTTACCCATGCAGCCCGAGGGCGGTGTTGACAGCACAGGCGTGGGGCAGAGTGCGTTCATGTCGCGTCTGTTCGACATCACTACTCCCACTGAGTACTACGTGGAGTCGGATGGTATCCGCTCCGAGGTTTACACGCTCAAGGTGAGCGACCTGCCGGCCGTGAAGTCGATTACGCTCGAACTCACCTACCCGGCCTACACGGGTTTGCCGCCGGAGCGCATTGAAAGCAGCGGTGACGTGGCCGCGGTTGTTGGCACACGGGTGCGTGTGATCCCCGAGCTGTCGCGCGCCGTTCGCAGTGGTGCACTGCGCTTTGACGAAGGTGATCCGATTCCCTTTGAAGCCGATAGCAGTGGTGCGTGGAGCGGAGAGTTCCGCATTGCCAAGACCGGCTTCTATCGTGTTGATCTTGTGTCCGAAGACGGACGCGACGTTCCGGGTGGTGTGCAATACGCTGTTGACGCGATTCCCGATCGGGCCCCGCTGGTGCGCATCGAATCACCGGGACGCGACACCAAGGTCACGTCGCTTGAAGAGGTCACCATTGCCGCGCAGGCAGATGACGATTTTGGTGTGACGTCACTTGAACTGCGCTATCGCGTGAACGGCGGTGATGAACAGCGCGTGTCCATCATGAAGACGGCGCGCCGCGATGCCGACGAAGTCAGTGCGGCGCACACGCTGTTTCTTGAAGAGCAGACGCTTGAAGCGGGCGACTTGATCGCCTACAACGTGGTCGCGCGTGATGGTGCTGGCAATGAAGGCACCAGCGATGTGTATTTCCTTGAAGTGCGCCCGTTCAATCGCAACTATCGCCAGGCCGAAGAGGGTGGCGGCGGCGGAGGCGGTGGCGGTGGTGGTGGTGGCGGCGAGTCGGCTGATGGATTCGTAGCCCGGCAGCGCGAAATTGTAGCCGGCACCTTCAACTGGCAGCGCGACAGTGCCACACGCTCGGCTCGTCAGCGCAGCACCGATCTCACCACGCTCACTATTGCACAGGGTCGCGTGAAGGAAGACGTGAAAACCCTGATTGGGCAGTTGCAGGCGCGCAACGTCAGCGCCACTGATAGCACATTTGCTCTGATCCAGGCTGAGTTGACTGCAGCGGCGGCCGCGATGGGAGAGGCCGAAGAAACGCTGGGCCGTGGACAGGGTGGTGCCGCGTTGCCCACCGAGCAAAAGGCGTTGCAGCACGCGCAACGTGCGCAGGCGCTGTATCGCGATGTGCAGGTGCAGATGAATCAGCAACAGGGCGGCGGCGGTGGTGGTGGAGGCGGCGGAGGCAGCAGCGCCGAAGATCTCGCTGATCTCTTTGAACTGCAGACAGACAAGCTGCGCAATCAGTATGAAGCCGTGCAGCAATCGTCGCAGCAGTCGGCACAGCAGGAAGTGGATGAAACGCTGGAACGTCTCAAGCAGCTGGCCAGTCGTCAGCAGCAGGAAAACGAGCGTCTGCAACGCATGCAACAGGAGCTCTCGGAGCGTCTGGGACAGCAAGCCGGTGGTGGTGGCGGTGGCCAGGCGCAGCGTGATATGGCGCAGCAGGCCGAAGAAGAAGCGCGCCGACTGGAGCGTCTTGCCCGCGAACAGAACTCGCCTGAGTTGCAGAGTGCCGCGCAGCGATTGCAGCAGGCGGCCGACGCAATGCGGCAAGCAGCCACCGGTTCTTCGGCACAGGGCAACGAGGCCCTGGAAGAACTCAATCGTGCGGCTCGCGGACTGGAGCAGTCGCGGTCGGACAATGTGAATCAGGGTGTGCAGCGTCTGGCGGAGCGGGCGCGTGAGCTTGAGTCACGCCAGCGTGAAATGGAAGCAGCCGTCAAAGGACTGGGCCAGGCGACGCCGTCCGAGCGTCTTGAGCAGCTGCGTCGCATGGACGAGCGCAAGCAAACGTTGGCCAGTGATGTGGCGCGACTTGAAGCCGAGGCTGACCGGTTGGCACGTGAAGCACGACGTGAACAGCCGGAGGCATCGCGCGCGTTGAGTGGCGCCACGGAAACGATGCGTGAGCAGCGCTTGCGCGATCGCATTGAGTATTCACGTAATCTTGTGCGTGGCAGCACGCCCGAGTATGCGCAGGGATTTGAAGAGCAGATCACCGAGCTGCTGGGCGAAGTGTCGTCACAGCTGGGCAACGCGCAGCGAGCGCTGACTGCGGAGTCGGCCAGTCGCCAGCAGGAGCGTTCGTTGGAGCAGGCGCGCGACCTGGTGCGCGGGTTGGAGTCGTTGCGTGATCGTCTGGCCGAGGAGCAGCGTGGGCAGGCGGGTCGCGGTGCAAATGGCGCTCAGCAGGATACGATGGCTGGTGGTCAGCAGGGCCAGGGTCAGCAGGGTCAGGGGCAGCAGGGCCAGGGGCAGCAGGGCCAAGGTCAGCAGGGCCAGGGCCAGCAGGGTCAAGGCCAGCAGGGACAGGGCCAGCAGGGTCAGGGTCAGGGTCAGCAGGGTCAGGGCCAGCAGGGCCAAGGCCAACAGGGCCAGGGCGAAGGCCAGCAAGGCGGCCAGAGTTCGCGCGGCGGCTCACTCACCGGTGCCCGCAGCGACGGACGACCGTCGGGCAACGCATCGCAGGCGCGCGGTGAGTTCCGCCTGCGTCGTCAGAATGCCGAAGCGCTGCGACGCGAGCTGGCGTCGCAGGGCGTAGACGTGCGTGATCTCGATCGCGCCATTGGCGAGCTGCGTCAACTCGAAAGCGGTGCCCTGATCGGCGACCCCAAAGGACTCGCCGAGTTGCAGGCGTCAGTGATTGAAGGACTCAAGACGTTTGAGTTCGCACTCTTCCGAAGCTACGGGCTGGGAGCTGGCAACCGCCCCGCGCTCGGCGCCGGTGCACCTGTACCGGCAGAGTATCGGGCATTGGTGGAGGAATATTACCGGTCGCTGGCCAACGATCGCGGCAGGCCGTAACCTGCCGCGACAGGCGACAACCTGCCGCAGCAGGCCATAACCTGCCGCGACAGGAACTCAGTCTACTTCGCACCAATCAGAATGAGTTCCTGTTGTGGCGGCACTAGATACTCGGCGCCCGTTTCCGTGATCACCACCATCTCCTCAACGGAGATGGTCTTGCTGCCATCGCCCCACTTGCCCGTGCCGCCCGGCAAGGTCCACGCGTAAAACCCGTCAAAGGCAAACGTGTGACCTGCCTCAAGCGCGCGACGACTAAAGCGGTTTAACGACGGGCCCACATCGTGCGCCCAGTAGCCCACCGAATGTCCGGTGCCCCACGGTACGGTCGCTGAGCCTTCGCGGTTCATGACAACCCGTTGCGCCGAATCGACGTCGGCGCCCGTCACGCCCGGACGCATCATGGCAAACGCTGCTTCATTGCCCCGACGTGCCGCCAACCATTTGCGCTGCACATCATCGGGCGCCCGTGTTTCACCGGGCTTGAGTACGTAGGCGAAGCGCTGAATGTCCGTGCCCCACACACCAAACACCTTGATGCCAAAATCAATCTGAATGACGTCGCCATGTTCAATCACACGGTTGGACGCGTGTGAGTGACCGCGATCGGGGCCTGAGTTCACGCTCGGATTCTGCGCCGGCGACCAACCATCCTCCACCGCCAACTCGCGCATGCGACGCTTGAGGAAACGCGCCAGGTCACTGTCGCGCGTAGTCCCGGGAATCACGGTGGCGTAGGCCTCGTGTTCGAGCTGTTCAGTGAGCGCCGCCGCCCGCCGCATAATCGCCACTTCACTGGGCAGCTTGCGATCAAGCCAGTAGCTCACCAGTTCCGCCGACGAGACCAGCCGTTCCGACAGCTCCGGTCCAAGCGCACGCTCAATCGCTGATTTCTGCGTAGCCGACAGCCCATCGGCCATGGCCAAATTGCCGCTGTTGATTGCAATCCGCGCCGGATTACTGACGCGCAATCTGGCGGCCACTTCTCCCAGGGGACCACCCGACTCAGCCGTGTATGCAACCACTGAATCGTGCACGGCCAGCTCGCGCAGTGCGATCACTTCACCGAAGCCGGCAAAAATGTATGAACGCACGTTCTGTCCATCACGCAGGAACAGGATCGACGACTGCGCGCCAGCATTTTCTCCGCCCACATGCAGCGCCAGTGGGTCGTTGGCGTTTTCGCGCACAATGACAAGCCAAGCGTCTACATTGGCGCGCTGCATGGCGGCCGGTAACAGCGTGCGAAGGCGTTCCTGCCGGATAGTTGGCCACGGAGACACGCCCGAGAAGTCGGCGGCCGAGTGTTCACCAACGGCGTGTTGCGCCAGAGCCGGCACAGCCAACACGACCTGAGCCGCGACCAGTGCCGCGCGCAGCCCAGAAGAAGTTTTTGAAGACAGCATGGCTATGAGTACGAGGGAAACCGGAGCGCCAACCGTGCCCTATTGGTGAGGGACCACGCGCCCCACCACGATACTCACATTGTCCGTGCCACCGCCATCCAACGCGTCCTGCAACAGCTGTTCGCACACCTGCTTGGATGACGTCATGTTGGCCAGACGATCCTGGATCTGCTCATCTGACACATGCTTGGTCAGCCCATCGGTGCAGAGCAGATGCACGTTGTGCCAGTCGGCTTGCAGTCTCGTGATCACCGGCAGCGCGTGCTGTCCGCCAATGGCGCTGGAGAGAATGTTGGCGTAGCGCGAACGGGCCGCCACGCTGCGTGTGAAAACCCCTTCATCAACCAGATCCTGCGCCATGGTCTGATCGCGCGAGACTTGCGTCAGTTCGCCCGCGCGATAGAGGTAGTAGCGCGAATCACCAACTTGCAGCAAATAATACGATGGCCAGACTCCCATCCAGAGCGTGAGCGTGGTGGCCATCGTGCGACCGTGGCCCTCCTCCTTCGCCCGGGTGAGGACTGCTTCGTGGCACTTGAGCGCTGCTTCCTGCAGCACGTCAAGAAACGCCTGATCTGTACCATCGGCACGGTAATAACATTCAGTGCTGGCGGTGAAGTACTGCGTCGCAACTTCCAGCGTTGTCGCACTGGCGCGTTCGCCTCCCTCGCCACCGCCAACGCCGTCGGCAATCATCGCGAGAAACGCCAGTCGCTCGTCGGACAGTACTTCGCGCTCAGACACACTCAGACTCGTTTGCAGCACTTGCACGCGCTTGTGTATCGAGGCCAGCAAAAAATGATCCTGGTTGTCCTGGCGTACCAGCCCCTTGTGCGTCAGGCCGTAGACATCGATTTGATCGTCCCGCGGCTTGATCCGGACATCAATGGCAGTGTCTTGTGCAGGGCGCTCAGACATGATCGAACTCCGTCAGACTTCAGAAGTGCGGCGACATCCCGCCGCCGGAAAAAACGCCAACAGTGATCTCCTCGAAACTGCGTCGCGGATGCGTCGGCGTCCAGTGACAGGTGGCGTGGAGCGTGCCCAGTGTGACCGAAGGCACACCGACGTGGACACAACGCGCCCGCAAGCCCAGCTTTCCGATAGCCCATCACCAGAAGCCAACGCTGCACCTCTGCACTTTCTCACCTACGTCCTGCACTTATGCGTTTTCTGATACCCCGTATCGCCCGCTCGCGTCGCCTCGTGCCACTACGCTCGACCACGCACGCAGATCGTGCCCAGATCACACGCACCAAAAAAGCGATGACCAATCGAAGGAAAACCGTTGAGCTCGCTGCATGCATTGGCGCCGCGATTTCGGTTGCAACATCAATGTGGTTGGCGCCGGCGCCGCTGAGCGCGCAACCCACCACGACGGCTGTTGAGAGCCTGCTGCTGGTACCAGACCGGGTTATTGACGGCAGTGGTGATTCGCCGCGTGAAGGAGTCGCCGTTTTGGTGAGCGGCAATCGCATTGCAGCCATTGGCGTACGTAATACCCTGCGCTTGCCCGCCAACACCCGCGTTGTCGAGCTGCCCGGTACCACCCTCCTGCCCGGTCTGATTGACCTGCATTCGCATGTGTTGTTACACCCGTACCACGAAGTGCCGTGGGAGGACCAGGTACTTCGCGAAGCATGGGGTGAGCGCGCAGCGAGAGCCACAGTACATCTATCGGCCACGTTGGATGCGGGGTTCACGACGTTGCGCGACCTGGGAACAGAGGGCGCCGGCAGCCTTGATGTTGGGCTGCGCAACGCGTTGCAGAAAGGGGTGATTCGCGGGCCGCGTTTGATCGTCGCGGAAAAAGCGATCGTCATGCGTGGCAGCTACGCGCCGCGCGGATTTGCACCGGAGATCGACATTCCGGTCGCCGCAGAGCCGGCCGGCAACCTGCCCGACCTGGTGTCCGTCGTGCGCGGACAAATCGCTCGTGGCGCTGATGTGATCAAGGTGTATGCGGACTACCGATGGGGACCCACCGGGACGGCCGAACCGGCGTTCACCGTTGAAGAGTTGCAAGCGGCCGTTGCTGTGGCCAACTCCAGCGGCCGGCCGGTGATCGCGCATGCGTCCAGTGCTGAGGGCATGCGTCGGGCGACGCTGGCCGGTGTGCAAACCATTGAGCATGGCGATGGCGGCACACCCGAGGTATTTGCACTCATGCGTGAGCGCGGTGTGGTGCTGGTCCCAACAGTCGCCGCCGGCCACGCCATCACGCAGTATGGCGGCTGGCGTCCGGGTATTGACGCCGAGCCAGCGCGCCTGCGTGCCAAGCGCGCGTCCATTCAAGCGGCGATGGCCGCAGGTGTGACCATTGCCAACGGTAGCGATGTGGGCGTGTTCACGCACGGCGACAATGTGCGCGAGCTGGAGCTCATGGTGACGTACGGATTCACACCGATGCAGGCCATTGTGTCGGCCACATCAACTGCCGGCAAGCTGCTCAATGTTGGTGCACCGCTTGGCGTGATTGCGACCGGCGCTGTCGCTGATGTGTTGGTGGTTCGTGGTGACCCCAGCGTTTCCATTGACGCGCTGCGAGACGTGCACACGGTGGTGCAAGGCGGTCGTGTTGTGCACACGACTTCACCGGGGACCGGGGCGGCGCGCTGATTGCGGGTAGTACGTGCGGGCAGCTGGGCGCTGGTTGTAAGTCGCTGGGTAGGCAATGCCGCCGCATCCCGGGCCGACGGCCGCATCGCTACGCGAAACCTCTATCTGGGACCGACTGCCGCACCACTATTCGTAACCCCATCAGCAGCACGCAGCGCGTCGGCCGCCGAATGCACGGCCGCGCGCAATCGCTGATAGCTGCCACACCGACAGATGTGACCGCTGAACGCCTGGTCAAGCTCGGCGTCATCCGGCGTGGCATTGCTCTTGAGCAACGCCAGCGCGGCCATCAGCATGCCCGACTGACAGTATCCGCACTGCGGCACACCATACGCAACCCACGCCTCATAAAGTGCTTTCGCAACAGGTGCGTCTTCACCGCTCTGCGCACCCTCAATTGTCATTACAGACTGGGCGGTTACCGCCGACACCGGCGTAACGCAGCTGCGACGAGGTTCGCCATTCACGAGCACAGTACACGCACCACACTGCGCTGCACCGCACCCGAACTTCGTACCGGTCAGCCCAAGTTGCTCACGCAGCACCCAAAGCAGCGGCGTGTCGGGTGCGACCTCCGGGCTCACAGCACGAGCGTTCACGCTGAACGTAACCTGACCCTCGCTCACCGTACCTCCGACGCAGCGCTCATGCGCAACGGTAGTTGCCGAAGACGCTCGCCGGTGAGCGTGAACAACGCATTGGCAACAGCCGGCGCAATGGGCGGCAGTCCGATCTCGCCAACGCCTGCTGGTGCGTCGAGCGATGGTACAATGTGTGTTTCAACCACCGGCGATTCCTGCAATCGCAGCGCCTTGTACGTATCGTAGTTCCGCTGAGTCACGCGACCGTTGGCGATCGTGATTTCTCCATACAGCGCGGCCGACAGTCCGTACACAATGCCGCTTTCCATCTGTTGTGCAACACCATCGGGATTGATGGCCAGGCCGCAGTCCACCACGCATGTCACACGATGCACACGCACGTCGCGCGCAGGGCTGAGCGAAACATCCGCAACCTGCGCGACGATTGAACCAAATGAACGATGCAGCGCCACACCACGCGCCACGCGAGCACCGTCACGCGCCACGCTGGGTTCAGTGCCCCATTGGCTGCGCTCAGCCACCAGCTCCAGTACGCGAAGCGCCCGTGGATGGTGCGCGAGCAGTTGACGACGCAGTGCCATGGGATCCTGTCCGGCGGCGTGCGCCAGCTCGTCAATAAAACTCTCAAGAAAAAACGCCTGATGCGAATGACCCACCGAGCGCCAGTAGCCAATGGGCACCGGCAACTCAACCACATGGTGTGACACAGCAAACGACGGAATCGCGTATGGCTGATCGAACATTCCCTCAACGGTCGCTTTGTGCACATCAAACTTTGCCGCCGCCATACCGTTACGCGCACCATAGGCGCCTACAATCGACTGACTCGCGCTTGACGCGCGGATTGCCAGCACGTTTCCGCTGTCATCCAGCGCACCCGCTATCGCCACCGCACACGCCGGTCGATAAAAATCATGCTGTACATCGTCCGCCCGACTCCAGATCAACTGCACCGCACGACCCGGCACCGCACGCGCGATCTGCGCGGCCTGCGCAATGAAATCAATATCCAGCCGCCGACCGAAGCCGCCGCCAAGCAGCTGCACGTGCACTGTCACGCGCGCTTCATCCAGGCCCAGAATGCTGGCCACCGCACTGCGGGCTTGCGTGGGCACCTGCGATCCCACCCACACATCGGCGCCGTCAGCATTCACGCGCACCGTGCAGTTGGGTGGCTCCATTGTCGTGTGCGCCAGATATGGCACGTCATACATGACAGACAACGACGTGCTGGCCGCTGCAAGCGCGTCGCTGACGCTACCAGTATTCCGGAACGAGCGACCACCGGGCGTGGCTGCCTGCGCCAGCAGTTGTTGTCGGATCGCATCACTCGACAGCGACACATTCGGTCCATCATCCCACACCAATTCAAGCTTGGCCAAACATTGCTGCGCCGTATGCCAACCGCTCGCCACAACAGCAACGCCGTGTGGACTGCCATTGAGTGCACGTACAGGTACCACAGCAGCTACACCGGGCAACACTTTCACGGCGCTGGCATTCAGCGAACGCACCGAGCCACCAAACACCGGCGCCATTGCGATCGCTGCATACAGCATGTTGTCCACACGTACATCAATACCGAACGTCGCGCTGCCGTCGCTTTTGGCAGCCGACTCCAGCCGAGGCGTCGCGCGTCCAATCAACCGGTACGCCTCTGGCGACTTGCGGCTGTAGCGGCGGGCAGGCGTGAGCTCCGCGACACCCTGCACCAGCTCACCAAACCGCATAGACCGATTGCCGCTTGTGATGACGCCATCCAGCACGGAACAGCTGTCTGGCGACACATCCCACCGTGCGGCCGCAGTTTGCACCAGAGTCGCACGCGCCATAGCACCCGCGTCACGTACCGGATCCCACAGGTCGCGCACGCTCGTGGACCCGCCCGTAATCATCACGCCCACTTCGCGCATGATTTTGTCGCTGAACCAGCCCACCGCACTGAGCAGCTGCGCATCGTCGTCGGGATGCAGCGGCACCGCATCGCGGGCCACCGTCAGATTGGCGTAGATGCGATCAACCGGACTGTGCTCAACGTGAACCTGCGACCACGCACAATCCAGCTCTTCGGCCAGCAGCATGGCGATCGCGGTGTGTACCCCTTGACCCATCTCTGCTTTGGGCACGAATACCGTCACCGTGTCGTTCGGTGCAATAGCAACGTAGCCATTCAGGACAACGGCATTCTCCGGCGCATCGGGCAGGTTCGAGCCGAACAGTCGCTGCCTCGGCGGCAGTACGCTCCAGCCGAACAGCAG
>JBBSPO010000030.1:0-20770 GCA_038258695.1 Gemmatimonadales bacterium | reverse complement strand
TGGTCACCGGCGGTGCCGGTTTTGTGGGACGTTATTTGATCGATGCGCTACGGCGCGACGGCTGGTCCGTCACGGCGACTGCGTTCAACGCGGCGCCTGGGTCGGCGGAGCACGTTTCCGACGTGCCGCATGGCGACGTGACATGGTGTTACGGCGACCTGCGCGATCCGGGCCATGTGGCCGATGCTGTGACACGTGCGCAGCCCGATCTGGTAGTGCACCTGGCCGCAATCTCACACCTTCCCACAGCGGCCGCAGATCCGGCCGCGGCGTGGGATGTCAATGTCACCGCGTCTGTCAGGTTACTGCACGAGCTTTCACAAGCCTGGACGGCCGGCACGCTCGCGCCGCGGGTGCTGATGGTGGGCAGCGCCGAACAGTATGGACGGCACGAGGTGCCCGGTGGCAGGCTCACCGAAGATGTGCCGCTGGAGCCGCGAACGGTGTACGCGGCCACCAAGACGGCGCAGGAGGCGGCCGCGCTGCAGGTGTGGCGTAGCAGCGGATTGCCGGTGCTGCTGGCGCGCGCATTCAACCACAGCGGGGTGGGACAGGAATCGCGTTTTCTGCTGCCGGCGCTGGTGTCCCGTGCGGTCTCGCTGCGAGGCGCGCCGGACAGCACGCCACTGGTTCTGGGAAATACCTCGCCGATTCGCGATTTCCTGCATGTAAGCGACGTCGTGGCTGCCTATATTGCACTGTTACGGGATGGTACACCGGGGCTCGCCTACAACGTGGCCAGCGGTGTGGGGCGGTCGGTGCGTGAGGTTGCGGAGCGGATTCTCGTACGCGTGCACCGGGAGCCGCATCTCGAGGAAGACCCGGCGCTTATGCGGCCGGTTGATGTGCCTTCGCTGGTTGGTGATCCTTCGCGACTGCAGGCGGCCACGGGTTGGCAGCCGCAGCGTTCATTTGATGATATTCTCGACGACCTTTTGCATGCCGAAACGTACTGACCTGAAGCGCATCCTGGTTATCGGCTCCGGGCCGATTGTCATTGGGCAAGGCGCGGAGTTTGACTATTCCGGCACGCAGGCGCTCAAGGCGCTGCGCGAAGAAGGCTATGAGGTGGTGTTGGTGAACTCCAACCCGGCCACGATCATGACCGACGCCGAGTTTGCCGATCGCACCTACATCGAACCGGTGACGCCTGAGTTCGTGGAGAAGGTCATCGCGCGTGAGCGACCGGATGCTGTGCTGCCCACGATGGGTGGACAGACAGCGCTCAACGTTGCGTTGTCGCTGTATGACTCCGGCGTGCTGGACAAGTATGGCGTTGAACTCATTGGTGCCAACGCGCGGGCGATCCGCGTTGCCGAAGACCGCAAGCTGTTTGCCGAAGCGATGGCCAGGATCGGATTGGCGTGCCCACCCGGCCGTACGGTCACGACCTTTGAAGAAGCGCTGGACACCGTCGAGCAGTACGGCTTTCCGTCCATCATTCGCCCATCCTTCACGCTGGGTGGTTCGGGCGGTGGGGTCGCGTACAATCGCGAAGAGTTCGAGTCGATTGTGCGTCGCGGACTCGATATGTCGCCGGTGCACTCCGTGCTGGTGGAACGCTCGCTGCTGGGTTGGAAAGAGTTTGAGTTGGAAGTGATGCGCGACTGCGCGGACAACGTGGTGATTGTGTGCTCCATTGAAAACTTTGATCCGATGGGTGTGCACACGGGTGACTCTATCACCGTTGCGCCGGCCATGACGCTCACTGATCGTGAATATCAGATGATGCGCGACGCGGCTGTAAAAATCATTCGTGAAATTGGTGTTGATGCCGGCGGTTGCAACATTCAGTTTGCCGTCAATCCGGCCGATGGTGAGCTGATTGTCATTGAAATGAATCCGCGTGTGTCTCGTTCGTCGGCGTTGGCGTCCAAAGCCACTGGCTTTCCGATCGCGCGTATTGGTGCAAAACTCGCTGTCGGTTACACGCTCGACGAAATCCCGAACGACATTACCAAAACCACACCAGCGTCGTTTGAACCGGTGCTGGATTATGTCGTGGTCAAGTGTCCGCGTTTTGCATTCGAAAAGTTTGCTGCCGCCGATCCCACGCTCACCACGCAGATGAAGTCTGTAGGTGAGTCGATGGCCATGGGGCGTACGTTCAAGCAGGCGTTTCAGAAGGCGTTGCGTGCGCTTGAGACTGGGCGCACCGGCTGGGAAGCCGCCGACCGACTGATTGATGACCGTCTGCCTGACGACAGCATTGAAGCGCTGCGTCGCGCCTTGCGCACTCCCACACCTGAGCGTGTGTTCCAGCTCAAGCGTGCCATGCGCGCGGGCCTGAGTGTCACGGAAGTCGCGGACCTCACCGGCATTGATCCCTGGTTCCTGTCGCAGCTGCACGAACTGCTCGAGGCGGAAGATGAATACCAGGCGCTTGGTGATGCCGACATCTCCGCGCCTGCGGTGCGTCGCATGAAACGCATGGGCTTCTCTGATCGCCAGCTGGCACGGTTGCGCAACAGCAACGAAACGGCGGTGCGTACACAGCGCTGGGCGCTTGGTGTTCGCCCCACGTATCGCATGGTGGACACGTGCGCGGGCGAGTTTCCGTCCACCACGCCATACCTGTATTCGTGCTACGACGAAGGTGACGAAGCGCTTCCGTCCGATCGGCGCAAGGTCGTGATTCTCGGTTCAGGGCCCAATCGCATTGGGCAGGGTGTGGAGTTCGACTACTGCTGCGTGCGCGCTGTGCTGGCGCTCCGTGAGCAGGGGTTTGAGACGATCATGATCAACTCCAACCCGGAAACGGTATCCACTGACTTTGACATTTCCGACAAGCTCTATTTTGAGCCGTTGACGTTTGAAGAAGTGCTTGAGGTTGTAGAACGTGAACAGCCGATGGGTGTGATTGTGCAGTTGGGTGGTCAGACGCCGCTCAAGCTCACCCGTGCGCTTGAGGCGGCGGGCATTCGCATTCTTGGTACGTCGCCCGATGCGATCGATATCGCCGAAGACCGTCGGCGGTTTGAGAAGATTGCCACGGAGCTGGGCATCGCACAGCCGCCCAATGGCACGGCTACGTCTGTGGAAGAAGCAGTGGAGATCGCCAACCGTATTGGCTACCCGGTGCTGGTGCGCCCGTCGTACGTGCTGGGCGGTCGCGCCATGGAAATCGTATACGATGATGCGTCGCTGCGTGACTACTTTGATCGCGCCGCGCGCGTGAGCGAAGACCGTCCGGTGCTGGTGGATTGTTTCCTCGAAGACGCGTTCGAAGCCGATGTCGATGCGCTGAGCGATGGCACGGATGTGGTCATTGGCGCGGTCATGGAGCACATCGAAGAAGCCGGCATTCACTCTGGAGATTCGGCGTGCGTGCTGCCGCCGTATCTCATTCCGGAGCACGCGGTGGAAACAATGAAACAGCACGCGATTGCCATGGCCAAAGCGCTGGGTGTAGTTGGCCTCATGAACGCGCAGTTTGCGTACAAGGACGGGCAGGTATACGTGATTGAAGTCAATCCACGCGCCAGCCGCACAGTCCCGTTTGTGTCCAAGGCCATTGGTGTGCCACTGGCTTCGGTCGCGGCGCGGCTGATGGTTGGCGAAACGCTCGCAGAGATTGGTTTCACCAAAGAAATCGTGCCGCCGTTTGTAAGCGTGAAAGAAGCGGTATTCCCGTTTACCAAGTTCCGTGAATCGGATCCCGTGCTTGGCCCTGAAATGCGATCCACGGGTGAAGTCATGGGCATTGATGAAGACTTTGGCACAGCGTTTCTCAAGTCACAGCTGGCGGCGGACAATCCGTTGCCGAATGACGGCGCGGTGTTTCTGACGGTGAATGACAGTGACAAGCCGGCGGCTGCGGGATTGGCCGAACGATTGCACGCGCTGGGATTCAAGCTGTACGCGACCTCAGGCACGGCGGCGTTTCTCGAAGCGCGTGGCGTGCCCGTCACCACCGTGCTCAAGGTGAACGAAGGCCGTCCACACGGCGTGGATCTCATTCTCAACGGCGACGTGCAGCTGTTGGTGAATACACCGCTGGGCAAACATGCGCAGCAGGACGATGAAAAGCTGCGCATGGCGGCGTTGGCCAATCGCGTGCCCTACACCACCACCCTCACCGCCGCCAACGCGGCGTGTGATGCGATCTCGGCGCGACGTTCAAACGATCCCGGCGTGCGGTCGCTGCAGGAGTGGCATGCGTTGTTGCACGAGGGCGATGCGCCTGGTGTCGTAGTGGCTGAGGTCTCCGGATGAGTGCTGGTCAGGCGCGTGCACCATCGGAGACGGTGATCAAGAGTGCCAATCCCGAAATGGTGGGCACACCGGGCGCGGGCCATGTCGCGCGCGGTGCGGTCCTTGGTGCGGGCACGCTGGTGCATGAGTCGGCGTACGTGGACGACGGTGCAGTGCTGGGCGCCGATACACGCGTGTGGCACTTCGCACACGTTATGGGCGGCGCGGAGATTGGCGATCGCTGTTCATTGGGCCAGAACGTGGTGGTGATGAATGGTGTGCGCATTGGCAACAACTGCAAGATCCAGAACAACGTGTCGTTGTACGAGGGTGTCACACTCGACGACGATGTGTTCTGTGGTCCGTCCATGGTGTTCACCAACGTGCACAATCCGCGCAGCGCAGTGTCGCGCAAAGATGAGTATCGTACCACGCCGGTGGGTCGGGGTGCAACGATTGGTGCGAACGCCACGGTGGTGTGTGGCGTGACACTTGGTGAGTATGCGTTTGTGGGAGCGGGCGCCGTCGTGGCGAGCGATGTACCGGCCTTTGCGCTGGTGGTGGGCGTGCCGGCCAGGCGCGTGGGATGGATGTCAGCGGCGGGTCATCGTCTGGTAAGCGACGGTACCGACGGTGCCGACGGTGAGCTGTTGCATTGCCCGGATACCAGCGAGCGGTATCGCCGCGTGGGCGACCGGGTGGTGCGTGTGGCCGAGTCGGTGCAATGACGGCGGCTGCTTCGCACGCTCCGGTTCGTGTGTCACTGGTTGGTTGCGGACGTATCAGTCGCAACCACTTTGACGCCATCGCCCGCATTAACGGGCTTGAGTTGGTGGCCGTGTGTGATTCGGTGTCCGAGCGCGCGCAGGCCGCTGGCGAAGCGCAGCGGGTACCGTGGTTTGTGCACTTTGACGAGATGCTGCGCGACGTTGAGTCTGACGCCGTGGTGATTGCCACCCCGTCGGGATTGCATCCGCAGCACGGGATCGCGGCGGCCAAAACCGGTCGGCATGTGATCACGGAAAAGCCGATGGCTATTTCGCTGCACGCCGCCGATGCGCTGGTGCAGGCGTGCGACGATGCCGGCGTACGATTGTTTGTCGTCAAGCAGAACCGGTTGAATCCCCCGGTGCAGCTGGTCAAGCGCGCGTTGGACAAGGGGCGTTTTGGCCGACTGTACATGGGCAACTGCACGGTGCGCTGGACGCGTCCTCAGGAGTATTACGATCAGGCACCGTGGCGTGGCACCTGGGAGTTCGACGGTGGGGCCTTCATGAATCAGGCGTCGCACTATGTGGACCTGATGCAGTGGCTGATGGGACCGGTGGAGAGTGTGATTGCCAAGACGGCCACGCTCGCGCGCAACATTGAAGCCGAAGACACCGGTGCGGCCGTGTTCAAGTTTCGAAGCGGTGCGATCGGCGTCATGGAGGTGACCATGCTGACCTATCCACGCAATCTCGAGGGCTCCATTACCCTGCTTGGAGAGCGGGGCAGCGTGCGCATTGGCGGTACGGCAGTCAATCGTGTGGAGCACTGGGAGTTTGCCGACTACGATGACGACGACAAGTTGGTTGATACGACCGCCAGTAATCCGCCAACGGTGTACGGGTTTGGCCATGAGGGGTATTACCGCAATGTGCTGTCCGTGCTGCGCGGTGAGGCTGAGCCGGACACGGACGGACGCAGCGGTCGCAAGTCGCTGGAGTTGATTCTGGGCATTTACGAGTCTGCCCGTACGGGCCGGGATGTACCACTGCCGCTGCGCAGTGGTGCTGCCTGATCGAGTTACCTGACACACGAGCATTACGATCCATGGCCGTTCCGCTGCTTGATCTGACAGCGCCACACGCAACCATTCGTGATGACGTCGTGGCCGCCGCCATGGCGGTCATTGATGCGCAGGCGTTCATCCTCGGTGATCCGGTGGGTGAGCTCGAATGCGATGTGGCGGGCGTGTCCAACACGCGGTTTGCGGTGGGCTGCGCCAACGGTACCGATGCGCTGCTGCTGGCGCTGCGCGCGCTCGACGTGGGACGCGATGATGACGTGATCACGACGCCGTTTACATTTTTTGCGACGGCCGGTGCCGTGCACAATGTTGGTGCACGCCCCGTGTTTGTGGACATTTCGCCCACCACGTTCAACATCCACCCGGAAGCGGTTGGTGCGGCGCTGACCGCGCGCACCAAGGCAATTATCGCGGTGGATCTGTTCGGTCAGATGGCGCCCATCGAGGAGCTGCGTCGCGTCGCCGGCACCGTGCCCATCATCGAGGACGCCGCGCAGAGCATTTGCGCGAGTCGGCGCGTAGACGAAGGCTGGGTGATGGCTGGAGAAGCGGCCACGATCGGGACGTTCAGCTTTTTCCCGTCCAAGAATCTCGGTGGTTGGGGCGATGGCGGTATGGTCGTCATGCAGGATGAGACGTTGTTCGATACCGTGGCGAAGTTGCGCACGCACGGCAGTCGGCGCACGTATTTCCACGAGTTGGTGGGATACAACAGCCGGCTGGACGCACTGCAGGCGGCGGTGCTCAAGGCCAAGTTGCCGTACCTCGCAGATTGGAGTGCGAAGCGCCGCGCCAATGCGGCGTATTACGATACCGCGCTGGCGGGTGTGAGCGAGGTGGTGACGCCGGTGATTGATCCGCGCAATGAGTCGATCTTCAACCAGTACACCATTCGTGTGCCGCGGCGCGACGAGTTGCAGGCCTATCTCAAGGCGGCTGGCATCGGAAGCTCGGTGTACTACCCGTTGCCGTTGCATTTGCAACCGTGTTTTGCATATCTCGGGTACGAAGAAGGGCAGTGCCCCGAAGCCGAACGTGCGGCGCGGGAAGTGTTGTCGATCCCCATTTATCCTGAACTCACGCGCGCTCAGCTGGAAGAAGTGGCCAGCGCGGTTCGTGCCTTTTTTGGGCGCTAAGCGCCCGTACGCCGGAGATTTCTGATGCAGGAACGGTTACTCGCCAGCATTGCTGATCGCAGTGCAGTTGTCGGTGTCATCGGACTCGGTTATGTCGGGCTGCCGCTGGCCATGGAGTTCACGCGAGCCGGCTTTCGCGTGATCGGCTACGACGTCAGTCAGCGTGTGGTTGATACGCTCATGAACGGTGCGTCGCACATCCAGGACGTGAAGTCGGAAGACATTGCGCAAGCGGTGAGCAGCGGGGCGTTTGTCGCCACCACGGTTGAAGCGCGCCTTGGCGAGTGTGATGCCATCTCGATTGCGGTGCCCACGCCACTCTCCAAGACACGTGATCCCGATATGGCGTTCGTGTTGTCGGCGGCCGACGCCGTGCAACGTCACGCGCATGCCGGGATGCTGGTGGTGCTTGAGAGCACCACGTATCCGGGCACGACGCGTGAGCTGCTGCAGCCGCGCATGGAAGCGGCTGGACTGGTGGTTGGCAAAGATGTGTTCCTGGCCTTCAGCCCTGAGCGCGTCGATCCGGGGAATCCGGTGTATCAGACGCACAATACGCCCAAGGTCGTGGGCGGTATCACGCCGGGCTGCGTGGCCACCGCGAGCGCGCTGTACCAGACGTGCATTGAGACGGTGGTGCCGGTATCCTCGCCTGAGGCGGCGGAACTGGTCAAGCTGCTGGAGAACACGTTTCGCGCGGTAAATATTGGCTTGGTGAACGAACTCGCGATTGTATGTGACAAACTTGGGGTCAACGTGTGGGAAGTGATTGATGCCGCGGCCACCAAGCCGTTTGGCTTCATGAAGTTCACGCCCGGACCGGGCATTGGTGGGCACTGTATCCCGCTCGATCCGCACTATCTCGCGTGGAAAATGCGAACCCTGAACTACAAAACCCGATTCATTGATCTGGCGAGCGAAATCAACTCGCAGATGCCTGACTACGTGGTGGAGAAGGTGTCGCGCGCACTCAACGACGAATCCAAGTCGGTGCGCGGCAGCCGCATTCTGGTGCTTGGCGTGGCCTACAAGCGCGATATCAATGACGTCAGAGAGAGCCCCGCGCTCGACATTATCCGTCTACTCGAGGAGCGTGGTGCACATGTGGAGTTCCATGATCCGTTTGTCGATGAGATTCGTGAGGAGGACGAGCATATTCGGCGGTCAGTTGAACTGTCCGAAGAAATGCTGCGATGGGCCGACGCCTGTGTTGTTGTGACCGATCACAAGCACATGCCGTGGCAGCGCGTCATGGACCACGCGTCGTTGATTGTTGATACGCGCAACGTGTGTGCCGGGCTTACCCCCGGTCGTGCCCGGGTTGTGGCGCTGGCGTCGGGGCGAGCCGAGTGAACGTAGCCGCACGATGGGTTCGTTCTTTGCTGCTGGTGTGCCTGACCATCGGCGCTGCTGCGGCGTGCGGGCGGGGATTTCGTCCGCAGGACTTTGCCAATCCCAACGCACTGTACCGTGGAGCGATGCAGGAGTATCAGCGTGGCGAATGGGCCAACGCGATTCTGGGGTTTGAACGTCTGACACTTGATCTGTCATCGCGCGATTCGTTGCTGATCCCCACGTATTTTTATCTGGCCCAGGCGCACGAACAGCGCAAAGAGTTTCTGCTGGCTGCTCAGGCGTACTCGAGATTGAGCGACGGGTTTCCATCGGACACCCTCACGCCCAAGGCGATACTGGGAGAAGGCCGATCGTATCAGGCGCTGTGGCGCAAACCCGAGCTTGACGCAGAGTACGGCTTGCGTGCGCTCGGAACGTTTCGCGTGCTGCTCACGGCGTTTCCCGATGGTCCCGAGGCGGCCGACGCCACCCAGCGCATTGCCACCGTCGAAGACTGGCTGGCGCGAAAGGATTACGAAACGGGCGTCCATTATCTCAAGACGCGCAAGGCATTTGACTCGTCCATCATCTACTTTCGCGATGTGATCGAAACGTATCCCAATACGCCGACCGCGCGCAGGGCGTGGCTGGGATTGGGTCAGGCGTACAAGTCGCTCAAGTACGATGACGAGTTTCGTGAAACGTGCGATGCCATGCACAGCCAATACGCGGGCGATGCAGACGTGCGCGAACTGTGTGGCGCACCAATGGCTGCTGTTGATACAGCGGCCACGGTGCCGGATTTGCCGCTGCCCCCGCGCTGAGTGGGTGAGCCCTCGGCGTCGGATGTCGCACAAGCCGCACGTGGCAACGGCGTAATGCATCGCGTGGGGATTTTTGGCGGCAGCTTCGATCCGCCCCACGTGGGGCACGTGATGCTGGTGCAGGATGTGATTGACGCGTTGCAGCTGGACCGCATGCAAGTGGTGCCGGCCGCGACGCAACCGCTCAAGGGTACGGTCGGTACCTCAGCCTCAGATCGCCTGGAAATGACGCGTCTCTGCTTTGGCGCGGTGCGCCAGGTGGAGGTGGATCCCATCGAAATCGAGCGGGGCGGGTTATCTTTCATGGTTGAAACGGTGGAGCACTACGTCAGGCGATGGCCTGACGCGGCGCTCTTTCTGGTGTTGGGAGCGGACGCCGCATCGGCGCTTGACCGCTGGCGTGAGCCGGACCGACTGCTGCGCATGGTGCAGCTGGTTGTGCTGGATCGTGCCGGGTCGGTGTCGTCGGCACCGTGGGCGGAGTGGCCGGGCATTGTCCGTCCAACCCATTTGTCCACGCGTCGCATTGATGTGTCGTCGTCAGAAATCCGGGCGCGTGTTGCGTCCGGACGCTCTATTTCCGGATTTGTGCCCGAGTCAGTGGCTGCGCACATAGCGGCAACCGGACTCTACCTCTCGAGGACTGCATGCTGAAGGGTTTAATCGGTCGCGTGTTTGGCACGCGACATGAACGGGAACAGAAGCGCGTCCAGCCGATCATTGCCGAAATCAAAGGCATTGAAGAACGGTTGAGCTCGCTGTCAAACGAAGAGCTGCAGGGTCAGACGGCGCTCTTCCGCACCCGCATCGCGGAACGAACCGCCGATCTCGAGCGGCAGATTGCTGAGCTCAAGGAAGCCAAGCGGCTGGCCGAAGATCCGGCTGAACGCGAGCGCATTGACGACGAGCTCGGCGGCGCCGACGGTCGCGGTGGTCTGGAGGGTGAGTTACGTCAGGCGATCGCTGACATGCTCGACGAACTGCTGCCTGAGGCGTTTGCCACGGTGCGCGAAGCGTGCCGCCGACTGGTGGGGACATCCGTTCCAGTTACCGGTCAGGAGCAAAAATGGGACATGGTCCCGTACGATGTGCAGCTCGTGGGCGGCATTCAGCTGCATCTCGGTCGCATCGCGGAAATGGCCACCGGTGAAGGCAAGACGCTGGTTGCCACGCTGCCGGTGTACCTGAACGCGCTGCCCGCACGTGGCGTGCACCTGGTCACGGTCAACACCTATCTGGCTCGGCGCGACTCGCAGTGGATGGGTTTCCTGTATCAGTGGCTGGGGCTCACGGTGGCCTGTCTCGACGACACCGAACCCGGTTCGCCACTACGTCGCGCCGCCTACAACTCCGACATCACGTACGGTACGAACAACGAATTCGGGTTTGACTATTTGCGCGACAACATGGTCTCAAGCACGGAGCAGCGCGTACAGCGTCCGCATGTGTTTGCGATCATTGACGAAGTTGACTCCATCCTGATTGACGAAGCACGTACACCGCTCATCATCTCCGGTCCGGTGGGTAACGAAGGTGATGTGCAGTACGCGCAGTTCAATGCGTCGGTGGGACGATTGGTCAAGCGCCAAACCGATATTGCCAATCAGTTGGTGGCTGAAGGTGAACGTGCGCTGGCCGATGGCGATACCTCGTCGGCCGGCATGTCGCTGTACAAGGCCCGTCAGGGCGCGCCCAAGAACAAGCGGCTGCAAAAGGTGCTCAACGAAACCGGCGTGAAGCAGCTCGTGCAGAAGATGGAGCTCGAGCACATTGCCGACCGCAAGTTGCCAATGGCGCGCAGGCAGTTCCCGGATATTGAACAGGAGCTGTTATACGTACTCGACGAAAAGGGCCATACCGTGCATCTCACTGATCAGGGTGTCGACTTCATGTCGCCCGACGATCACGATGCGATGGTGTTGCCCGACATCTCCATTGATATTCATCGCATTGAGCGCGACACGGAGCTCGATCCGGCCGACCGGTTGGCGCAGCGTCAGGCGATTGAGACCGAGTACTCGATCAAGAGTCAGAAGCTCAACATCATCCACCAGCTGTTGCGTGCGCACGCGCTGTACGAACGGGATGTGAACTACGTGGTGCAGGAAGGTCAGGTACTCATCGTCGATGAGTTCACTGGCCGTACCATGCCCGGACGTCGGTGGTCAGAGGGTTTGCATCAGGCCGTCGAAGCCAAGGAAGGCGTGCAGGTGAAGGGCGAAACTCAGACGCTCGCCACCATCACGATTCAGAACTACTTCCGCATGTACGAGAAGCTGGCCGGCATGACCGGCACCGCCGAAACGGAAGAGAACGAGTTCCATCAGATTTACACGCTTGAAGTCGCTGTTATCCCCACCAATCGCCCGATCATTCGTGATGATCGCGATGACTGGGTATACAAGACGCGGCGTGAAAAGTACAACGCGATTGTGGAGGAGACGCGTCGTCTGCACGGACTCGGTTTCCCGGTGCTGGTTGGTACCGCGAGCGTCGAAGCGTCAGAGACGTTGGCGCGCATGTTTGCACGTGCGGGACTCAAGCACAACGTGCTCAACGCCAAGTATCACCAGCGTGAAGCCGAGATTGTGCAGTTGGCCGGACAGCCTGGCGCGATCACCATTGCCACCAACATGGCAGGCCGTGGTACCGACATCAAACTCGGCGGCGACGTGCGTGATTCCAAGCCGAGTCTGGTGAAGGATCTCGACGGAAAGGAAGTGGAAATCACCGAGATTGGTGGCTTGCACATTATCGGTTCAGAGCGTCACGAGTCGCGCCGCATTGACCGCCAGTTGCGCGGTCGTGCCGGGCGTCAGGGTGATCCTGGGTCGTCGCAGTTCTTCCTGTCGCTCGAGGATGACCTCATGCGTCTCTTCGGCACCGATCGCATTGCCAAGTTGATGGACCGAATGGGAGCGCAAGAGGGTGAGGTGCTCACGCACCCCATCATCACGCGTTCCATTGAGCAGGCGCAGAAGCGTGTGGAGTTGCAGAACTTCCAATCACGCAAACGTCTGCTCGATTACGACGATGTGATGAACCAGCAGCGCGAGGTCATTTACTCGCAGCGTGCGTTCGCGCTCGAAGGTGGTGAGGAGCTCAAGGGTGAGGCGCGCAAGTTCATGGAGCGTGCGGTGCGGCGTCGTGTGGAGACGGCGCTGGCTATTTTTGATCAGCCGGAGCAGTGGGACTTTGCATTGCTGCAGCAGGACCTGCTCATGCATTACATGCTCACCGTGCCCACGTTCGAAGAAACGCCGCATCCGGTGACGCTGGTTGAAGCGCAGGAGGCAGCCGTTGAGGCAGTGCTCGCGGCGTTTGATCGCAAGATGGAGCAGTTGGATACCGTGCGCGATCAGGATGGCAACGGCTTTGGCAACAGGTTGCTGGCGCTGGTCACGCTCAATGTGATTGACGAAAAGTGGAAGGATCACCTCTACGATCTCGACCAGCTGCGCGCGAGTATTCACTATCGCTCGTGGGGACAGAAAGATCCGCTCATTGAGTATAAGCACGAGGCCTTCACCATGTTTGAAGACCTTATGCATGATCTGTCGCACACGTTTACAGAGCGTTTCCTGAAAGCGCAGCTGGTGTTTGATCAGCCGGCACCGCCGCCGCCAGTGGAGCGCGCGCCTGAGGGCAAACCCACCAAGCGTTTTAACGCCATGGGCATGCTGGAAGATGTGCCGCCAGACGAGGCGATGCCTTCCGGCGGGGCTTCCGATGCGGCGGCGGCGGGATCGCAGGCCGCCCCAGTGTCGCCACAGGCTGCGGCTGCATCGGACGGCGTTGTTGACCCATCTGCGGCGGCGCCATCGGGCTCCGCACCAGCGGCGTCAACTGCGCGTGTGGTGGGAGCAGGCACCGTTCGATCGCTCGATCCTGCCGCAAACTCAAATGGTCAGGTCGACTTCAGCAATGTCGGTCGGAATGATGTGTGTCCGTGCGGCAGTGGCAAGAAGTTCAAGAAGTGCCATGGAGTGAATGTGTAGCTGAGTCCGTACGAGTGAGCAGTGCTCGACGTACGCCCTTCTGCTTGCCAACAGACTTACCGAGTACTCTGGATCACCTTTTCACCACGGTCGCATGATTCGCTTTGCTCTCGCCAGTTCACTGGTACTGTCTGCGTTGTCATTGGTCGTGCCGCCGGCTCGGCCCGCTGCGGACTGTGGTCCGGTTGCTTCTGCACCGATTCGCGCACAGCCCGATTCGACGCTTTCTGCGCTGTTCGCGTCGGGGCAGGCGTTCCCCGATTTTCTGGATGCCACACGCAGTCGCCGCGAGGGATGGCATCGGATCACGGGCAGCGTGGCGATTGCCGACTCCATGGTGGCGCGCGCCAACGCGGTGGGCGGTTCGTGGCGTTTGCTGATCGTAGCGATTGACGCCTGTGGTGATTCCATGCAGCAGGTGCCGTACGCCGCCCGCCTGGGCGCGCTGGCAACCAATCTCGATGTGCGCATCGTGCTGCCTAAGGACGGGTCGGACGTTCAGGAAACGCACCGTTCGCTCGATGGTCGCAAGGCCACTCCCACCTACGTCCTCCTCGATGCCAGTGGCGCCGAAGCCGGTTGTTTTGTTGAGCTTCCGCGTGAAATCCGTGAGTGGACGCATGCCCGGATCGACTCGCTTTCACGCGATGAGCGATACGCCTATCGCGCCGACTGGTATGCGGCCGACAAGGGAGCGAGCGTGGTGCGTGAGGTCATTGAGCTGATGGAGGGTGCCCAGGCGGGAGCACCGGTGTGTGATCGGGGGCAGCCGTAGCGGGCGTGCGAGCAGCCTGAGGGTGTGCCGCGCAATCAAATGGTGAGGGTGTTTGTCGGGGAGTGCGCCAGACTGGGAGATCCCTTTCAGGAGCATTTTCCATATGGCCACACGTTTCCCTGCCGAGCCCGTCGGCACTGCCTCAGACGCTCCCGCGTTACGTTCAGGTAGCCGGGCTGGTTTACGTACACTAAGTATTCGAGAGCTGCCAAGTGTAGAAAGACCCAGAGAGCGGTTACGCTCGCTGGGGCCTCAGGCGCTTAGCACCACGGAACTCATCGCTCTCCTGATCGGATCGGGTGGAGCATCGGGTTCGGCGCTTGAGTGCGCACACGCTGTGATGGCGAGCGCGGGTGGCTCGCTGCTTCGTTTGGCTGTTTCGCCTTTGGGAGCGCTTACACATGTACCGGGCGTCGGTGCCGCACGCGCGGTGGCGCTGCACGCTGCGCTTGAACTTGGAAGACGCATGACGTTGGAGACACGAGAGGACGGTGCGCCGGTGCGTTCACCTCGAGATGTGGTTGCGGCATTCGCGCCACGTTTGCAGGATTTACCGGTCGAGGAGTTTCACGTGGCCATTTTGAATGCGCAACACAGACTTGAGCGCGACGTGCTGATCACGCGCGGTTTGTTGGATACGTCGCTGGTGCATCCCCGCGAAGTATTTCGTGAAGCCATCGCCGAACGGGCGGCAGCCATTGTGCTCGTGCACAATCATCCGAGCGGTGATCCCACGCCTTCGGCCGCTGACCGGGCGATCACCGAGCAGCTGGTGGCGGCCGGCCGTCTGCTTGATATACCGGTGCACGACCACATCGTGATCGGGCGCGGACGATATACAAGCTTTGCTGAATCAGGACTATTGTGAATCCAGTCACCACTCCCGCCGTTTCTCCTGAGCCACCCGGCGTTGCGTCGGGCAGTTCCGACGCACGCATCGCGAAAGACGGCGGGGTGGCGCACGTCACACCGAAGCTGCACGAGGTCATTCCCGGCTTCGTACCTCGAGTCGAGGGCGACTACGATCGCCTGGACGCCGACCTGCTTATTCGCGCCTATAAATACAGCGAGCGGGCCCACGCCGGACAGGTGCGTCATTCGGGCGAGCCGTACGTCACGCACTGTATTGAAGTCGCACGCATTCTGGCCGACCTGCAGCTCGATTCCGCGACGGTCGCCTGCGGATTGCTGCACGATGTGGTCGAAGACACCGACATCACCGTGGCCGACATCGAGCGCGAGTTTGGCGAAGAGGTCGCGCGAATTGTGGATGGCCTCACTAAAATCGCCAACCTTCCGCTCACGTCGCGTGAAGATCGCCAGGTAGAAAACTACCGGAAGCTGTTGCTGTCGATTGCCAAAGACGCACGCGTGATCCTGATCAAGCTGGCTGATCGGCTGCACAATATGCGCACGCTCGACTGGCTTGCTCCTGAGAAAAGACGGCGTATCGCGCAGGAAACGCGTGACCTGTACGCACCGCTGGCACATCGCTTTGGAATGGCCAAGGTACGGTGGGAGCTTGAGGACCTGTCGTTCAAGCATGTAGAGCCCGAAGAGTACCGGGCGCTGGCCAAGCTCGTTGCCGCCAAGCGCGGAGAGCGTGAATCGCTGATCGCGCAGATGAGTGAACCACTGCTGCGCCGACTGACCGAAGCCGGCATTGTCGATGTAGATGTGGGTGGACGCCCCAAGCATTTGTGGTCCATCTACAAAAAAATGCAGCAGCGCGACCGTCCATACGAGGACATCTACGATCTGCTGGCCATCCGGGTGATCGTGCCCAACGTCATTGAGTGCTATCACGCGCTTGGTGTGATCCACGACGGGTGGACGCCGGTGCAGGAGCGCATCAAGGACTACATCGCGCAGCCCAAGTCCAACGGGTACCAGTCGCTGCACACCACGGTGTTTGGCCCCGGGCGACAGCTGTTTGAAGTCCAGATTCGTACGCGCGATATGCATCGCACAGCCGAGTTTGGTATTGCCGCGCATTGGTTGTACAAGGAGCAGCAGGCGCCGTCGGGGACCGACGACCTCGATCGCCATCTGGCGTGGTTTCGTCAGGTACTTGAGCTGCAAATGGACGCCGAGACACCGGGTGAGTTTCTCGAGTTCCTGAAGCTCGATTTGTATCAGGACGAGATTTTTGTATTCACACCCACAGGCGATGTAATTCAGCTGCCCAAGGGTGCAACACCGCTCGATTTTGCGTACGCCGTGCACACGCAGGTGGGATCACATACGGCCGGTGCCAAGGTCAATGGTCGCATTGCACCACTGTCTCGCGAGCTCAAGAACTCCGAAACAGTAGAGATTCTCACCAATCCCAATGCGCGCCCAAGTCGCGACTGGCTGGCGCACGTGCGCACCGGTCGAGCGCGACACAAAATCCGCCAGTGGTTGCGTCATGAAGAGCAGACGTCGGCGGTTCGGCTGGGGCGGGACATTCTCGACCGTGAACTCAAGCGTCGTCGGCTGCCCAAGGTCGATGACGCGGGACTGGTTGGCGCCGCGCGTGTGCTCAAGCTCAAGGATCCGGCGCATGTGATTGCGTCCATTGGTCAGGGCGACGTGCACGTGATGCAGGTGCTCAAGATTCTGCATCCGCAGCTGGAAACCACGCCCGAGCCTGAGCCCAAACCCAGCACGATTGAACGGCTGGTTGATCGGGTGCGTGGCACATCGCGCGGTGTGCGCATCCAGGGCGCCGACGGGTTGCTGGTGCGCTATGCGCAGTGTTGTCAGCCGGTGCCGGGTGACAAGGTGGTGGGCTACGTGACGCGTGGCCGCGGTGTGAGCATTCACCGGGGTGATTGTCCCAATCTCTTGCTGCTGGTGAACGAGCCCGAGCGCCGACTGGAAATCGATTGGCAGGAGATGGCCGGCGAGCGCTTTACCGTACGACTGGCGCTCGAGGGCACCGATCGCCGGGGCCTCTACGCCGATGTGGCAGCGGCCGTGAGTGCCACCGGCACCGACATTCGCTCACTTGAGCTGCGCACAACCGATAGCAAGGTGACCGGTGCGGCGCTGGTAGAGGTCGAAAACCTGGCACATCTTGAAAAAATCATGAAAGCCATGCGACGCGTGAAAGGCGTGGGCAGTGTGGCGCGACGTGAACGGCTGACAACCGAAGAGGACTAGTGGCAGCTGGCGGTGTGCCGGGCCGTTGTCCGAATACACACCGAAAGTTATTTTCCGTCCATGTCTGATCTGATGCGTGGTGGCGCACACATGCCCGGCGCCGGTGCGGCGCCGCTGCCGTTTGCGTTGCAGTCTCCGTTTGAGCCCGCCGGTGACCAGCCGCGGGCCATCGCCGAGTTGATGAGCGGATTGCAGCGTGGTGACCGACACCAAACGTTGCTCGGCGTAACCGGCTCGGGTAAAACCATGACCATTGCGAATGTGATCGCGCAGTGGAAACGCCCGGTGCTCGTGTTGTCGCACAACAAAACACTGGCGGCGCAGCTGTATGGGGAGCTCAAGCAGTTCTTCCCAACCAACGCGGTTGAGTACTTCGTGTCGTATTACGACTACTACCAGCCCGAAGCCTACGTCCCCACCAGCGACACGTACATCGAAAAAGACGCGTCCATTAACGAAGACATCGATCGGCTGCGTTTGCGCGCCACGTCGAGTCTCATGGAGCGCGACGATGTGGTGATCGTGTCCACGGTAAGCGCGATCTACGGTCTTGGTGATCCCGTGTCATACCGCGAACGCATGATGAGTGTGAGTCGTGGTGAGAAAAAAGGACGCGACGACATTCTGCGTGCGCTGGTGGGCATTCAGTACATGCGCAACGATGTGGCGTTTGAACGCGGCACGTTTCGTGTGCGTGGCGACACCGTGGAAATCTTTCCGGCGTACGAAGAGCAGGGCGTGCGCATTGAGTTGTGGGGCGACGAGATCGAGCGCATCAGCAAGATCGATCCGGTAACGGGCGATACGATCGTGGTATTGGAGCGCGCGGCGATCTATCCGGCCAAACACTTTATCACCACGCGTCCCACGCTTGAACGTGCGGTGGGCGCGATTCGGGATGAGCTGTCATCGCGCCTTGCTGAACTGCGCATGACCGGCAAGTTGCTCGAAGCGCAGCGACTGGAACAGCGCACCAACTTTGACATCGAAATGATGATGGAAGTTGGGACGTGTGCAGGTATTGAGAACTACTCACGACACTTGAGTGGACGCTTTTCGGGCGAACGTCCGGCGTGCCTGTTTGACTATTTCCCCGACGACTTTCTGGTGGTGGCCGACGAGTCGCACGTCACGCTGCCGCAGATTCGCGGCATGTATAACGGCGACCGCGCGCGCAAGCTCACACTGGTTGAATACGGCTTTCGTCTGCCCAGTGCGCTCGACAATCGTCCGTTGGTGTTCGATGAGTTTTTGCAGCTGGTTCCGCGTCTGATCAGTGTGTCAGCAACGCCAGCTGACGTTGAACTCGGCCTTTCCGAAGGGGTGGTCGTAGAGCAGGTGATCCGTCCCACCGGGCTGCTCGATCCCATTATCGAGATCCGTCCGGTCAAGGGTCAGGTTGACGATCTGCTGCACGAAATCCACCTGCGCGAACGCAAGGGTGAACGCGTGCTCGTCACGGTGCTGACCAAGCGCATGGCTGAAGATCTCACCGACTATCTGCAGCAGATGGGTATTCGCGTTCGCTATATGCACAGCGACATTGACACGATTGAGCGCATGGAAATCGTGCGCGGACTTCGCCTGGGAGACTTCGACGTCCTGGTGGGCATCAACCTGTTGCGTGAAGGTCTCGACATGCCCGAGGTGTCGCTGGTGGCCGTGCTTGACGCCGACCAGGAAGGCTTTCTGCGCAGCGATCGTTCACTGGTGCAAACTGTCGGTCGTGCGGCACGCAACGTAAATGGTCGGGCCATTCTGTACGCCGATCGCATGACCGGTTCCATGCAACGGGCCATTGATGAAACCGATCGTCGCCGAGCGATCCAGGCGGAGCACAATATTGCTAACGGCATTACACCACGCGGTGTGATGAAGAGCGTGAGCGATGTGCATCTCATCACGCGTGTGGCCGACGCGCGCGAGCCCAAAGAAGGGAAGGGTGGCAAGCAGCCGGCAGCCACGGTGAGCACGCCGGCCGGCACCCGTACGCGCGAAGAGCTCGAGGCGTGGGTTGTGGAGCTCGAAGCCGCAATGCGTGAGGCCGCGACAGCACTCGACTTCGAAGCCGCCGCGCGCCTGCGTGATGAGCTGTTCGAGGTGCGCACGCTGCTCGACGGGAAGGGTAGCGGTTCGACGGCGCGGGCGGGCGGCGGCAGCGCGGGCGCGCGCGGAGGTGCGCGAGGTGGGCGCGGCCGTGGCCGAGGTGGACGCCGCTAGTGCACCGGTATGCAACTTTGCCTCAGCTACCGCACGAACTGCTCACGCTCGAACAGCTTGGCGCATGGGGGCGAGCCTTGGGCGCGGCCTTGCCCGAGGGTGCGACGCTCGCGTTGTATGGCGAGCTCGGGGCCGGCAAGACCACGCTGGTGCGGTCCATCTGTGAGGGGCTTGGCGTCTTCGATCTCGAGTCGGTCACCAGTCCCACCTTCGCGCTGGTGCACGAGTACGAGAGTGCCCGGGGATTGGTGCTGCATGCCGACCTGTACCGCCTGAAATCGCCCAGTGAACTTGAGCAGCTCGGCTGGCACGAGCTGCAGCAACGCGCGGTCGTGACCGTAGTGGAATGGCCGGAGCGGGGGGGGGACATGTTGCCCAATGATCGCTTGGCTATCCAGCTGGCACACCACGCCGGTCGGCACGATGTGCGCCAGGTGCGCTTGGGTACGCACAGCGCGTCGTGAGGTCACGGGCCGGTAGACAAGCGTGACCGGCTTTGCGGCGACCCGTTCGCTGACCGCGGCGTGCGTGACTGTGACCGTCCGTGAGTCGTGTAGCTCGTGTGAACCGTTCCCCGTCTCTCATTCCGCGCCTCTCGGTTGGCCCGGTGCCGCCGCCGGTTGCTTCCGCCACACGTCCGGCTGTGGCCGTGCGTCTCTCCGAAGTACTGTCGGCACTCACGTTTGCCCTCGATCTCACCGAAGGACAGCGTCCCGGGCACACGCTGCGCACGTGCGTGCTGGCGATGCGCCTTGGCCGAACGGTTGGGCTTCCGGAGGCTGAACTCGAAGCGCTGTATTATGCGGCGCTGCTCAAGGATGCCGGCTGTTCGAGCAACGCCGCGCGCATGTCCGCGCTGTTCGGATCGGATGATCAGGATGTGAAGCGCAACATGCGGTTTGTCGATTGGCAGGACCGCTGGAAGCTGGCCATGCGCACCGCGCAAAACTGCGGCGTGGGCCGTTCTCCGCTGGCGCGACTTCGGCATTACCTGCTCATAGCGCGCACACCCGATATGACGCGGGAGATCATTCAGCTCCGTTGTGAGCGCGGCGCGGCGATTGCGGCACAGTTGGGCTTTCCGCGTCAATCGTCTGAAGCCATCGCCTTTGTTGATGAACAGTGGTGCGGGCTTGGCCATCCCACGGGGATCGCCGGCTCAGAAATCCCCATACTGTCGCGCATCCTGTTGCTCACGCAGACGCTCGAGGCGTACGTCACCGAGGAGGGTCTCGAGGCCGGTATGCGCATGATGCGGGACCGACGCGGGCGGTGGTTCGATCCACAACTTTGCGACATTGCGCTCACCTGGAAGCGCGACGTGGAGTTGTGGCATACGCTGGCCGATC
>JBBSPO010000029.1:0-20969 GCA_038258695.1 Gemmatimonadales bacterium | reverse complement strand
GCCGGCAAGTCCACGATCGTGAACCTGCTGCTGCGGTTTTATGAGCCGCAGCGTGGCCGCATTCTGCTGAATGGTGAGGACATCCGTACCGTACCGCTGGATGTGCTCCGGGCGGTGATGGGCTACGTGCAGCAGGACATTTTTCTCTTCGCCGGCGATGTGGCCAGCAACATCCGCCTCTCCTCGTCGCTGAGCCAGTCAGAGCTGGACCGGGCCGCGGCGCGCGTTGGGGCCGATCGCATTATCGCGCGACTGCCGGGAGGTTGGTCCCACGAGCTCGCGGAGCGCGGGGCCGGGGTGAGCGTGGGTGAGCGGCAGCTACTGGCCTTCGCGCGCGCGGTGGCGGCCAATCCGGCGCTGCTCATTCTGGACGAAGCCACCAGTGCGGTTGACTCGCAGATCGAGGCCGATATCCAGCAGGCGGTCGCCACCCTCATGCAGGGACGCACCACTATCGCGATTGCGCATCGGCTGAGCACCATCGCTGACGCCAACGAGATACTGGTGTTGCACCATGGCGAGGTCGTGGAGCGTGGCGCGCACGGCGAACTGCTCTCCCGCGGCGGCCAATATGAGCGGTTGTTTCGGCTGGAGAGCGGAGGGGCGAATCGCGGCCAACAGGCAGTTAGTCGGCCCGTGCGCTTGCCAAGTCCGGCAACCTCCACGTAGCTTCGGCGTAGAGCGCGAGCGTCGGATCGGTTCTTCGGGACGATTCGCTGTTTCGCCACCATTCTTTCCGGTAAACGATAGACCAACCTCGTGCAGCTATCCGTCGCCGCCGGCACTGATGTCGGACGTATTCGCGCTGGCAATGAAGACAGTCTCTACGCTGATGCTGATCAGGAGCGTGGACTGTTCATCGTCGCCGATGGTATGGGCGGCCACGCCGCTGGCGAAGTTGCCAGCGAGATGGTCGTGCAGACCGTTGCGCGCGAGGTCGCGGACGTTCGCGATGTCGCGGGCGCCTCTGCACTGCAGGTCATGGCTGAGTCGCTGCGCCTGGCCAACCGCGCCATCTTTGAACGCACCATTGTTGAAGCGGACAAACAGGGTATGGGCACCACGGCGTCCTGCTTGCTGCTTGGCCAGTCGCATTGGGTGATTGGACACATTGGAGACTCTCGCATCTACCTGCTGCGAGACGGCGTGCTCCGCCAGCTTACCAAAGACCATTCCTACGTCCAGGAACAGGTTGACGCGGGCTTCCTGACGCCGGAGCAGGCCCGCTATCATCCGTACAGCAATGTCATCACACGCTGCGTGGGAGCCAACGCTGCCGTGGAGCCCGACATCATGCATGGCGAGCTCAAACCCAACGACGCGTTCCTGCTCGCGTCGGACGGCCTCACCGGCATGGTGGACGACGCGCATCTGCAAAAGGTGATGGAGACGCGCGGTACGCCCGGCCAGCAAATCCACGCGCTTATTACCGACGCCAACCGGCGCGGCGGGCTGGATAACATCACGGCCATTGTAGTGCAGGTGATGTCAATCACTCCGGCCCCCAGTCAGCGCGCCAACACCGACGAGCACCCTGTCCCGTCGCGTGGCTGATTCGACATCCCCCGCCGCCGTTGGCAGCGTGGCGGATTTGTATCTGGGCAACATCCTCTTCGCTGTCGAACGCTGTGCCATGGCGCTCGACGACGAGGGTAAGGCCGACGAAGCGGCGTTCTACCGCGGCATTGCGCGCAAGCTGGCCGAAGCGCGCGCAACCGACCGCTCCAACGACCGACCTAGCCCAGCAGCAGCGCCCCGCGACTGAGCCGGTCTCGTACTTGGTCGGCCGAAAGGGCCACCAGCTCGAGAATGGCTTGCTCCGGTACCGGTGCGCGATTGGTGGTAAACACGCGCAACCGGCGAGCGGACTTGTACAGTTCATCGCTCAGCCGTGGCAAGTTGATCGCGCCTTCCCATCCACGGTCCGTCAGCTGCTCCACACTGCCGTCCCTGCGCACCAGCGGCAGGTCAAGCGAGAGCATCTGCGTTTTAACCGGATAATCGAGCAGCAGCGATCCTGGGGACATTGAGAGCTCCAGCGCCAGCGCGTCTTCGACGCGGCGTGTAAGCGCGTAGTCCGACGCAAGCCACTCGCCCGTCTCTTCGCCCAGCACAGCCGCAGGATGCTCCAGAGCGCGCTTGTGAAGCCGCCGCCGCCGCAGGTTGTCGAGCAGCACGCGCGCGACGGGCGGCAGTGGCAGCGCGTCAAGGTGATGCAGCAAACCTTCGTCGGTGAAGCGCGCCACCTGCGCGGCCTCCACCAGGTCGTGGCTCAGCGCCTCTGCCACCAATCGTTTGTACATGGCCGTGGCGCTGCGCACCGCATGGTGCCAGTACACGTTGCGAAACATCTGGTACTTGGCAAACAGCAGCGACTCCAGCGCCGACAGCCCTTTTTCTCGCACCCCCACGCCGAGTGTGCCGTCGCCTGCCGACGGCACCAGCACCAGCGAGTTGAGCAGACGGTCTACGTCAATTTCGCCATACGGCACGCCGCACATGTGCGCGTCACGCTTGAGATACTCGATTTTGTCCAGATCGAGCGAGCCTGAGATGAGTCCCTGCAGTGGACTGCTGCTTGTGCCGGTGATAAGCGCGTAGACCTGCTGCGGCGCATCGGCGCCCAACTGTGCGCGCAACACGTCGGCCACTACACCATCGAGCAGCAGCGGTCGCGCGACTTCCTCGTGATGTGTAGCGCCGATTTCTTCGAGCGCGTGGCTGAACGGGTAGTGCCCGATATCGTGCAGCAGCGCGGCGGCACGCACAATCGGCATCTGATCGCGCAGCGCTGCGTCCAGCTGTCCCTGTTCATCGAGCAAGCGAAGCGCTTCGCCCGCCAGATGATAGGCGCCCAGCGCGTGCTCAAAGCGAGAGTGCGTGGCGCCGGGGTACACCAGATACGCCAGCCCGAGCTGTCTGACGTAGCGCAAGCGCTGCACGACTGGGGTGTCGAGCAGCGCCAGGGCAACATCGTCGAGCCGAATGTTATTCCAGAGCGGGTCGCGCAGGATGTCCAAGGGCGACCTGTTGTTTAGCGACGCGGTCCGGCGGCAATCACCTCGGGTCTCACGGCGTCGCCAAACTTGGTGATGTTGGCGTGAAACATGCCCGCGAGTTTAGTGGCTTGTGCGTCGTACGCCGCCGGATCGCTCCACGTCTTGCGCGGATCGAGCACTTCGTGCGGCACACCGGCAATATCGGTGGGCATGTGCAACCCGAAGATCGGATGTGTGGCCGTGGGCGTGCTGTTGAGCGATCCCGCCACTGCGGCGCGAACCATGGCCCGCGTGAGCGACAGCTTCATACGCTGGCCTACGCCATAGGCACCGCCGCTCCAGCCCGTGTTGACCAACCACACCTGCGAGCCATGCTTTTCCAGCAGTTTGCCGAGCATGTCGGCGTAGTACGTGGGATGCCACACCAGGAACACGGCGCCAAAGCAGGCCGAAAACGTGGCCTGCGGCTCCGTCACCCCGCGCTCGGTTCCGGCGACTTTTGCCGTGTAGCCGGACAGGAAATAAAACATGGCCTGTTCGGGCGTCAGCCGCGAAATGGGCGGCAGCACACCAAACGCATCGGCGGTGAGAAAGACCACGTGTTTGGGATGTCCGCCGCGTCCGCTTTTCACATAGTTGCGGATGTAGTGCAACGGGTATGACACACGGGTGTTTTCGGTGATCGACTGATCGGCAAACTGTACTTCGCGTGTCAGGTCGTCCAGCACCACGTTCTCGAGCACCGTACCGAACATGCGCGTGGTGGCGTGAATGTCGGGTTCCTGTTCAGCCGAAAGGTTGATCG
Source organism: Gemmatimonadales bacterium (assembly GCA_038258695.1). GTDB lineage: Bacteria > Gemmatimonadota > Gemmatimonadetes > Gemmatimonadales > Gemmatimonadaceae > JAABRT01. Next base: position 17,165 of record JBBSPO010000029.1, on the reverse strand, counting down.
CCTTGGCGTAGCAACCACCCTCAAAGTTGAAAATACCTTCGTCGCTCCATCCGTGTTCGTCATCGCCAATGAGGCTGCGATCCGGATCGGCTGACAGCGTGGTCTTTCCCGTTCCACTCAAACCAAAGTAGAGCGCCGAATCACCATTGGGCCCGATGTTGGCCGAGCAGTGCATGGACAGCTGACCACGCTTGGGCAACAGGTAGTTCATGACGGTAAACATGGACTTCTTGAGCTCACCTGCGTATCGCGTCCCACCAATGAGAATTGTGCGTTCAGCCAGATTCAGCACAATGAAAGTGCCCGTGCGCGTACCGTGTTTGGCCGGATCAGCCTGGAACTCCGGTGCGTGATACACGGTGAAGTTTGGCGAAAACGTAGCCAGATCTTCCACGGACGGCCGGATAAACATGTTGCGCACAAAACTGCCGTGCCACGCATTGGGCAGCACGTATCGCACACTCAGCTGTGATGCCGGATCGGCGCCGCAATACAGGTCCTGCACAAACAGCTCGGGAAGCCCGTTCAGATACGCGCGCACATCGGCCAGCAGGGCGTCATAGTGCGCCGTCTCCATGGGCTGATTCACCTTGCCCCAATCCACGTCCGCTTCGCTGGTGGGCTCACGCACTACGAACTTGTCGTTGGGGGAGCGACCGGTGTGCGGCGACGTGACGGCGACAAACGGACCCATGGCCGCCAGTCTGCCTTCACCGCGGCGAATGGCTGCTTCCACCAACTCGGCTGCGATGAAGTTCCAGTGCACCTGACCAGTTGGTGCGAGCCCCTGCTGGGCGAGACCGTCCGCGCTGGCGCGCGACGATGAATCGGGGATAATCTGTGTCGCCATGCGTGTTGCGACCCTCTCGAAGTGGCAACGCGCGATGCAACCGCTCGCTCGGCGCCGTAAATACTGTTGGAAGGAAGACGCGTTCGCGGCTGACCGCGCCCGAGGTTCCTGACGGTTTGTGTTCGGTTCGTCCTGCTACTTCAGACAGGGTAACATGCCTGAACGCTGACTCAGCCTCAAGAGCCAGCTACGCTTCCCGGTGCATGGGTATTGGTTGGTTACGCGACAGTAAATGACCGCAGCAGCGAAATCATGCGGGCATCGGTGGCCGCCGGTATGTCGCCTTTGGGCGTTTCGATAATGCGCGGCACGTGCGCCATGCGCGCATCAGTCATGATGCGAACAAACGCGTCGGCGCCAATCGTGCCTTCACCAATCAGCTCGTGTCGGTCGAGGTGCGAGCCAAGCGCCGCCTTGGAGTCGTTGAGGTGCAGACAGCCAAGCCGCTCAAAGCCAATGATGTCACCGAACTGCGCAAATACGCCGTCAAAGTCGTTGATCAGGTCGTAGCCTGCGGCCCAGATGTGGGCCGTGTCCAGGCACACACCAACGCGTGACGCCAACGGTGCTGGGATGGCCGAAATGATCGCGTGCATTTCATCGAACGTGCCGCCAAGCACGGTGCCCTGGCCAGCAGTGAGCTCCATGAGCAGACGCGTGTCGCCCGGCTCCGCCTCCAGCGCTTCAATGATGCTTTCGATGTTTCGAGCCAGTCCGCTGGCGCGATCGTCCATGAAGTTGCCCGGGTGCGACACGAGTGCGTCGAGCCCCAGTGCATGACAGCGACGCAGCTCGGCGCGAAAACTCTCCACCGATCGTGCGCGAAGTACGGGGTCGGGGGACGCGAGGTTGATCAGATAGCTGTCGTGCGCGCAGATCCAGCGCGACGCGGTGTTGCCGATGGCGGCTTTGAACGCCTCAGCTTCTGCCGCATCCACCTCGCGCTCGGCCCAGCGATTGGCCTGCTTGGTGAAGATCTGCGCGGCACTGGCACCGATCTCACGCACACGCAGAGCCGCGTTGGCCGTTCCGCCAGCCACCGAGACGTGTGCGCCCAGCGGGGTCGCGTCACGCGACGGATCAGTGGCCAGCGGATGGGCTTCCCCCTCGATGTGATCGGTCCACTTGGAGGGCGTGGTTTTTGGGGAGCGGCTTTTTGGTGCGGCGCTCTTCGATGCGGCGCTGCTGGGCGCGGCGCTTTTCGGCGCGGCGTTCTTTGGTGCGGTTGTGCTCTTTTTTGCGGCGCGTGCTGGTGACATGCAGCGGTGGTAGCGGGGAAACGTTACGGCCGCTGACTGCGCAGCCATTCGAGAGGATCGACGGCACGTCCACGTGGACGCATTTCAAAGTGCAAGTGCGGCGGCAGTTCCGGGTCGGCCGCGCCAACGGTACCAATCACCTGTGCTTTGGTCACGCTGGCACCTTTGCGGACGTTGACGCCCGCGAGCGAACCATACACCGAGTAGTCACCGCCACCGTGCTGAATAATGACCGTGAGTCCGTACGTACCGATGGCTTCGGCCACCATGACCTCGCCAGCGGCCACCGCGCGAACGCTGGTGCCCGCGCGTGCGGCAATGCCCAGGCCGTTCCAGCGCGTGGTGGTGTTGTTGGTGTTTACCACGCGGCCAAAGCGATACAGAATGTCGCCGTTGACCGGCCAGTCGAGTGCGCCAAAGTCACTGGTTTTGAGCGTAGACGGTGCGGCGGGTCGTGCGTTGGGCGCGAGCTCCGCGCGGCGGCGCGTTGCCTCGAGGTCGGCAATCAGGTTGGTGAGTCTGGCTTCATCGCGCGCGATTTGCGTGATGCGCGCGCGCGCCTGTGTGGCATCGCGCTGCACAACAGTGAGGCGACGGGCTCGCACCTGTTCGAGATTGCGCAGTCGCAGCTCTTCGGCGGTTTTTTCCGTGCGATTGCGAATCACCCCGTCCTGCAAACGCACCAGCAGATCGCGCTGATCGGAAATCTGGTCGCGCAGTGTTTCCACTCTCGCCACCAGTCCCCGGTCCCGGCGTGCGATCTCGTACAGATATTTGTAGCGCGCCACCAACTCGCCAAAGGAGCGGGCGGACAACATCGCTTCGGCCGAATACAGCGCACCGCGCTTGTAGATATCCACCACGCGTCGTTGCAGCACGGCCCGTTTGGCCAGCAACTCATCTTCGGCGCGCACGAGCCGTCCGGTGGCTGAATCGACTTCCATGGTGATCTCCACCAGCTGCTGCTCGAGGGCGCTCACCAAACGTGCTGTAGCGTCGGCCTGTCGATCCAGATTCACCACTTCGTCGGCCAGCGAGCGTGCACTTTGCTGCAGCGTGGTCATGCGCTTCTGCAGCTGTTCACGTTCCTGACGCAGCTTTTGCAGTTCCGCCTGCTGCTGACGCAAACGCGCCTCCGCCGTCTGCGCCTGCAGCACACCGAACGACGAGCGAGGGTGGCCGGAGCCGAGCCAGCCCAGGTCTGCGCTGCCCAGCAGCGGGGCGCCCACAATCGCGCCCACCAGCAATAGCAAGGCCCAGACGCGACGCGACACCGCTACGCGTCCTTCCACGCGGCGCGCAAATGCCGTCCCACCGACATGAGACTTCCCATGAATCCGAGCAATGCACCGGCCAGCACCCCCAGCGATGCCTGCGCCGGTGTGAAGAACACCGTTTCAAACAATGCGCGCGACACACCAGTGTGCATGAGCCACGTGAGGCCCACAGCCAGCGCGCCGCCCAGGGCACCCTTGAGCAGACCCTCAATGAGAAACGGCATGCGCACAAACGCGTTGGTGGCACCGACCAGACGCATGATTTCAATCTCACGTGCGCGGGCCAGCACGGCCATGCGAATGGTGCTGCCAATGATCAGCACCGCCACCAGTGCAAACACCACACCCAGTCCGGTACCGGCCATGACCGACAGTGTTCGCACACGATACAACTTGGCCACCCACTCCTGCCCAAAACGCACGTCATCAACAAACGTGTATGTCGCAATGCGATCGGACAGCGCTTGCACGGTGACCGGATCACGGAACCCCTCACGCAATCGAATCTCCAGCGATCCCGGCAGCACTGACGCGTCAAATACATCGCGGAACTCAGCCAACTCTTCCCGGGAGCGCGCCAACGCCGAATCAGGGCTCACGTAGCCCACTTCACGCACTTCCGGAAACGCGGCAATGTCACCCAGCGCGGTGGCGATGGCGTCTTCTGATGTTCCGTCAACAAGAAACGCGCGCACTTCGACACGATCCTCGACCAGTCGCAACGCCTCGCGGATGTTGAGCGCGACCAGTCCGAACAACCCGAACGCAAAGAGCGAGAAGGCAATCGTGGTGATGCCCAGCAGGCTCATGAGCGGCGTGCGACGAAACGCCAGCAAAGCCTCGCGAAACGCCAATCTCATTGGTGCCTCGCAAGGGTGCGCGCATCTGTGCCGTCGTAATGCAGCGAGCCGCGCTCGAGCTCCAGATAGCGATAACCACTGCGCATAATGAGCGAGAGATCGTGCGTTGCCATGATGACGGCGGTGCCCAGCGCATTGATCTCACGCAACAGCTGCAAAATGCCGCGCGTGGCGCGTTCGTCGAGATTGCCCGTGGGTTCGTCGGCCAACAACAGGAACGGATCGTTGGCCAGCGCGCGCGCAATGGCTACACGCTGTTGCTCGCCGCCGGAGAGTTCATGCGGCATGGACGTGGCCTTGGAGGCCAGACCCACCTGCGTGAGCAGTCGTCCCACCTTGCCACCGATTGAAGCCGCCGGTGTGCCCGTGACCTCGAGTGCGAAGGCGATGTTCGCCTCCACGGTGCGATCGGTCAGCAACCGAAAATCCTGAAACACAATGCCGAGCCGCCGCCGCAGTTGCGGAATGTCCCGGTCACGCAACGTCGCCGACTAAAACCCACCCACCTTCACTTCCCGGGTGGTAGGGCGTTCGGCGAACGACAGCAACTTGAGCAGTGTGCTCTTGCCTGATCCGCTGGGTCCGGTGAGAAACAGGAACTCGCCCTTGTCTACAGAAAACGACACGTTCTGCAGCGCCACGCCGGTGCGCGGATATTCTTTCGTGACGGCGTCGAGCCGCAGCACACCAGACATACCGATTACTCCAACGCCTGGGCGAGATCGGCAATCAGGTCGTCGGCATCTTCGAGCCCGATGCTGAAGCGCAGAAATCCGTCGGGAATCCCGATGTTGGCGCGCGCTTCGGACGACATGTGCGCGTGCGATGTGTAGCGCGGTTCACTCACCAGCGAATCGACACCGCCCAAGCTGGGTGCATGGGTGATGAGACGCAGTCGCTCCAGCACGTGCGGGGTAGCGTCGCCGCCGGCGGCGAGTTCGAGGGCCAACATGCCACCAAAACCATTTAACGTTTCCTTGGCCAACGCATTATCCGGATGCGACGTAAGGCCGGGATAGTGCACGCGCGCGATCGCCGGATGTGTTTGCGCCCACTCCGCCACGCGCATGGCCGATTCATTCTGACGACGAACGCGCACATCGAGTGTTTTGAGGCCGCGTTCGAGCAGCCACAGCGCGAAGGGATCGGGTGCCTGTCCCCACACCATCATTTTCTGACGTACTTCGTCCACCATTGACTCCGAACCGCTCACCACGCCGGCCAGGATATCGTGATGGCCGTTGAGATACTTGGTGGCGGAATGAATGACTACATCCGCTCCATGCTCAAGCGGACGGAAGTTGATCGGGCTGGCAAAGGTCGCGTCAACCACCAGTGCGATGCCCGATTCCCTGGCCAACGCGGTGATCGGACGCATGTCCAGAACGCGCGTCGTGGGATTGACTGGCGACTCGAGAAAAATCACGCGCGTCTGCTTGGTGATCGCCCGTCGCCACCCGCGGGCCTCCGTGGGATCGACCGAGGTCACCGTCACACCCATGGCTGGCAACTCCTGATCAAAGAGTTTGCGCGTGCCACCGTAAATCCAGTTGCTGGTCACCAGATGATCGCCGGGGCGCAGCAGCGAGAGCATGGTGCACGAGGTGGCTCCCATGCCGCTGGCCAACACCAGTGATGATTCTGCGCCTTCGAGCAACGCGATGCGACGCTGCACAACCAGTGCATTGGGCGTATTGGCGTAGCGCGTGTACAGCACACCATCGGCCGAGCCAACCGGCTGCACATGGTTCACGCTTTGCACGAGTGGCTGCACCACGGCGTCGCCAGGCGAAGCGTGAGCTCGTCCACCATGAATAGCCAACGTCGCCAACGCCAACGTTGACGAACCCGCTTCAGAACGATCAGGCATCTGAAATCACTGAAAAAGAAAAATGGCGACTACCCGCAACGAATGCTCGTCACGAATGATCGCGACGAATACTCGTCAGGTGACGCGCGGCGAATCGAAATCGGCCTTGATGACGCGTACGATCTCCGTGACGCTGACGCCCGCCAGATCGCGCACCACCACACCACCTCGCGGCAACGTGTCGTCGATCACCAGCTGTGCAAACTCGCTGCGCCGAGGTCCCAGCACACGGACCAGCTCACCATCGGTGAGCAATCGAATGAGCGCGTCGTCGGCGCGCATGCGTACGAGCGGTCCGCGCTCCTCATCGCCACGTCGTGTTCCTATATAACCGACGACCTGCAATGGCGGCGCGAAACCAGAAAACGCGCCACGCCCGATGCGCGGGGCGCCGTCGCCACCACCTCCGCCACCGAGACTCATGCGGCCACTCCGCTGGCGCCTCGCGGCACGACAAATCCGTTGTCCTGTCGCATGAGCAAGCGTCGTCGCCACAGCTGTGTGAGGTGTGCTTCGGCGTCGGTTATGGTGTTGCCGAGTGTGCGTGCCACCTCTGGTGCCCACACCGGCCCTCCAGCGCGCACCGCATCCCAGTGCCGACGCTCGTCCGCATCAACCCGACCCAGCAGATCGGGCCAGCCATCGCGATCCCACACCAGCGCCAGTGCACGATGTTCAAGCACGGCTTCGACCGCATCGAGATGATCTTCGCGCATCCCGCGAAAACAGACGTAGCGATCGTGCAGCTCCGCGTCCACATGACTGAGCAGCAGTTTGGCCACGATCTCGTCGGCGCACGAGAAATCGAGCAGATTCACGTGCGAAAAATCTATGGTGGTGATCGTGGGTGGATTGCGTTCGGCCAGCAGTGCCTCAATGGCCGTGCGCACAGCGGCCCCGGTTGGTCGGGTGACGAGGTTTGAATACAGCTCGCACACCGCGCCGCGCAGCACCCGACTCACATCGATGTGGTGCATCATTTGGCTCGCCCGTCGCCGCGATCACTGGCCCGCTCACCACTGCGACCACGCGCGGCGGGAGCAGGATCACCAGCCAATCGCTCAGGGATCATGATTTGCACCTGTGCACCGGGAAAAGCCGGAAGACGTTCGCGCATGGGTTCATCTTCGTCCCATGACGGCACGAGCGCAATGCGTGCGGTGCCGCTGCGTACACTCAACTTGCCGTCCCATCGTGATACATACCGACGGATACCGGCCAATCCTTGTCCGCGACCGGCGTCGCCATGGCGAAAACGGCTGACGGCGTGCACCACTGCCGACTCGAGCGCGCGACCATCGCCCCAGCGGTCATCACGCGCGTGTCCCGGTGAGCTTTCCAGTGACTGTCGAAACCCCACACCCGCGTCGCACACCGCAATCACGACCACCCGTCGCCCCAGGCGCCGGCGAAAGCTGTACGTCTGCACCGCGACCCAGCCGCCTTGTCCGGCATGCTCCACAATGTTCTGACACGCTTCGCTGAGCGTCATGCCAAAACCCATCGTAGCCGCGGTTTCCAGATGCAGTTGCCCGTGCAGAATCTCGGCGGCCTTTTGCTGAATGCGTCCCACCACCGTGTGCACGTCGTCGCTCTGCGTGACCGGCGTGATCTCCAGCAACACATCCGAATCGTTTCCGTCGCGCGGACGCGGCACATGCCCGTGCAACTCGAAGAGCTCGGCCGCGTGGCGAAAAAATCCCGTGCGCGCCCAATACGACACCGTATCCGGATGCTCCGGTACCGCAAATGTGGCGCGTTCCGTCCGTGATTGCGCCGCGCACAGCAGGGCCGTGAGACCAAACGGCGACGACCAGCGGGCGTGGCGTGCGTCAAAGAGCACTTTCTGATCGGGGGGCAATGGTGCCAGCTGTTCGATGACCTGCTCGAACGACTGCTCATCAAGCGACGGCGGAATGTTGATCACAGTCGTCACGAGATGTGCAGTTCTCCCCGGAGGTATGACGCGAGGCCGGTGGCCCCGCGATGTTCAACATTTTTGGCGGCCGCGCGTGATGCGCCCGCCATGGCATCTTCCAAGTTATCACCAGAGAGCAGTCGCGAGAAATGGGTAGCGCCCCACACATCGCCGCAGCCGGTGGGATCACCGTCACCTGTGAGCCTGGCCATCGCGGCCGGAATGCGTGCGGTACGCAATGCACCCAGTCCGCCAAAGCCGCCGCGCGGACCGGTGGCCACCGCCCCTCGTCGAGGCACATCGCGCAGTGTGTGAAAGCCCGGCGCCGCCACATAAATCGTACCCTGACTACCCAGCGTCACGCACAAGCACGACACACCCGCCGCCATGGCCGTGGCCGCGAGCATCATGGGATCCGGTGCCATCATGGCCATTTCGTCTTCGTTCACCTGCAACACGTCAAAACAGGCACACCACGCGGCGACATCAGGCAGCGGACGCGGGACGCGCAGTCCGTCCGGCTGCACCGCCATCACGAGCATATGCAAGTCGCAATAAATGGGACCCTGAAAATGCGCTCGCAGCAGCTGCATGGTTTCCAGATCCAGCTCCCAACCGCTCAGAAAGTTCACGTATAGGGCGTCAAGCCTGGCCGATTCGAGCAACGGTTTGAGCCCCAGCCACGACCAGCCTGGCACGCCACCACTCAGGTACTCGCTGCGTCGTTCGGCGTCGTGATAGCGCAACTCCACACGATTGTTGGGATAGGGGACTTCCACCAGCGCCGCGTCGGCCGCAATGTGGCGCAGGCTATGGACGAACGTGCGCGCCCGATCGGCCAGATCCTCGCCGACCTTGAGCAGCGGCACAATCTCCCACTCATCTGACAACGCGGCGTCGAGTCCGGCCAGCGCATACGTGATGCCACCCCACTCCTCAATGGGAACCGCGCGCTGATCGCGACCGTGAATCACGTCCCACACAAAGCTGCCAATCACACCCACACGTTTCATGCGCCAAACCGCTGCGCAAACGTTGCAATCGCGCCCGCAACACCAGCCGTACCCGGCAACTCACCCGGGACAATGCGGCACACATCAACCGCCGGCGCGAAGGCGCGACGTCTGACTTCGGCACGCAACGGCTCAAACAGCGCGTCTCCCGCCTGTGTTACGCCGCCCGCGATCACCACCACTTCGGGATTGAAGATGTTCACAAGGCTGGCAATGCCAACGCCGAGGAACTGCGCCGTATCCCGTACAACGTGACGTGCCACCCCGTCGCCCTGGGCTGACGCTTCGTACACCGTTTGCGCGGTAATCCGTGACAGGTCGCCATTGACCAGCGCCGGCAACAGCGACGCCTCACCACCGCCGAGTGCTTCGCGAGCGCGCGTCGCGATCGCCGAACCCGATGCGTAGGCTTCGAGGCAACCATAGTTGCCGCAGTTGCACTTCCGACCATTGGCTTCGATGGAAATGTGCCCGAGTTCGCCGGCAATGCCCGAGGCGCCATGGTACAACTGACCGTTGAGAATCAGACCACCGCCAATACCGGTACCAATGGTCAGCCCGAGCACATGTTGCGCGCCCCGGGCCGCGCCAATCCACCATTCGCCGAGCGTGGCACAGTTGGCATCGTTGTCGAGCGCTGCAGGGAGCCCAACGCCGGCCGACACGCGGTCACGCAGCGGAAAGTTCGTCCAGCCAAGGTTTGGCGTAATCAGGACAACACCCGATTCGCGGTCCAGCGGTCCCGGCGCTCCAATGCCCACGCCGCTGAAAGCGGAACGGTCAGCGCCGGTCTGCTCACTCGTTACAGTGATCGTTTCCTCAACCATGCGCACAATGCGCGCGGTGACCGCATCGGCGCCCTCTTCGGCGTGCGTGGGCTCGGAGTGCACGGCGAGCATTGCGCCACCGTCGGCAGGCGCAGCGCCCACCACGATGTTGGTACCGCCAAGATCAACGCCAATGATGTACACCGGTGCAACGGTCATAAGCAGGGCAGGGCGAGAGGAGACAACTCAGCGCGGAACACGCATGACATCGACCACGGCATCAAGAACGCGCGACACGGGAAGATCGCGCATGCACCGCCAATGTCCGAGCGGACACGCATCCGGACCGTGCGCATGACACGGCCTACAGTCCAATAATTCAACCCCCAGCGACTCGGCATGCGGAGCCAGCGGTCCGAACCCCATCGCGGGAACGGTAGGACCGAAGATAGCGACCGTTGGCGTTCCCATGGCAGAGGCCAGGTGCAGTGGCAGTGAATCGTTCGTGATGAGCGCACCGGCGCGCGCCAACAACGCGGCCGAAGCGAGCAACGGCAGACGTCCGGTGGCGTCGATTGGCAGTTGCATGCCGGCTGACTGAGCGTGTTCGGCGATCGCGCGTGCAGCATCGCCGTCTGCACTCCCGCCAATGATGACCAGTCGGGCCCGCGAAGTGCGTGGGTCACGGGCCAACGCATCGGCCAGCTCGGCGTAGGCCGGCCAACGTTTGGTCGCCCACACACTGCCGGGAGCGAGCACGAGCAGGTGCGTGCCCGACGCGACGCCGGCCGCTGTAAGTATTGATGCGGCCGCCGCATGATGATTGGCCGACGGATAGAGACGCGGATTGAGCGGGGCCGCTGGACGCGCATCGTCGTCGGCTGCCGATGCCAGGCTCCAAAGCCGCTCCGCATGGTGCACATCCCGATCGTACGGCACGTGCCGGGTGTACAGCGCTTTTCCGGCCGACGAGGCAAAACCAACACGTTCGGGCACGCCGGCAACAGACGCGAGGAGTGCACTGCGCAGCGAACCCTGCGCGATGTAAGCCACCGTAACGCCACGCGCCTCACCAGGTGCGCGCCACCGGACCGCGCGCGCCGTCTGCATCAACCCGCGCCAGCCACTCGCAAGGCCGCGTTTGTCGAACACGATGACGTCGCGAACCGCCGGATGTCCGGCGAGCAGCGACGCGCCTTGGGGAGAGGCTACCACGTCGACCGGCCCGCGCTGTGCGAGCCGATCGAGCAGGGGTGTGGTGAGCACCATTTCGCCCAGAAACGATGTCTGGATGACGAGCGAAGTCACCGAGGCGCGGATCAGTCCACCTGCAGGACAGCGAGAAATGCCTCCTGCGGAATCTCCACGCTGCCCACCTGCTTCATACGCTTCTTTCCTTCCTTCTGCTTCTCAAGCAGCTTGCGCTTTCGGGAAATGTCACCGCCGTAACATTTCGCGAGCACGTCCTTCCGCAACGGTTTGACTGTCTCACGGGCAATAACTTTTTGCCCGATCGTGGCCTGGATCGCTACTTCAAAGAGCTGACGTGGAATGAGTTCGCGCAGCTTTTCAGCGACCTTGCGTCCCCACTCGTACGCCTTGTCCGCGTGCGTGATCACCGAGAAGGCATCAATCGGCTCGCCGTTAATGAGCATGTCCAGACGAACGAGCTTGCTGGTGCGGTTTTCAATGAGTTCGTAGTCCAGCGAGGCGTAGCCGCGACTCACACTCTTGAGTCGGTCAAAGAAATCGAGAATGATTTCGCCGAGCGGAAACTCCCAGTCAAACTCAACGCGTGCCGTGTCCACGTACGTCATGTTTTTGTACAGGCCGCGTCGGTCATTGCCGAGCGTCATGATGGCACCGATGTATTCGGTGGGACACATGATGCGCGCTTTGACGTACGGCTCTTCAATGCTTGAGATGTTGACGGCCGGCGGCATGAGCGCCGGATTCTCAACATTGATGGTGGTGCCATCCGTGAGGTGCACGACGTACTCGACGCTGGGCACGGTCGTGACCAGATCGAGATCGTATTCACGCTCCAGACGTTCCTGAACGATTTCCATGTGCAGCAGTCCCAGAAAGCCACAGCGGAATCCGAAGCCCAGCGCTGTTGATGTCTCGGGTTCGTACTGCAATGAGGCATCGTTGAGCTTCATTTTTTCAAGCGCGTCACGCAGCGTTTCGTAGGATTGCGTGTCGGTGGGGAAAATGCCGGCGAATACAAAACTTCGCACTTCGCGATAACCCGGCAGCGCTTCGGCAGCGTGATTGGACGCATCAAAGATGGTGTCGCCAGCGCGCGTTTCGCGCACCGATCGCACGGACGCGATGACGTAACCAACTTCGCCCGCACCCAGCGAGGGCACCGGCGTTTGACGCGGCTGCAACGAACCGACTTCGGATACTTCGTAGACGTTGTCGGACACACCAAAGGTGATTTTCATCCCCTTTTTGAGCACACCGTCCACCACACGAATGCTTGGAATGGCGCCGCGATATTTGTCGTAGTACGAGTCAAAGATCAGCGCTCGCAGCGGGCCATCGAGATCGCCCTTGGGCGGCGGCACACGATCAACAACCTGCGCCAGCAGCTCCGGGACGCCCACGCCTTCCTTGGCGCTCACCGACAACACGTCTTCCGGCGCACAGCCAATGAGCTCAACAATTTCCGCGCGGCGACGCTCGGGTTCGGCGCCCGGCAGATCGATCTTGTTGAGGACGGGGATGATTTCCAGCCCCGCATCGAGTGCCAGAAACAGGTTGGACAGCGTCTGCGCCTGAATACCCTGCGACGCGTCAACAACCAGAATGGCCCCTTCGCACGCGGCCAGCGAACGCGAGACTTCGTAGGTGAAGTCCACGTGACCCGGCGTGTCAATGAGATTGAGCTCGTAGGTGATGCCATCGGCAGCGGCATACGCCATGCGCACGGCGTTGAGCTTGATGGTGATGCCGCGCTCTCGTTCGAGATCAAGCGTGTCGAGAATCTGCGCTTTCATCTCGCGTTTTTGCAGCGTGCCGGTGTACTCGATCAGGCGATCGGCCAGGGTGGACTTCCCGTGGTCGATGTGGGCAACAATGCAGAAGTTACGAATACGGTCAAGCTGCACGGACACTTGGAGCAACGAGGAGCGGCGGTAAATGGCAAACCACCGTGGGCGCAATCGCGGGCGGACGCACCGCGCAGAAGCCTGGACAGTGAAACGTAGCGGCCCCACCCGCAGATCCAAGCAGGTGGGGCCGCCAAACAACAGCGAGGGTGGAAATCAGCCTTACATTGGTGGGCCGCTGCGCCCGCCACCGCCAGCGCGGCCGCCACCGGCCGAACCGCCGCGGTCACCGCCCGACGAGCTGCCCGATCCTGCCGAGCCACCGCTGCTGCCCGAGCCCGACGAACCGCCCGATGAGCCAACACCCGCGCCGCTGCCACCCGCTGATGTGCGTTGGACGCCGCCCACACGGCCCGACGAACCAGCGCCCCGTCGTTGCACCGGTCGCCGACCGGCATTCTGGGCCGCCACACGGTTTCCGTCGAAGCCAAGCGACTGCTGCACTGACAGGCGGCGAACGAAGTCCAGGACCTGTGAGCGCTGCACGAGTTGCTCGGCTTCGCTTCGCACCGGAGCCGTGGGCTTTTGCGCCACCAAGTTGCCCGCCGCGTCCTTCACCAAGGCACCACGACGGGCCTGCTCTGCCGGCGACGCGACCTCAATGCCCACGTCAGGGACGACCGGTGGACGGCCAAGTGGGTCGCGATCCTTGGGCAGTGGTGCCAGCGCTACCTCATCACCGTTGTCTGGCGGGATCTCACCTGGGCCGCGCTCGCCAATCGCGTAGAAATAGCGCTGACGAGCGAGCGGCTCACATCCGGCCCCAAAACGGCCCCACAGTCCAGCGTCCACGTACCGACGGAAACCCAGTGGGAACAGCCCGAAACGAACGCCTCCGCCGGCCGTCGCCAGCCATGGCGAGAATCCGCCGCCACCGAAAAACCCAACTGGCTGGGGCCCAAAAGTTTGCCAGAGGAAGTTGTTGAAACTCGGCGAAATCTCGGACGCGAACAGGTAGCCACAGGAGTTGAGCGCACCGACCGCGAAGTTGCTAAGCTGAGGCGCAATGTCCCGAAGCTCGAACGAGTACGGCATGCCCTCACCGCCGAACATGATGGCCGCCAGCGCACGCACCATCTGATTTCGCGAGATGCCGCGTGGAATATCGTAGTCAAAATCCCACGTATTGCCCGTGGAAGTGAACGTTGACAGGTCAGGGGCCAGATCCGACGCGATCGCTACCAGAGTGGGAACGTGCACCCGCGCGACCCGGACGAACATGGCGTCGGCGCTGGGCAGCTGTGCCTGTACGGCATTACCGGCTTCCGTGAACGGACTGTCCCGGGGGCTCTCCGGATAGACAATGCGAGCGCGACCGTCGGCCCCAAACTCCAGAATGACCAGAAATGCATCCCGATCGAGGCGGGCCCACGCGTCGTTACCATAACCCCACTGCGCATCCACCATCTGGGTAAGCCGGACCTTGGGCAGCGCGTCCTGTGCGCCGGCCGCCGCGATCGGGCTGATGAGCCACCCCAACAGCGCGACGCTCGCACCTTGACGCAGCAACGACATCATTCCGGATACCTTCATGGGCGACCTCGTACGGTGGGGACAGCTCAGCTTCGCGCGCGCGCTAAAAACAACACCACGAGCGTTTATACACGTTGAACAGGGAAGGGTTTCGCGCCGCTGCGTGAACCGGTTCGCCACTGGAAAAATAGCGCAGCGTGGGTGCTGTTGGCCGCTGGTGCTTGGATACGGACGGTCTATTCGCCACTATTCCCCCCTGCATGGCTCCCTCCCGCGCTGACCTCCTCGATCCCTCTGCTCTCGCCGCCCTCGGAAATCTCGAGCTGGTGGCGCGTTGGGTCGTAGACGGATTTCTCACCGGCCTGCATCGGTCGCCGCGCAAGGGATTCTCGGTGGAGTTTGCCGAACACCGCCCCTACCAGCCGGGCGATGACCTGCGATATCTCGACTGGCGCATTGCCGCCCGGGCCGATCGATGGGTGGTCAAGCAGTTTGAAGAAGAAACCAATACACGCGCCATGCTGGTGCTCGACGTGAGCGCGTCCATGCGTTGGACGGGCGCGTCAACACGCATCACCAAGCTGGCCTACGCCGAACAGATGCTCGGCGCACTGGCGTTGCTGTTGCTGCGCCAACGGGATGCCGTGGGCTTGGTCCGCGCCGACGACAGCCTGCGCTCAGTCGTGCCTCCCACCACACGCACCGGACAGTGGTTTCGCATGGCCGCCGCCCTCGCGTCACCCGGACCCGGTGGCGGAAGCGACCTGGTGCCGGCGCTCGCGCAGGCGGTCCACCTCGTGAGACGTCCCGGTTTTGTGGTGCTCGTCTCGGATCTGCTCATGGATCAGGAACCGATCATTGAGCAGTTGCGCACCATTCGCGCCCGGGGACATGAAGTACTGGTGTTGCATGTGCTCGATCCAGTGGAACGTGATTTCGCCGAGGGCGCCGAAGCGCTGTTTACCGATCCGGAATCGGATGACGCGATATCCGCCACGCCGTCAGAAATCCGCGCGGAATATCAGGAGACGGTGGAACGTGCCTTGGCCTCGTGGCGCAGCAGCGTGCTGCAAGTTGGGGCACGCTACGCGCTGGCCATGACCGACCAACCATATGGCATGGCCATGCGTGCACTCGTTCGTGCATCGGGGCGCGGCGGGATGCCCATCGCGTGAGTTTTCTCGCACCGTTTTTTCTGGGGTTGGTGGCGCTCGCCGGTGTTCCGCTGCTCGTGCACCTGCTGCGCCGGCGCATCACACGTCGTGTTGAGTTTCCGGCGCTGCGTTTCCTGCAGCAAACGCAGCGTGAACACAGCCGCGAACGCGCGGTGCGCAACCGCTGGCTGTTGTTGCTGCGTCTGCTGGCTGTGCTGGCGCTAGTGGCCGCCGTGGCACGTCCGATCGCGCGCCTGGGCGGCAGTGGGCATCCGCCCATCGCTGTGGCGATTGTGCTGGATCAGTCCATGAGCACCGGTGCGGTGGTTGATGGAACCACCGCGTTTTCAGCGCTCCAGGAGCGTGCCAACAATCTCATCGCCGACCTCACGCCCGATGATCGCGCGTGGCTGGTTACCAGCGGTGGGCAGATTGTCACCGGCGACGCGGCCGCGCTCACGCAGGCGGTCAATGAAACGTCAGTGGCCGAAGGGCGCGGCGACCTCACGGGTGCGCTCAGACGCGCTCTCACGCTGGTGGGCGCCGGTGCACCACGCGAACCCGTGGTGCTGCTGCTCACCGACGGACAGCGAACCGCCGCCGGAGCGCTCACCGATTCGATTATTGAGTCGAGCGGCGTGCCCGTGCTGGTGCACGCGCCGAACATTACGCCACCGCCCAATCGCACCGTGCACAATGTGCTGGTTGAACCCGCGCGCTGGGTGCCCAACGGACGTGTGTCGGCCACCATCAGCGCACCCGATTCGGCGGCCTGGCGTGTGATGATTGGCGAGCGAACCATCGCGCGCGGCACCGCTGCAGCTGCGTCATTCGCGACACCGGTCACGGTCGACGCGTCGGCTCAGGCTACCGAAACGGGCTGGCTGGTTGGACGGGTCGAGCTCGACGCCGATGATTTTCCTGGTGACAACGCGCAGTATTTTGCGGTGCTCGCCAGTGCTCCGCCCGCGGTACGCGTTGCGCCGAGCGCCGGACCATTTGTCGCGGCAGCGGTCGAGGCACTCATCGCCGATGGACGGTTGCGTCGCGAGACTGGCGCAACGTCCGGCAGCGTGGCGGTGATCAGCGCGACTGATACATACGATGGTGCCGCTCTGCGCATTGCCCCCGACAATCCACTTGGTCTGGTAGCGGCCAATCGCGCACTCGAGTTGGGCGGCATTCCGTGGCGATTTGGAGCAGCACTACGCGACACGGTGCAGTTAAGCAATGCCGCGGGCATCGATCCGGACGGTTTTTCACTCAACGGCGTGCGTGTCTCACTGCGATATCGTTTGTCGCGCGTCAGCACGGCGGCGGGCGTCGACACGGGGGAGGTGTTGGCGGTAGCCGGTGGTGCGCCGTGGATGGTGTCCGGCCCCAACTACGTGCTCATCGCCTCCCCGCTGACGCTCAGTGCTACCGCCGCACCCGTGCAGGCCGGTTTTGTGCCGTGGATTCGCGACGTGTTGGGACAGTCGTTGGGCGATGGCGGCACGATCGTGCCCGCGGCGCCCAACGACACGGGAGCTATTCCAGTGGGCGTTGACGGTCGTGGGTTTGCGGGCGGCCCGTTACAGCCCGTGGTGGGCAACCGTCTCAACGGTC
>JBBSPO010000028.1:0-21074 GCA_038258695.1 Gemmatimonadales bacterium | reverse complement strand
GTGAGAAACATCTTCATTTGCAGATGCGTGGCGTTCTGCGCTTCGTCCAGAATGACAAACGCATCGCCAAGGGTGCGTCCGCGCATGAACGCCAGCGGTGCCACTTCAATGGTGCGCGACTCAATGGCTTTCTGAATACGCTCCACCGGCATGAGATCCTCGAGCGCGTCGTAGAGCGGGCGCAGGTAGGGATCGACCTTGGCCTGCATGTCGCCAGGCAGGAAACCGAGATTTTCACCAGCTTCGACAGCGGGCCGCGCAAGCACGATGCGTCGCACGCGTTTGCGCATGAGCGCATCGACCGCGGCGGCCACTGCCAAATAAGTTTTTCCGGTACCGGCCGGTCCGATACCCACCACGATATCGTGCTCCAGAATGTGCTGCAGATACGTGGCCTGACCGGCGGTTTTGGCTTTCACCACTTTGCGCGCACCAGGCAGCACCAGCGCACCGTTGGCTCGCGCCGCCTGATCTTCGGGGCGCTGCTCAAGGCTCAGGCGCAGCACATCGTCGGGCGCGAGGGCATGACCGCCGCGCACCGTCGCAATCATGCCCATGGCGATCGCCTCACCGCGCATGACCGATTCGTTGTCACCGGTGAGAGTGAGCGCGTCGCCGCGCATGGCCACGCGCGCTGACGAGATACGCGCCAGTTCAACCAGGTTGGCATCGTTGACGCCAGCCAGGAGAAGCTGATCAACCCCTTCAATGGGGACGCGTACGGTGGTGGCAGTGTCCGTCATGCAACCCCCTTTGAGCCAGCGGCCAACTGCAGGGAAAGGTCGGCCAGATCCTGCGCTGGCACAGGCGACGGCGCGCCCTCAAAAAGTGCACGCGCGGCAGTTGTTTTGGGAAACGCAATCACATCACGCAATGATGAGGCTCCGGAAAGCAGCATTGAGATTCGATCGAGACCAAACGCAATCCCCCCGTGCGGCGGTGCGCCGGAGCGAAGCGCTTCCAGCAAGAAACCGAATCGTGCATTGGCTGTGGCGTCGTCAATTCCGAGCAGCGAAAAAATGCGCGCCTGCAGCGCCGGATCACTAATACGAATACTGCCGCCGCCCAACTCGAGACCGTCATAGACAATATCGTACGCCAGCGCTCTGGCACGTTCTGGCGCGGAGTTCAGTAACTCGACATCGTCAGGATGCGGCGCGGTAAATGGATGATGCACTGCTCCAAGTACCCCGCTCACTGGGTCGCGTTCGAACATGGGAAAATCCGTGACAATAACAAATGCGTGCACGTTGTCGGGGATCAGCTGCAAGCGCTGCGCCACAGACTGTCGCACGCGATCGAGCGCAGGTGAGGCGAAATGGTCTGCACCAGTGACATACAGTCCGATGTCGCCTTCCGATAGACCAAGCGTAGCTCCAGCGTCGGCGGCCAGCGATTTGGCCACCCTGCCGTCGAGCCCGTTTTCGGTGCACTTGACCACCAACAAACCAGTGGCTCCCGCAGACTTGGCCAGCTGTTCCAGTTCGTCTGTCTGCTTACGCGACATGCTGGCGCCACCGGGCACGCGCATGCCGCGCACTCGCTCTCCGCGCGTGATTGCGGCTTGCAAAAACGGCAGATCACTGGTCGCGAACACCGCTGTCATGTCGTGCAACATGAGATCGTAGCGCAAGTCCGGTCGGTCGCAACCGTAGTGCTCCATGGCGTGTGCATACGTCATGCGCGGAAACGGTGATTGCGCCGGCACGCGAGCCACGGACCACAGCTCACGAATGAGCGCTTCGGCAACAGCGAGCACGTCTTCCTGACCAACGAACGACGCCTCAATATCAATTTGCGTGAACTCAGGCTGACGATCGGCGCGCAAGTCTTCATCGCGGAAGCAGCGCGCGATCTGGAAATACCGATCGTATCCGGCGCACATGAACAGCTGCTTGTAAATCTGCGGCGACTGCGGCAACGCGTAAAACTCACCCGCATGCACACGGCTTGGCACGAGATAATCCCGCGCACCTTCGGGAGTGGGCTTGGTGAGAATTGGTGTTTCGAGCTCAAGAAAACCACGCGAATCAAGAAATCGCCGCGTGCTCTGCATGAGTGCGTGACGTAACATGAGATTGGCCAGCAGCTCACCGCGCCGCAAATCGAGATAGCGATGACGCAGCCGCAGCTCTTCCGACGGCAGCTTGTCGTTTTTGGCCGGTGCAACGGGAAAGGCCGGCGTGTTGGCGGGACCGACAATCCGGATGGACGTGATCTGCACATCAACTTCACCGGTGGCCATGTCCGTGTTGCGCTGCGCCTCACTACGTGCCACGACTACGCCTTCCACGAGCACCACCGACTCCACGCCAACCGCGGCAGCGGCCGCGATCGTTTGCGCCGAGCTCCACGCCGGACCGAATGAGAGTTGCACCAACCCGGAGCGGTCGCGCAGATCGATGAACACCAAGCCGCCGAGATCCCGGCTGCGGTGTACCCATCCACCCAGGCGCACCGTTTCACCGGCGTGCGACACGCGCAACGCGCCGCAAACGTGTGTGCGCAGCGACGTGATCATATCCGGCGAAGAGGACGACTGAACCAACTCGGTCACGCAGAAACTCCGGGCGTAATCACGCCGAAAAAGTGAAAGAAACAATACCCTGGCACGCGCAGTCTGGCGACATCGGTGCTCAGCGGGATTCGGCCAGACGCAACGTAGAAAGGAACTCGTCGGCGGTGGGCGCTGCGCGCCGCGCCGTCATGGTATCGGTATTCTGAAACAGACGTGAGAGGGAGCGCAACGCTTCGATGTGCGCTCCAGGTTGGTCGGCCGGTGAGGCCACCAGAAACGCGATTTCGACAGGTCGCCCGTCGAGCGCGTCAAATGGAATGGGCGTAGTCGGACGGGCCACGCACAGTGTGAGCTGCGACACATGGCGGCTGCGCGCGTGTGGCATGGCAATCCCGTCGCCCAAGGCGGTGGTGAACTGCGCTTCCCGCTTGCGCACGTCGGCCAGAAGACCGTCGCGCTCAGCGCCGGGAGGTAGCGCCATACTGACGAGTTCCACAAGCACGCCGTCCTTGGAGGACGCCGAGCTGGGCACCGCGATTTTGGCAGGTGTCAGGAGGTCAGCGACGGGCAACGGCTATCCGGAAGGCGAGCATCTGTCACAAGCTAACGCACCAGCCGAACGCGCGGAAGCGATTTCCTTGCTCGCCGCGCACGCGTCGCTTATGGTCAACTGCATGCGCCGCAAGCTCTTGTGCGGGCTTGCGACGGGGCTCGGCATTTTCGGATGCAGCGTGGCCGCGTACAGCCAGCCTGTCCCCGCTCGTGATCTCTGGGATTTCCCGCTGGGCGCGGTGGGCGCTCCAGCGGCGCTGTCGTCGGAGGCGGGGGTTGGATTATGGAATCCGGCCACCATGGCCTTGGCCGAAGGGCAACGGTGGCGCGCCGGCGTGGCGTCGCTCTCCACGGGAGCTGAACAGGGCGTGGAAGGGCAGCTGGTAGGCCTGGCTTACCAGCGCAGCAGCGGCACGTCATTGGGGATTTCCGTGGGGCGCGCGGCGGTTGGCGGCCTGGTGCAAACGGACACCGATCCCCAGAGTCTGGGCACGCTGCCGTACGAGAGCTGGCTTGTTTCGGCCACTGTCGCGCGTCGGGTGTTGCCATGGCTGACGGTTGGCGCGGCGGCGCGCTGGCGTCAGGGCCGTGCGGAACGCGATGTGGAAAGTGCGTTGGCAGCAGACCTTGGCGTGCTGGCCAGCGAGCTGCCGTGGCGCGATGCACGGGTGGCCGTGGGTAGCTTTCTGTGGCGACCAGGGCGGGAAGCGGAAGACCGACCGCTGATCACTGCGGCGTCTGATGTGCGGATTGCAGGGTCGGGCACGTTGCGCGAGGTGCGCCTGGGGTTAGCCGGACAGGGCGCGACTCGTGGTCAACGGGCACGCACGTCGAGTGAGTTGGGGCCCATTGCCAGCGGTCGGCTGGGTCCCATTGAAGCGCGTGTGGCGTTGCCCATCGTGCGCAGCGGTGACCAGCGCATTACACGTACGCGTTTCGCGCTGCAGTTACACCTTGCACGATTTGTGGTGGGTGTGGGTCGTGAAGACGCAAATGTCGGACTCGGTCCACTCTATCAGTTCACGTTCAGTTCCTTTGGCCAGTGAGACAGTACTTGGACGACAGCAACGCAGTAACACCGACGGTCAATCTGCTCGACTTTGATCCTGACCAGGCGCTGGAGCTGCTTGGTGAGTTCATGCGCGCGCACAACGAAGCACCCTATCGTGCGGCGCAGGTGTTTGCGCGCGTCTGGGAGCGTCCGGTTGCGACGTTTGAAGACATGACAGAGCTGCCGAAGGCACTGCGAGCGGCGCTCGCCGATGCGTTCAGCATGCCGCGCCCTGCATTGCAAGTTCGCCAGACGTCCAGCGATGGCACCGAGAAGTTTCTCTTCCGTCTGCATGACGGACAGGCCATTGAAACGGTTGCTATTCCCGAAGGCAACCGACTCACGCTCTGCATTTCATCACAGGCCGGCTGCGCGTTGCAATGCGCATTCTGTGCCACAGGCGCGATGGGGTTTCAGCGCAACCTCACGCCCTCGGAGATCGCAGGTCAGGTGCGTGAACTGCGACTGCTGGATCCGCCGTTGCTGGCCACCAATATTGTGTTCATGGGCATGGGTGAACCGCTCATGAACTGGAACTCGGTGGACACCGTTCTCACGCTGCTCAATGACCCACGCGCACTCGGCATTGGAGCACGACACATCACGATTTCCACTGTGGGTGTATTGCCAGGTATTGAGGCGCTGGCCGCACGCAAGGAACAGTTCCGGCTGGCGATTTCCATTCACGCGCCCAGCGATGAGCTGCGACGTTCGTTGATGCCCGTCAACATCAAGTATCCGCTGGCCGATGTGATTGCAGCCGCCGCAACGTTTGATCGTCGTGTGACGTTTGAATATGTGTTGCTCAATACGGTAAACGATCAGCCTGAGCACGCGGCGATGCTGGCCACACTGGCGCGCGAGTGTCGCGCGTTTGTGAATCTCATTCCGCTGCACCCCGGTGGATCGCTTGGCTTTACACCAACGCCGAACTCGAGAATGACTGCGTTTGCCCGGGCTGTACGCGGACGTGGCGTTGAGGTGGCCATTCGCAAGAGTCGCGGGTTGGATATCGCCGCAGCGTGCGGGCAGCTACGGACGGAACGGCTGGGCCGGCGGCTGCCAGTCCGGTCCGAGAGTGATGAGCACGTCGATGTAGGGTAGCGCTGTCTCACGCTGGGTCACCCGGACTCCCCCCCCCAACGCGAGACGCAGTCGTTCGCCATGTTCGGCGGCAACGGGATTCAGCTCAACAATGGTACTGTCAACCGGCGCGTCCGCGTTGCCGTAGCCGACGACATCGTAGCCGTGGTCGCGCAACACCTGCATGCCGCGGCGCGCCAGTCCGCTGATTCCCGACCCGTTCAGCACCTTCACGCGAATGCGCACATTCTCAGGGGCACGGGCGGCCGGATCGAGTGCCGCGATCGCTTGCGCCACTGTAGGCGCCGCGGCAGGCGCGTTCGTTGCCGATAGCCACAATCCAAACGTCAAGGCAACGAGCACCACCGCGCCGCCCACCCAGGCAAGCGTTCGCATCAGCGCACCGCATCCCAGAGCGCAACTGTTTCGGACGCAAAGCCCTTCCCTTCGCGCAGCGCCCACTCCAGCCGCAAACGCACGACCTGCCGGAATACTGCGTCGAAACGGGTTGGCACCAGATTGGCCAAAAACGCGCGATCGGCCTGCATGAACGGCCGACCGGGTTCAAGAAAGTCTGCCATGTACAGCGCACGACCCACCTGACTCCATCCGGCCCATCCGGTGGTATGGTGACGAACCGCATCGATGACATCGGCGCGGGTTTCACCGTCACGCACAAGAAACCGGGCCGCCGCAGAACCGTGCAACATGCCAATGGGTCGATCAGGATCATCGGCGTGTGCGCGTAGCACATCGTCTGGCGCGTCACGCAGTGCGTCGTGCCAACGGCCGGCGTCGTGCCAGTCTTGCTGCTGCGCCGAGTTGAGCCCGAGTGCTTCACTCCAACCGTCGAGCAGCGCGGTTACGCGTGCAATGTGGCCACGACGCTTCTCGGAGGCCACCGTCCACACGGGCAGCGCGGGTGGCGCTCCTGGCACAGAGAGCGGGAGCACCGTGACTTACTGATCCATGGCCGAACGCAGCGACGCGGCGAGTTCAAGCGCGGCGTCGACCGACTGTTCGGCGGCACGCACAAGCGCGCTGCCCACGATCACACCATCACCAAGCAGCGATGCCGCTTTGGCCTGCTCCGGCGTGGAGATGCCAAAGCCAATGCAAATGGGCAGCGTGGTCGCAGCGCGCAGTCGTGCCACCGTCGCGGGGAGCTCGTCGGCCAACTGGGCGCTTTCTCCGGTCACGCCCAGGCGCGAAATGAGATACACAAATCCACCACCATGCCTGCCGATTTCTTCCATACGATCGGACGGCGTTGTGGGCGCAACCAGACGAACAAAGTCGAGTCCGCTTTCACCAAACCACGCTTCGCGCGACGGATCGGATCCCACCGGCATGTCAGTGACCAACACGCCCGCAACACCAGCGCGACGTGCCCGGTGCAGCACATCCGGGCCGCCGGCCATGATCGGGTTGAGATACGAAAACAAGACCACCGGAATGGACACCGCGGCCTCTTCGATCATCGCCAGCGTGCGGTCAAGCGACATTCCGTGATCAATCGCGATCTGCGAACTGCGCTGAATGACCGGGCCATCGGCCAACGGGTCGGAGAACGCCACACCGACTTCGAGGATG
The DNA here is from genome assembly GCA_038258695.1 of Gemmatimonadales bacterium. Taxonomy (GTDB): domain Bacteria; phylum Gemmatimonadota; class Gemmatimonadetes; order Gemmatimonadales; family Gemmatimonadaceae; genus JAABRT01. The sequence goes on along the minus strand of JBBSPO010000028.1, from coordinate 14,277 downwards.
TCGACGCCAGCCTTTTCGAGTCCGCGCATAAGCGCCACCCCCGCCTCGGGCGTGGGATGTCCGGCGGTGATGTAAGCGATGAGTGCGCAGCGCTTTTGCGCGCGCAGCTGGGCAAAGCGCGCGTCGATGCTCGATGGCGCGACGGCAGAATCGGCAGATGCCGGATTAACGGGAGAAGCGGGCGATGCAGAAGACACGGACACGTTGAGGGTGCAGCCCGAAGGCAGTAATCAAGCGAAATAGTCGGACACGCGAATGCCCCAGCGGTCGGGGTCGTCGGTCCGGATGATGGTTCGGAGATAATGCCCCGACTGATCTTGCGCCATAAGGTCAACCAGTGGCGGGTCCGTGAGCAAGTTACCCTGTGCGTCGGCCAGCACACGAACAACGGGGCGCGACAGCGCGTCCTGTTCGGCATGAGCGGCGTGTACCAACCCAAGCTCAAAGCTGTCGAGCACGACGACCGTGCCAATTGGATAGATGCCAGTGAGGTTTACAAACGCCTTGACAATGATGGGGTCAAAACCCAACCGGGCGTTGTCACGCATGCCCTGCAACACATGCGCCGGTGACCACGGTGTGTCCTGATACACGCGTGTGGAGGTGGCCGCATCGAAGCCGTCGGCCACTGCGATAATCTTGCTGAGCAGGCTGAGTGACTGTGTACGGCGCGTGGCCGGATAGCCGCTCACATCCACACGCATATGATGCTCATTCGCCGAAACGATGGCACGCCATGGTCGGCCCGAGCCAATGGGCAGGCTGAACAGCGCGAGTACACCTTGCCACGTGTGCGTTCTGATCGTCTCGCGCTCATCCTCACTCAGCGCGCCGCGCTTGTTTAACACGTCAGTGGGCAGGCGTGACTTGCCGATATCGTGCAGCAGCGCGGCCACGCCAAGATCAAGCAGTTGCACCTTTGACAATCCCAGACGTCGCCCAAGCGCCACCGATAGAATGCACACATTGACGCTGTGCACAAACGTGTATTCATCAAACTCACGCAGCGTGGTCATGCCAATGAGCGACGACGGGTCGGTGAGGATGGCGTCTACCACCGCTTGCACAGCGCGCTTGACCCGTTTGAGACTGGGGCTGCGTCCCAGGCGGGCCGCCGTCATGACTTCGCGTGTCACGTCGAGTGATCGCATGTAGGTTTTGCGCGCGCGTTCACGTGCATCGAGATCATCATCGTCGTCGAGTTCACCGCCTGGCGGGTCGAACTCAAAGACTGTCACATTGGCCTGCGCCAGCCGCTGCTCCAGCTGACCGAGTCGCGCCTCTTCGGGATACTCAAGCGGCGGCGCCTGCAGGAACGCCAGCAACACCACCCACATACGCGGTTCCGGCAAAACCCCAAACCGCACACTGCCCACGCCCGCATCACGTAACTGCGTGAGCACGTAGGCCACGGCGGCGTAGTTATCGAGCGCCAGGCGGACGCGTGTTTCGTTGACAAAGATAAAGTCGCCAGATCTGCGGATCTCGCAACCATCGCTGTTGCTCATGATGCGTTGGCACGCGTTGCCGAGTTCATTCAGAGCATTCTGCACCGCCACGTTCTCAACCGGATACAACCGGACCGCACGCAGTGCGCCATGAAACGCGACTACGACGGCGCGTGACGCACGTTCTTCATCGGCGTTGTACATGGGACCAGCGCCGCGTGCAGCAGAGGTTGGCTGTGTTGCGCCGCTGCTGCGTGTCGAGGCGGCCGCGTTGGCGAGGTTTGCGCCGCTCATGCGTTTACTCCACCTGTGCGCAACGCGCGTGCAACTTCACTGCGCACGACCGCCTCGCCAGTGGTGCTGCCCTTTCGTAGCGCTGCCAACGCGGATGGCGTGCCCACCAGTCCCAACGCCCGCGCCGCACAGGCGCGCATCTCCGGCGTCTCCCGTGGTCCAAGCAGGGATCGGCCGCTGAGCATGGCATCGAGCAGTGGCACACCAGCATCACCACACGTCGCACCAAAGGCATCGAACAACGCGGTCTTTTCCGAACGCTCAGCGCTGCGAATGTCTTTCCGCCTGATAGCCTGCGTGAGCTTGGGCAGTATCGCTGTGTGCTTGTTGACAGCGATGGCGCGCAGCGCAGCCACACGAACGTCTGCTTCCGTGTCGTCAAGCGCGACGTCGAGCAACTGCAACGCGCCCGGCGATGCAATGGCCGCGAGCGCGAGTGTGGCCTCAAGCCTCCGCTCGTGCCGGGTGTGACGCAAAATGCGTCCCAGCGCTGGAGCGGCCGCAGCTGAACGCAGCCGCCCGCTCAACTGCATGGCGCCGTGGGCGGTTGCGTCATCGTCAACCTCCAGCAAACGCACCACATCAGCGGTGTGTCGTTCGGCGAGCTTGAGCATGGCCCGTTCCACTGAATGCCGCGCGCTGCCCGGCGCACAGGTTGCAAGCCAGGCCAGCAGTGGTCCAAGCGCCGTACCGCGAAGTTCGGCAACGAGCGATTCCAGCATGTCCGGGTCGGGCGCACGTGTGCGTTCGTCAACGGCCTGCAACAGCTGTCGTACAACGTCCGGATCACTCATGCGCCCGGTGAATGCGAGCAACCTTTCGCGCGCTGAGGCCGGCAACTCGGGCACGCGGCGCACTATGGCATTGACCTCCACCAACGCATACGACGCGACATCATACGCCCGACTGGCCAGCAGGTCCACCATCACGTCTTCAATGCAGCCGATCGCCTCTAGGCGCGCATCGTCGTCACGCTGCAGTTCGACGATGTCAAAGAGCACCGCCACCACTGCACGACGCGGATCGCTGCCGAACTCATCGCGCACTTGCGTCTGCAACTCGCTGAGTTCACGCCGATCGAGAAAAAACAGGGTGCTTTCAAAATCTTCAACACGGATAACGCCGGGCGCAGTGCTTTCGGAAAGCGCAGGCACGTCTTCAGCGGCGGCGGCAATGGGCGGCTGCGATTGATTGCCGAGTGCATCGTCAGAGTGCTCGCCAGCGGTGAGCACACCCGCCGCCGACGCGAGGTCATGCGAGCCCACCAAATCCACGTAGCGATACTGCACCGTCTCGAGATCAGCCACCCACAACATGGTGACCAGATCATCTTCGTCGGGTGCTGCCTGGCGCGCACGCTGGAACAGCATCAGCAGCGCCTCGAGGCCCTCGGTCTCAAAGCCGGGCAGCAGCGTGAGCTCGCGAATACCATCACGGTACAAAATCCACGGCACACCATCGGACAGACGCTCTACTTCCCGGTGTACCGTGCGCCCCCGCATCACGAACTCGGCTTCCCGTACTGCCATCACGATACGGTCAACATCTCCGTTCCAGCAGGCCACAAACGCCGCACGCGCCGTACCGATGGCGCGCTCCCGCATGGGATTGTTGGGCAAGTACAACTGCCATGCCCGAAATGCCTTCACCAACGCCCGGATTGCATCCTCGACCAACGTCGCGGATACGTCGCTGAACTCCATCCGGGCGTCAGCGGTGGACGTCACACCGACGGCAGCAGGTGTTCGGTCATGGTGCCTACGTCCTTGTCTCCACGTCCACTGACACACAACAGGACGGGTTCATCGGGCGCCCAACGTCCAGCTTCACGAACAATCCAGGCCACGGCATGCGCCGTTTCGAGCGCCGGAATAATTCCTTCAAGCCGGCTGAGCACTGACACGCCCGACAACGCCTCCGCATCAGTGACTGACACGTATTCACCGCGGCCGCTGTCCTTGAGCCACGCGTGTTCCGGACCAACGCCGGGGTAGTCCAGTCCAGCCGAGATGGAGTGCGCCGGATGCACCTGCCCCGATGCGTCCTGCAGCAAATAGCTCAGCGCTCCGTGCAGCACGCCGGGCGTGCCTTTGGACAGCGACGCCGAGTGACGTTCGGTGCTGAGCCCCTCGCCGGCGGCTTCGACGCCCACGAGCTCCACGTCAACGTCGTCCACAAAGTCGGCGAATGCGCCCATGGCATTAGAGCCGCCGCCCACGCAGGCGACAACCGTCTTGGGCAAACGTCCGGCGCGCTCCAGCATTTGCGCGCGTGCTTCGCGACTGATCACACGCTGGAAGTCGCGCACCATGCGCGGATACGGTGCCGGACCAACCACGGAGCCAATGATGTAATGACTTTCGTGCACATTGGTAACCCAATCACGAATGGCCTCGCTGGTTGCGTCTTTGAGGGTCCGGGTGCCCGCCGTCACCGGAATAACGGTGGCTCCCATGAGGCGCATGCGGAACACATTGAGCGACTGACGCCGCATGTCCTCCTCGCCCATGTATACGACGCACTCCAGTCCAAATCGGGCACAAATCGTTGCCGTGGCTACGCCGTGCTGACCGGCGCCGGTTTCGGCTATAATGCGCTTCTTGCCCATGCGCAGCGCCAACAACGCCTGTCCCACGGTGTTATTGATCTTGTGCGCGCCCGTGTGGTTGAGATCTTCGCGCTTGAGCCACACCGGTGCACCCACCCGCTCGGAGAGCCGAGGCGCCGTACTGAGCGCCGTGGGGCGCCCCACATAATCCCGCAACATTGAGTTGAGCTCGGCCAGAAAGGCCGGATCCTTCATGGCGGCGTCAAACTCGGCGTCCAGTGCATCGAGCGCCGGTACCAGCGTTTCCGGTACGTAGCGTCCACCAAATCCGCCAAAGCGATCACCTGCACGCTCAGCCAGTACTCCACCTGTCGTCTGCATTACGGCAATCCTCGAACTGCGTGTGCAAAAGCTCGCATCCGCTCAGGATCCTTGATCCCCGGTGCGCGTTCCACTCCTGAAGATACGTCAACAACATCTGGTGCCAGCAGCTTTATCGCCTCGGCGACATTGTCGGCCGTCAGCCCACCTGCCAACACCAACTGCACACCCGGTCGATCGGTTCGCCAAGTGGCGATGTCGGTGGCCAAGGCAGCCCAGTCCAACGCGACGCCGGTACCGCCAAGATGTCCGGCAACCTTTGCATCGAGCACCAGCGCCTCGACACCTTGGCTCAGCGCCCAGGCTTCGCTTGGCAACCGGGTGCCTTCCACGCGCAGCACGGGCCACACACGCACGTTGGCGTCGAGCACGGTTTTTACACCTGCGGCAGACGGGTCACCATGCCACTGCACCACATCAGCCGAGAGGTTTTGCGCTTCGGCGATCACTTCGGTGGGCGTCATGGCGCCCAGCACGGCCACGCGCTCGATTCCCTCACGCGGCTCGCCGAGTACGCGACGCCATTCGTCGGGGGAGAGCAACCGTGGTCCGCCGGCCCGAATGCCGCCCAGATACGACGCGCCAAGTTCTTCGGCGAGCCGTACGTCTTCGGGACGTGTGAGCCCGCAAAACTTGATGCGCGGACCATTGAACGAAGGCTCGCGATGCTTGACCCGCGGCGCGCTGGTCACGCTGGTCTCGCTGGTCTCGATTGGCGAACGAGTGATCCAAAGGCCTGCACCGCGGCTGCGGGATCGGCGCTGGCCGAAATCGCTGAGCCGATGAGTAGCGCGTCGGCTCCGGCCGATTGCGCGGCGTGGGCATCCTGCACGCTGGCCATTCCGCTTTCGGCAATTGCAATGCGATCGGGCGGGATGGCCGGCATGAGCGCGGGCGCCGTGGCGGGGTCAATGATCAGCGTTTCAAGGTTGCGGTTGTTTACGCCGATGACGGGCGCGCCCAGTGCGATGGCGCGCGCGAGTTCAGTGTGATCGCGCACTTCCACCAGCACGCCCAGCGACGCTTCTCCCGCCTCGGCGTACAACGCCGCCAGCTCATCGGGATGCAGCCCTCGCGCAATCAACAGAACGGCGGCCGCACCACGCACGCGGGCTTCCCAGATTTGCACGGCATGCACGATAAAATCTTTACGAATAACTGGAAGGGACACAGCCGCTGCCACGCTGGACAGATCGTCGAGCGAGCCACCAAATCGCTCGGGCTCCGTGAGCACCGAGATGGCCGCCGCTCCGCCTTTGGCATACGCCTGGGCCTGTGCGGCGGCGTTGAGTCCGGGCGCGATGTCGCCCTTGGTGGGTGACGCGCGTTTGATCTCGGCGATAATGGCCAGGGTCTCGCGACGCAGTGCGCTGGCGAAGCCGGGCGGCGGCGCCATGTCGCGGCCCTGTGCCTTGAGCTGGCTGAGGGTGGATTGTACGGCCTGCGCCCGCTCGCCAGAGGACGCCATGAGTTGGCCGAGCGCGCCTGTAGGCGGAGTCCACGGGGCGCTGGTTATGGAGCCCTGCGGCGAGTTTTCTGCTGTGGTTGACGACGGGTGGTGATGTCCGGCTTGCACTTCGGCCCCTGTTCGGTTAACGTGATTCGGAACATATTCGGGAAGCATCCAGCTCGGCACCCACCAACCACCTGTCACCTCTTCGGGGGAGTCCGCCATGCCGCTCACCAAGCGCCAACGCGAGATCCTGAGTTTCCTCACCGGTTATACCGAAGAAAACGGGTACGCGCCGAGCTTTGAGGAAATCGCGTCGCGGTTCAACTATAACTCGTTGGCCACCGTGCACGAACACCTCACCAATCTCGAGCGCAAAGGCTACATCAAGCGTTCGTACAACGAGAGTCGTGCCATTGAGATTCTCCCATCCGATGTGTTTCAGCGGTCGGTGGAGTTGCCTCTGCTTGGTCTGGTAGCGGCCGGCTCGCCCATTGAGTCGCTGTCGCACAACGAGACCGTATCGGTGCCCGATGGATTCTTGCGCCGCAACGGTAGTCACTACGTACTCAAGGTGCGCGGCGAATCCATGATTGAAGACCACATCGAAGACGGCGACTATGTGGTGGTAAACGAGCGGCAGTCGGCCGACAACGGCGAAATGGTTATCGCGCTGCTCGATGGTGCTGCGGCCACGGTCAAGCGTTATTTCCGCGAGCGTGACGGGCGCATTCGCTTGCAGCCGTCCAATGACACCATGGAGCCGCTGTACGTGCACGAGGATGACGTGCGTATTCAGGGCATTGTGGTGGGGGTGTTGCGGAGGTATTGAGGGCATCGCGCGTCTGAGGGCTTAGCTTCGCGGCCAGGCGCTTGTTGGCGCGGCCGACCACTAAACATCGCGGAACGCCAAACGCAGTCGCTCAAGCGCCGCCATCCCCGCCCCGCTGTCCAGCGCTTCACGCGCCACATCTATCGCTTCGCGATACGTTGTCGCCGTGCCGCTCACATAAATAGCCGCGGCGGCATTCAGCAGCACCGCAGCGACGGCAGCCGGCTTGCCACCGCCGCTCAACACGTCAGTGATCACACGAGCGTTGTCTTCCGGCTCACCGCCTAGCAGGTCTTCTGCACGTATACCGTCTACACCCGCCCACGCCGGATCAATAATCCACTCAGACAGTGCGCCGTCGCGTACTTCGATCACCGTGGTGTTGCCGATTGGCGAGATCTCGTCCATTCCAGGCGCACCATGCACCACCAGCGCGCGCTCGCTGCCCAGTGCGGCCAGCGCCCCAGCAATGAGCATGAGACGGCCAGCATCGGCCACGCCCACCACCTGACGGCCAGCACGCGCCGGATTGGCCAGCGGGCCCACAATGTTCATTACAGTTGGAATCGCCAGCTCACGGCGCACCGGCCCGACGTGACGCATGGCCGGATGCATGAGCGGTGCAAACATGAAGGTCACACCGGCATCATTCAATGCGCGCAACATCACGTCGGGCGTGGTATCAATGGCCACACCCAACGCTTCGAGTACATCAGCACTGCCCGACCGTGACGTAAACGAGCGATTGCCATGCTTGGCAATGCGAACACCCGCACCCGCCGCCAACAGCGCCGCGGCGGTGGAGATATTGAACGTGGTGATGGTACCGCCACCGGTGCCGCACGTGTCTACGATCGCTTCGTAGTTGGGCGCATCGATGGTGACCATGGCACGACGCAGCGACTGGGCGACACCGGCGACTTCCTGCACCGATTCCCCTTTCACGCGCAATGCCATGAGCAGCGCCGCAACCTGAGCCGGCGTGCCCTCACCGCGCATGATCACGTCAAAAGCGTTGGAGATATCGGCGGTGCTGAGTGATTCACCGGCTGCCAGACGTCGGATCGCATGACGCAGCGATTCGGCGCCGGCTCCCCCAGCTTCAGCGGCCATCGATGGCCGCCAGCAGTCGCTCCGCCAAGCGGGCGTTGAATGCAACCAATGAAATAACGAGCGCCAGAATACGTACGCGTTCCACGTCTTCGTCGGAATACACGCCGAGCTTGGCGCGATTGGTGAGATTCACAACGCCAACCAGCGTATTGTGATAGACCAGGGGAAAACTGATAAAGCTGCCGGTGGTAAAGTACTGATCGCGCAGCAACGGATGTCGATCGGCTTGCGATACATCCTGCACCAGCAGCGGTTCGCGGGCGGCGGCCACACGTCCGGCCACGCCTTCGCCATGACGAATGCGCATGCCGAGTGTGATGTGCGGGGCCAGTCCACGGGCGGAGGCCAGATAGACGTGTTCCGCTTCGGGTGCGGCCAGCATGAGCGAACAGCGCTGCGCCTGCATGTCATCACCTACCAACGCCAACAGCCCGTCGGCCAGCTCCCGTGGATCCTGCGTGCCGGCGTCCAGTGTCATGACGCGGTCAATCAGGTAGAGCGTGCGGGTGCGCTGCCGGAGTGCCTCGCTGCGACGATGCAGCTCTGAATGCGCCTGCTCCAACTGCCCCACCGCCGACATCAACTGCTGTTCGGCAAGATCGGCTTTGCGCAGCGCACGTCTGGATTCTTCCTCCATGCGCGCCGACTCAACCTGCAGCGCCACAGCCTCCGCGGGGGAAATCGCGTCCATGCCCTGCGGGGTGGTGTTGCGCACCTCGCGCAGTTCCGTCTCCAGCGCGCGCAGCTTCTTGACATACTCGCCGTGCACACGTTGCGTGACGTCTTCGAGCGTACGCACGGCTTCTTCGCGTGCTTCACGTTCGGACAAGCGGCTGAACGCGAGATCGAACAGCGCCAGCGCCGGCGACAAGCGCTCCGTGGTGCGCGCGCCAAAGATTTTGCGCGGCTCATAGAGCACCAGCACGGCCGCCAGATACCCTTCTACACGGAGTCCGCGCAATGCGAGCGCGCCACCGTCGAGTGCGTGCGTGAATCCAAACAGGCGCGCGTACTCGGCCGATCGTTCAGCCATGTCCACAAACTGTCCACCGGCGGCCACCTTCATTTGCACCGGCGCCGGCAGATGGTCAAAGGTGGTTTCGACCGGCTGCCGCTCGACTCTGCCCAGCATTGGTGTAAGACGCTCGCGCAGCATTTCGCGCCGTCCGTCGTAGCGCAACAGGGCGATTGATGCTCCCCGGTCCATTTCAGCCACACATTCCGACAACGCGACCAGTGCCCCGTCGAGATCCGACGTGGCACCGAGTGCATGCGCGAGAGAGGCGAGTGAGCGAGGAGCCATGAAATGGGAAACGGGAGCAGTTAGCAGCCAGAGCCGCGCAATGTGGAAACGATGCGCATCGCTTGTCAAACAGACGCGTCGTGCCGGAGATGGTTGCATTGTACGGAAATCGCCACAACACACGGTAAAGATCGCTTGAAGGCGCTTGTCGGAGCGGATATCTTTTGAGGCTCATGGAATCACCGGAACTCGCCTCCTTTCTTTTGGTCACCCACTATAACGGTGGCGCCTTTTCCGGGTGGCAGAGACAGCGGGAAGAGCGGACGGTGCAAGGCGAGATGGAGGTCGCGTTGGCCGCACTTTGCCAGGCGCCCGTCACGGCGCTGGGCTCCGGGCGGACCGACGCCGGAGTGCACGCACGCGGTCAGGCCGTGGGTGTGCGGGTTCCGGGGCGTTGGACGGCGGAGAGCCTTATGCGCGCCATGAACTCCAAACTGCCGCGCGATGTGTGGGTGTCGGAGGCATTTGCCATGGACCCGGCGTTTCATGCGCGATTCAGCGCGGCCCGCCGTCGCTACGCCTATTTTGTGGGTACCGATCGGCAGGTCATGTCCCCGTTTCGTCGCACCACGGAGTGGCCGTTGGGGCGGCCGGTGGACCTTGCGCTGCTCAACGCGGAGGCCGCCTCACTGCCGGGGGCGCACGCGTTCCGGGCCTTTGCGATTCAGGGCACTGCCCCCGCCGAGGACAATCATGTGTGCGAGGTGTCACTGGCCCGCTGGAGCAGTCGCGAGGGAGGCGTGGTGTTTGATATTGAAGCCAATCGCTTTTTGCATCATATGGTGCGCTTTCTGGTGGCGACCATGGTGGCGGTGGCCACAGGCCGTCGGCCGGCCGGCACCATTGCCGAGCTGCTCTTGGCCAGTGACAACCGACAGACCGCAGCACCGGCTCCACCGCAGGGATTGTTTCTGGAGCAGGTGACTTACCCCGCGACCCTTTACCTTTCTTCTACGTGAAGCTTTTCCTTGCCACCGACGCGCTCGACGACGTGCAGTGGGCTGATGCCCGCGGCTGGTGCGACGGCGTAGTTCTCCCGGACGCGGCACTGAGTACCGCGGCGTCTCCTGAGGCTGCGGTGTCGTGGCTGGCCGGTTTCGCGCGCGCGGTTTCCATCCCGGTTCTGGTGGACGCGGCCGGTGTGCTCTCCGACGGCGAAGAACCATCAACCGGCAACGAGCGAGCCCGCGCCCTGGGACGGGCTGGCGACAACGTTGTGCTGCAGATTCCCTTCACGGCCGACAATGCCGCCGTGATGCGGGCGCTTTCCTCCAGCGGCATCCGGGTCGCCGCGACCTTTATCGCCACCGCGACGCAGGCGCTGTTTGCCGCCAAGGCTGGCGCGGCGTTTGTCCTGGTCGATGTAGACCGACTGGACGCCATGGGCGGTGCGGGTGCCGATGTGATTGCCGACGCACGCGGCCTGCTGTCCGAGGCTCATCTCGAGGCCGAAGTCGTGGCGCTCTTTCCCGCCAACTCGGCCAGCATGACCGCCTGCGGTGTGGCCGGAGCCGATGCAGCGGTCGTAGGCGCTGCCACGTTGCGCGCCATGCTGGCGTATCCGTTTACGGACCAGGCGCAAGCTGACGCACAGCGACGCACGGTGGGCGGACAGCGGCTGCGTGCGGGGGATAGTTGATCGTGGGGCGTCTATGGATGGTGGCAATCGCGGCCTGCATTGTGGCCGGATGCGAAGGCGCCAATCCGTCGGACTCCTTTGCGCAAGGCTCGACCCGCCAACCGGTGTTGTCCGGTGCGCCAGGCGCGGTGCCGGCGCAGACGATCAACCAGTCGCGTCGCACAGCCATCACGACCGCGGTTGAACGTGTTGCGCCAGCGGTTGTCAGCGTGCAGACGGAAACAGTGGAACGTGTACCGGTAGATCCGTTCGAAATGATGTTCGGTGGCGGCGGAGGTGCTCGTCAGCGGGCGCGTGCGGGAATTGGATCGGGCTTCATTATTGAGGCCAACGGTGTGGTGGTAACCAACGCGCATGTAGTAGCCGGCGCATCAACGATCACGGTGGCGCTGCAAAACGGTACGACGTATCCCGCGACACTGGTTGGACAGGACGACCAGAATGATCTCGCGGTGTTGCGGGTGGAGGCTAAAGGCTTGCCGATCGCACCCATCGGCACGTCGTCCGACTTGTTGATTGGTGAATGGACGATTGCGATTGGCAATCCATTTGGTTTTGTGCTTGGCAACTCCGAGCCCAGCGTGTCGGTGGGCGTGATCAGTGCGGTAGGACGCAATATTACCGCCGGCGCTGAAGGTGGCATGTACCTCGACATGGTGCAAACCGACGCGGCTATCAACCCCGGCAACTCCGGTGGCCCGCTCATCAATGCCAACGGTGAAGTGATTGGCGTGAACAGCTCCATCTATTCACCGTCCGGTGGTTCGGTGGGCTTGGGCTTTGCCATTCCGATTGATCGCACCATGCGCATTGTTGACGACCTGCTGACACATGGGCGCGTGCGTGAGCCGTGGGTTGGGATTCAGTTGCAGATGTCGCCGGTGAGCAACGCGCGCGAGGCGGTACGATCGCTGCCCATCGTGCGACGTACCACGTCCGGTTCGCCGGCTGATCGCGCAGGCGTGCGGGAAGGTGATGTGATTGTGCGTGTGGGCAACAAGCCTGTCCGCAACCCGTTCGATTGGCAGGCCCGCTTGCTGGAGGTGCGCGTGGGCGATGTGTTGCCGCTTACCGTTCGGCGTGGCGATCGTGAAGAGGTGCTGCAGCTGACTGTGGCCGATGTGCCGGAGGTGAGCGCGCCCCGTGTCACGGTGCTTCGCGAACTTGAACTGGTTACGGTCACACAGCAGATCCGCCAAACGCGCGGGATCCGCTCCCCCGCTGGTGCTTTGGTGTTCAACGCGTCCGACCGACTGCAGGCCGAGTTGGGATTGATGTCGGGCGATGTGATTGTGCAGATCGGCAATACGCGCATTGACAGCGCCGATCTGGCCGCACGCGCGATTGATGCGTACGGTGCGCGTGGCACGGTGCAGTTATGGTTTGAACGTGGTGGTCGCCTTTTTCCCCCGATTTCGTTCCGTGTCCGCTGACTCTTCGCTCCCCTCGATCTATTCGTCGCCGCTCGCTGAGCGGTATGCATCGCGTGCCATGCTGGAGCTGTGGGGGCCGTCGCGCCGCTACGGGTTGTGGCGCCGCTTGTGGCTGGCGCTTGCCGAAGCGCAGAAAGCGTTGGGCGTTGATATTCCCGAAGACGCGCTGAGCCAGATGCGCGCCAATCTCGACAACATTGATTTTGGTGCCGTCGCTGACTACGAGCGTCGCTTCCGGCACGATGTGATGGCGCATGTGCATGCGTTTGGTGATGTGGCGCCGGCGGCTGCGCCGTTTATTCATCTGGGCGCCACCAGCTGTTATGTGACGGACAACGCTGAGCTCGTGCTCATGCGTGACGGCCTGGCATTGCTGCGCGACAAGTGCGTGGACGCGCTGCGGTCGCTGGCCACGTTCAGCGACACGTGGCGTAACGAAGCCTGCCTTGGCTACACCCACGTGCAGCCGGCCCAGCTCACCACGGTTGGCAAACGGGCCACGCTGTGGATGCAGGATCTGGTGCTCGACATTGCGGATCTTGAACATCGCATTGCCACGCTGCCCTTTCGCGGGGTGAAAGGCACCACCGGTACGCAGGCGTCTTTTTTGTCGCTCTTTCACGGCGACCACGACAAAGTGCGTGAACTGGACAGGCGCGTGTGTGCAGCCATGCACTTTGCCGCGTCTATTCCGGTCAGTGGTCAGACGTACAGCCGCAAGATTGACGCACAGGTGTTGGGTGTTGTGGCGGGTGTGGCGTCATCGGCGTCCAAGTTCTCGGGCGACCTGCGCATGCTCGCGGCGTTTGGCGAAATCGAAGAACCGTTTGAGAAAGATCAGATTGGTTCGTCGGCCATGGCGTACAAACGCAACCCCATGCGCTCGGAGCGCATTGCCGCATTGGCGCGCTTTGTGTTGTCGCTGGAACCCAACGCCAATCAGACGCACGCAGTGCAGTTCTTTGAACGCACGCTCGATGATTCGGCCAACCGGCGACTGGCGATTCCCGAATCGTTTCTGGCCACTGACGCGATTCTGGTGCTCATGCGCAACATTGTGTCCGGGCTCGAAGTGTATCCAGCACGCATCCGGCGCCGTGTAGACGATGAGCTCCCGTTCATGGCCACTGAAGAGTTGATCGTGCGGGCCGTGCGTGCGGGCGGCGATCGCCAAGTGGTGCATGAAGTCATTCGCGGACATTCAATTGCCGCAGCGCGAGCTGTGAAAAATGGCGCGCCGCGAAACGATATGCTTGAGCGGTTGTCGGCCGATCCAGCCTTTGGTGTTCCGCTCGAAGATTTGCAAACGCTCACCGACCCGAATCGTTTTGTTGGTCGTGCACCACAGCAGGTTGACGATTTTCTGCGTGAAGTAGTGCATCCGTTACTCGCCGGTTATGGCACTGCAACAGCCGCCGACGAGGTGCGCGTATGAGCCCATCCTCTGCGCTGCGCGAGAGTGCGTTGCCGCTGCCGTTGGTTCGCAAAGGCAAGGTGCGTGAAGTGTACGCAGTGGGCGACCACGAGCTCTTGCTTGTGGCCAGCGATCGTGTGAGCGCTTTTGATGTGGTGCTCGACGCACCCATTCCGCACAAAGGTGCCGTGCTCACGCAGCTCACGCGCTGGTGGCTGCTTCACCTGGCCAAACATTTTGGCGACGCGCTGCCACACCACATGATTACGGCCGACGTAGACGACATCATTGCACGTGTACCTGCCCTCGCGCCACACCGCGACGCATTGCGCGGGCGCGCGATGTTGTGCGTGCGCACCGATGTGATTCCGGTGGAGTGTGTCGTGCGCGGCTATCTGGCCGGCTCGGCGTGGAAGGAGTAT
>JBBSPO010000027.1:0-21168 GCA_038258695.1 Gemmatimonadales bacterium | reverse complement strand
GTTGGCCACCAAGTTCGCCGATGTGTCGGTTACGTTTGCCGCTCGCGTTGGTGAAGAAGGCAAGCTGTTTGGTTCTGTCACGGCCGCTGACATCGCGCACCAGCTCGAGGCGCAGGGCTTCAAGCTTGAGCGTCGTCAGATTGAGCTCGTGGAGCCCATCAAGGCGCTGGGCGTGTACCGCGTGGCTATTCGCCTGCATGCTGATGTAAAGCCGGAAATCAAGGTCTGGATCATCAAGCAGTAGTCGTAGCGTAGCTCTGCAGCGGTCTGGCGGTGGCGGAGTTTGATACTCCCACCGCCTCGTCACGCTGTTTGATCGACTTGCGCGGCCGCAATCGGTGCTGACTTTTCAGTCAGCCGATTGCGGCCGCGTTTGTTTTGTGCCAGATCAAGGAACACCTGGGCGCTCCTGAATGTCTTGTTATAGATCCGCGGCACGCATCTATTTCGTAAGCTGGGAGTGTGTGCCCCCGGGCACTTTTTGCTGGCGTTGCGGGTATAGGTCACGCAGAAACCCTCGTCCCATTGTGTCATGACTAAATCGCCTCATTCGCAGTCCGAAGCTCTCGCCCGCCGTGCCGCCGCCCTGGCGGCCGAACTCAAGGCGGACGACGTAGTCATCCTCGATCTGCGCGGTGTTACCGATATGGCAGACTTCTTTGTCATCGCCACCGGTACGTCAGACACGCACGTGCGATCCGTTGCGCAGCATGTGATGGACGAGATGAAACAGGAAGGCATGCCGGTGCATCAAAGCGAAGGGCTCTCGCAAGGACGGTGGGCGCTGCTCGATTTTGTTGACTGTGTGGTACATGTCTTTCATCCAACGCTGCGTCAGTTTTACCAGCTCGAGCGGTTATGGAGCGACGCGGTGCCACTGGCCATGGAACGTTCAACCCAGGGAGCCCGGTAATGCGTCGCACCATCTTGCACACCGCGTGTCGCTCTCTCATTGCCGGTGCCGCGCTTGCGCTGCTCGGACCTGGGACCGCCTTGCACGCACAGCTGTATTTCGGACAGAATCAGGTCCAATACACCAAGTTTGACTGGCGTGTCGTTGAAACCGACCACTTCCTGGTGCATTACTACCCGGAAATCGAAGAGGTCGCGCAGCACGCCGCCCGCATGTCGGAGCGCTCGTATGCGCGCCTGACAAAACTCATGGGCCACCAGTTCGCCGAGAAAAAGCCGATCCTGCTCTACGCGAGCTCGGCCGATTTTGCGCAGAGCAACGTGTTTGGTGAGTTGGGGGAAGGCACCGGCGGTGTGACCGACTTCCTGCGTCAGCGCATGGCGCAGTTCTTTACCGGCGACATGGGAAGTTTTGAGCACGTGTTCCAGCACGAAATGGTGCACGTGTTTCAGTACGATATTTTCTCTCGCGGTCGCGCTGGCGCCAACTTTGGCGCATTGGCACAGGTGCAGCCGCCGCTGTGGATGATGGAAGGCATGGCCGAGTATTTCTCAATCGGTCAGGACCACCCGTGGACTGATGCGTGGGTGCGTGACGCGGTGCTCAACAACACGTTGCCCACCATCCAGCAAATGACGGAACGCCCCGACAAGTATTTCCCGTATCGCTACGGGTTGTCGCTGTGGCAGTACGTGGGAAAGCGTTGGGGCGATGATGTCATTGCCGAAATCATGAACGCGATTCCGAGCATTGGCATTGAACGCGCATTCCGTCGTGAACTGGGCTTTGGTCTTGATGATCTGAGTACGCAGTGGACCGATGCCATGAAGCAGCAGTACCTGCCTTTGGTTGCCACGTACGATCGTCCGCGTGAATTCGCGCAGCCGCTGTTGTCGCAGCGTTTGTCAGGGGGCATTCAGAATCTGTTCGTTGCGCCGGCCCTGTCGCCCGATGCAAAGCTGATCAGCTTCATCTCCTACGGTTCGCTGCTCAAGGGTGAGATCTTCCCCGATCTGTATCTCGCGAACGCCGAGACGGGTGAGCGCATCACACGCCTCGTGAAGTCGTCAACCAATCCTGACTTCGAACAGCTGCGTTTCATCTATTCGCAGCCATCGTTCTCACAGAATGGTGAGCTGCTGGCCTTTACCGGCCAGAGCGGCGGCAAGGATGTGCTGTACATCATGGATGTAAAGCGTCGCAAAATCATTCGGCGCATTCAGCCGCCGGTTGATCAGGTACTCAACCCCGCATTTTCTCCCACCAACGACCGACTGGTATTCTCGGGGCTGAGCGGTGGCATTACCGATTTGTGGATCGTCAACATTGACGGCAGCGATGCACGCCGCCTCAACCGCGATTTGCATGGAGACTCGCATCCGCAGTGGTCACCTGATGGTCGCACCATTGCCTTCGCGAGCGATCGCGGGCCAGACACCGATTTTGATGTGCTGGACTTTGGCAAAAACCAGATCTCGCTCATGGATGTTGAGACGGGACGTGTGCGCGTGCTGCCCAGGCAGGATGGCATCAACATCAATCCGCAGTGGGCACCCGACGGCCGGTCCCTGATCTTCATTTCAGATCGCACGGGTATTGCCAATCTGTTCATGTTTGACCTGGAAACAGAAACACATTTCCAGCTCACCAATGTGATGGGTGCGATCACGGCGGTGGCCGAGTACAGCCCGGCGATTACCTGGGCGCGCGAGGCTGACGTGCTCGCGTTCGTGTACTACGAGCGCGGTGATCACACCATCTATCGACTGCAGGATCCGCGATCGTTGCGCAAGCAGCCGTATCGCGATCCGGCCATGATTGTGGCGGCCGCACGCGCCGACTCGGTGAGCTCGGGGCTGATTGCGGTCGTACCGGGAGCCGGTGCGGCGAGCGGTGACACCGCACGACGCCTGACGCCACCCTCCGGTGCGGCGCTACCGCGCGGTACGGTGGCGGACTCAGTTGCGGCCACACGATCGTTCTATCGTGCGCCAGGCACCGGCGCACGCCTGTCCGAGGCCGTACCAGCGGCCGTGCTCTCGCGCGGCATTGAGGGACCGGTGTCCGTTGACGCGCTGCTCGACAGCGCTGATTTCAACTTGCCCGACACCACCGCCATGACCGATTCCCGGTACAAGGCGCGCTTGACTCCGGAGTACATCGCGCAGCCCAGCGTGGGTGCGCAAGCCGGGGGGGGATTCGGTCAGGGCGTGTATACCAACACGACCATTATTCTGGCTGACCTCATGGGCGATCATCAGCTCGCCATTGCCGGTGGCCTGAACGGGCAGCTTGCCGATGCGCAGATCTTTACCGGCTACACCAATCTTGGCGGTCGGCTGCAATACAACATCTCGGCCGGTCAGTCGCCGTTTTACTTCTTTGGCGGGTTAAACCGGGAACTCATCACGCCCACGCAGTTGGTTGAGACGATTGAATACTTCCGGCTTGTACAGCGCAACGTCGCGGCTACCGCACTGTACCCGTTCAATCGATTCACACGCCTTGAGATGGGCGCAAACTTTTCCAATATCGACTATCAGCTGTTTCCGCTGCAGCGCGTCATCGACGCGAGCGGTTTCACCACGCCGTTTGAACCTGGACGCACGCGGAACCTGCAGTCCGTCAACACCGTGGCGCCAACGTTTGCGTTTGTGACGGACAACTCGTTGAACGGACTGGTTGGGCCGATATCGGGACGTCGTGCACGCTTTTCCGTGACACCGCAGTTTGGCACGTGGCAGTGGGTGGATTACCTCGCCGACGCGCGCTACTACAAGCCAATCATCTTCAACTATCTCACCTTCGCCGCGCGCGGCATGGCCAGCCTTACGGTTGGTCCGGACGAGGGAGTCTTCCAGAAGTGGCTTGGTCGGCCGGATCTGATCCGTGGCTTCAGCCGCGGCAACGCCGGCTTCGGATGCGGCGGTTTGGGTGGGGGTTTGACTGGCGGCGCAGGGGCCGGTGCGGCCTGCGGCGACGAGTCGGTGATCGGCTCGCGTCTGGCGCTGGCCAACGCAGAGCTGCGTTTCCCACTGCTGCGCAAGGGCTTCAATCAGGGATTCTTCGGTTTGCCGCCCGTTGAGGGACTCGTGTTCTACGACGCCGGCGTCGCCTGGAATGCTGGCCAAACCGTCTCGTGGAATCAGCGCCCTGACCTGAGTGTGCAGGACCACCGCTCCGTGCTGCAGAGCTACGGTGTGGGCGCTCGTGTGAATCTGTTTGGCCTCATGGTGGTGCGATACGACTATGCCATCCCCATTGGCCTTGGGCAGAAAGGCTTTGGCACCTTCTGGTTTGGGCCAAACTTCTGATCTTGGCCAGAGCGGCGGACACTTCGGTGTCCGCCGCTTTTTCAATTCGGGGCGGATCAATCGACGCCAGGGCACATGATCCGTCAAAAACAAGACCTACCCGGCGCCGGGCATTCGTCAGTAACTTTCAAGAATGCGCACGATTCTCGCATGGGCGCTCATCCTGCTGCTGCCGGCCTGCGCCGACCGCACTGAGCCACCTGCCACTACCGGTGTCCTCGCCACCATTCCAGCTGGACCAGACCCGGTCGTTCTGCGTGTTTCGCGGGACGGCGGACTGGTCTCGGCCGTCAGCTATCCGGGACTTGATTCGGTGGTCTGGCGCTCCAGCTACCGCGTGCCCGCACTTGATCGTGTGCTGGCCTACCACGCCGACGATGGCTACCTCACAGCGGTAGACACCAGCGGTCGGCCGGTGCGACTGGATCTGCGACTGGGAGCGGTGGCGGTGCCCGGCTCGGCCGGCGCCATGCAGCACGCCTCGGCTGACGGAAGTATTCTCTACGCCATCAATGCAGAAGGCGATCTGGCGCGCTACACGCCTGTGGGAGACCGCTGGGCGATCACGCCCGACTCCAGGCCCTCGGCGCTCGTTCCGCTCAACGACGGGTCGATTGTGATGGCCACGCGCGGCGCAAACGATGTGCTGCTGCGACGGCTGCGACCGCCCGACTCGGTGGTAGTCGACTCCGTGCGGCTGGACATCGTGGCCGACAGTGCAACCATCCACGGTGTCACCGTTGGCGACCGCATGTTTCTGTCGGCTGGTAGCCACCTGTTTTCGTTGCGCACTCGCGACTTTACGGTGGACGTGGACGTGGACGTTGAGGCGCCGATACGTGAGTTTGTCACGTCGCCCAGTGGCGACCGCATGTTTGTACTTGTGAGCGATGCAAACAGGCTGATTGTGGTTGACCGTTTTGAGCAAGAGGTTTCGGAACGTATCGCCCTGCCCGGTTCGGGCGAGGCGCTGCGCATGGATCCACTCGGGCGTGTGCTTCTGGTTCGCGCCGCCAATGACAGTGCCTATGTGATTGAGCTGGGTAGCTCCGCGCTGGTCGGCACGGTGCGCACGAGCTGGCGCGGTGACTTGCCGCTGGTGTTCGCTGACGGCGCTGTTGCGCTGGCGCACTCCGACACCGTCACGCTCGCATCGTCGCTCGATTTGGGCGTCGTGCGCACCATCCCTGACGGCGCGAAAGATTTCTGGTACGCCATGCGCTGGAACGGCTTCCGACCACGCGCCGAAGGTCTCGACGAGCCGGTGCGCTTTCGCCAATCCAGTGGCTCCGCTGCGGCACGTGCCATGGCCGCCGGCACACTCGATTCGCTCGCACGGGACAGTGCGTCAAGCACCGACTCCGGCCGCATGGTATCGGACGATACGCTCGAAGGCACGGTACCAATGCGTGAACCACGCGGCGGATTTACACTGCAGCTGGCGGCCGTGCTGTCGGAAGAACTGGCGCGTAAAGCCGCCGCTGATGTCAGCGTGGACGGACGCACACCACGTATCGTGAGTTCGGTGCGCGACGGCCGCACCCTGTATCGCGTGGTGCTCGGTCCATACAGCACTCGCGAGGCCGCAGAGAAGGCCGGAAAAGCCAGCGGTCGCACCTATTGGGTATTTGAGGGCGCACCGTGACCGGTGCGTCTGACAACGTGTGGGTAGAAGCCGAAGCGCAACGGTTGGCGCCACTGCTTGGTGGTGAGTTCGCGGTTGTACTGTGTGGGCCCGATGCGCACGCCGCAGCGGCCGTCGCGCTAAAAATCGCGCATATACACGGCGCCAACCGCCGCGTAGCGATTGCCGACCTCATTGGCGACGATCCCGCGCTGTGTAATGCAGTGCAGCCCGGTGCCGATGACGATCCGCACGGTATTTCGGACAGCTTTCTGTACGGCGTGTCGCTCAATCGCATTGCGCGTCCCATCGACCCTGCGGGCAACATTTTTCTCATGCCAAGCGGCACCGAATCGGTGGCACTCGAGGCCGTGTATCGCAACGAACGCTGGCGCAAACTGTCGGCGGGATTTGAACAGGTTGGTGCGCTGCTTCTCATTGTCGCCGTGCGCGACGTACCGGGCTTTGATGCGCTGTGCCAGTACGTGGGCGCCATGATGCCGGTGGGAGAACAACATCCGTCGGCAACGGCCGGCGTACGCATGTTGTGGATTGCGCCGCCGCCTCCGCCGGTGGAGCGCGTGCGACAGGTGGAGCGTGCCCGGGAAGTGGCCACCGAAGACCGCGGGAAGCGCCAGAGCCGCATGCTCGCCTCGCTCGCTGGCGCCGCTGCGCTACTGCTCGCCGGCCTGGCCGCGTGGCCTTCGCTGTCGGCGCGGTTTTTTCCGCCTGACGCACTGACCACGGCGGACATTGATCGCGAATCGGCCGACACGCTCGGCGCCGACAGCACCAGAAACGCCGACTCGTTGCCCATGATTTCGGGCGGCACCGTGGTGGTAGAAACGACAGTGGGCGAAGCGGCGGGCGCGGGCAATCCCGATTCTTCCGTTTCGTCTCCCGAAGCCGCCGAGATCGCCGTTCCCCGTGTGCGCTCCGGACCGCTGGTGATTGGCAATCCGGAGGACGCCAACCGGGCGGCCGCTTTCGCAGTGTACTTTGTATCCGCCAATACGGTGGAAGAGGCACGCCCGCCAGCCGAGGTCGAAGCGCTTTCGGGCGTGGCCGTGTCGCCGGTGCGCATAGGGGCTGAAGCCTCGCGCTGGTATCGCGTCACGGTGGGCGCCGGCACAGACAGCGCGCAGGCGCTGGCCATGCTGCAGAGGCTGCGTGACGCCGAGCAAATTGGTGCTGCGTCAGGCAGTATTATACGCGTACCCTTCGCGTTCAAACTCGAAGACGGGCTCACGCCCGACAATACATCCGCCGCCCTCGCTCGCTGGACGAGCCGCGGCATTCGTGCCTACGCGCTGCGCCAGACCAGCGGGGCGGTCACACTTTATACCGGTGCCTTTCAGAATCCGGCGCAGGCGACCTGGCTCGCTGACTCGCTGTATGGAGCCGGCATTGCACCGACGTTGGTTTACAGAACGGGGAGAACTTTCTAGTGCGGTTGACAAAGCTCGAAGTACATGGATTCAAGGCGTTCGCCGATCACACGGAGTTTGTGTTCGATCGCGGCGTCACGGCGATTGTCGGCCCCAATGGCTGCGGCAAGTCCAACGTCTCTGACTCGGTGCGATGGGTGCTCGGTGAACAGCGCGCGCGTGTGATGCGCGGCGCAAAAATGGAAGACGTAATCTTTCATGGTTCATCGGCCCGCAAGCAGGTGAACATGGCGGAAGTGTCGCTGCACTTTGACAACTCCGAAGGCGACCTGCCGGTCGCGTTCAAGGAAGTGGTCATCACGCGGCGACTCATGCGCACCGGAGAAAGCGAGTATCTGCTCAACCGTGCCCCGTGTCGTTTGCGCGACATCCAGGATCTGGTGCGCGGCACCGGACTGGGCGCCGATTCCGGCGTTGTGATTGAGAGTCGCATGATCGATGCCCTGCTCTCCGATCGTCCCGATGATCGACGCGAACTGTTTGAAGAAGCAGCTGGCGTTGGTTTATATCGCGATCGTCGCCGCAGCGCGGAACGCCGCCTTGAAGAAACAACGGTTGATCTGTCGCGTCTCGATGACCTGATCAGTGAAGTGCAAAGCCAGGTGCGTTCGCTTTCGCGTCAGCGTCGTCGTGCCGAACGACATGCCGAACTGACATCGCGTCGTTTCACCGTTGAAATCGCGTTGGCCACCCGTGAGATGGCGGCGTGGCGCGAAGAGCTCGATGCACTTGATCAACGTTTGCAGGTGCTGCGTACTGAAGTACCAGGCGCCGAAGCAGCAATTCGCGCCGCCGAAGCTGAGCGTGAGCAGGCGCATGGCGCACGTGCCGCGGCCGAAGCACAACGTGCCGAAGTGTCGCGCCTGGCGGGCAAACAGCGCGAGCGTACGCTCAAACTGGAGCGTGAGCTTGCTGTGGCCGAAGAACGGCAGCGCAGCACCGAAGCACGCCGTACGCGTGCTGAACAGGAACGGCTCGAAGGTGAAGCGTTTGGACAGCGGTTGCGCGACGATCGCGAAAAAGCGGCCGACGACCGCCTCACGCTCGAAACAGATTTACGTGACGCCGGTGAAGGACTGGCCGAACGGGTGGAAGCCGAAGAAGAAGCGCGCGCCGTTGTCACACGCGCTCGGCAAACGCTTGAAGCACTTGAGCGTGCGGTGCGTGAACAGCGTGATCAGGCGCGTCGCCTTGAGCTTGATCGCGAAGGTGCAGCGCGTGATCTCGGCGAAACGCAAGCGCGATTGGCCACACTCGAGCGTGAGCGCACGCAGCTGGCCGATCAGTTTGCCGCGACCGAACGACAGCTCATTGCGGCACGCGAACAGCTCGAACTCTTGCAGGCGAATGTGGAAGAGGCACAAGGCGCGCTGGAGCAGGCGCGGCTCCGCGCCACAGGCGCCCGCACCACCGATGCCGAAGCGCGTGCCATGCTCGCGCGCGTCGTGGAAACGCACACGTCACTCGAAGGACAGGTCGCGGCACTCGAGCGGCTTGAACGCGAGCGTGTTGGTCTGGCTCCGAGTGCACAGCGGTTGCTCAAAGACCGTGATGCGCTGGAACCGGGAGCCGTGCTCGGTCCGCTCACCGAGTTTCTTTCGGCCGACGGCAACGCCGCGCGCCATGTGGAGCGATTCCTGGGCGCCACGCTGCACGCCATTGTCGTGCGCGATGCGGCCGCCGCACAGTCGGTGCGGGAGTGGCATGCCAAGGCCAATCCTGGCCCGCTACTGCTCTTGCCACTCGATGCGGTGCAAGAGTTGCAAGGTGGTGGTGCGGGCAACGACCTCGCATCAACGGTGCAAGCCACCGGCCCCGCTCAGGCGTGGGTGCGCGCGTTGCTCGGCCGAGTGCAGACCATCGATGATGGCGAAGCGTTTGTTGACGCGCGTGGGGCGATGTTCCTGCCCGGTATGTCGGTTGGACCGGGACCACTGCAGCGTCGGGCCGAACTGACCACGCTGCGCGAGCGGTTGGAGCAGGCCGGCAACGAGCGCGAGGGCGCCCAGCTGGCGTCCGAGGCCGCACGACTGGCTTTGGTTGACGCGGACCGCGCTCAACATCAGGCCAGTGAGGCCAGCGCGCGAGCGCAGCAGGATGTGCGACGCGCCGAAGAAACGGTGCGTGAAGTTGAACGCACACTGGAACGGGTGACGCGTGAAGTGCAGCAGTCCACGGCGCTCGCCGAACGACTTGCTGCACGATGCGCGGAACTCGAAACGCGTGCTGGCACATTGAGCGAGCAGCTGTCGGCGCTCGAAGTCAAAGCCGGTGAAGCCGATCAGGAAATCGCCGAAGCGCGCGGCATACTCACCGAGACCGAATCAGCGCTTGAAGAGGCGCGTGAAGCACGATCGGCATGGCAGGTACAGCAGGCCCAGGCGCAGGCCCGTTTGTCGGTGGCACGCGATCGTGAGCGTCGTCTGAACGAAGAAGATGCAACGGCCGCCGCACGCCTCGCCGCGCTGGCCACTGAGCTTACGACGCTGGCCAGTGCCGATGAGCAGTTGGCGCAGCAGTTGAGCGGCTGGCACGTGGAGCTCGACACGCAGCGGAAGTCGCTCACCGATGCCGAAGCACGTCTGGCCGAAGCCGAAGAGTTGGTGCGCGTCACATCAACCACACTCGATGGTGCCGATCGTCGCGTCGATGAATCACATCGTGCGCACACCAGTGTGGGTGAAGCATTGCATCACGCCGAGTTGCGTCACACTGACTTGTCAGGTCGACGGGAAGCGATCCGGCAGCGACTGGAAACCGAGTGGCGTCGTCCGCTCGAAGAGCTGCTGGCTGAGGCTGAGGAACTCGATGTTGAGACCGATGCGCTGCGCATCGAAGCCACCGAAATGCGCGATGCACTCGATGCACTGGGCGCAGTCAACCCGTTGGCCATCGAAGAACACGAAGAGGAGCAGCGTCGGCTTGAGTTTCTCACCGGCCAGCGCAACGATCTCGTGTCGGCCAAGCAGTCGTTACATCAGGCGATCCGGGAAATCGACAGCACTGCGCGTGAACTGTTTCTGGTCACATTCGGTCAGGTACGCGAAAACTTCCGTCAGATTTTCCTCACGCTCTTTGGCGGCGGTGAGTGTGACCTGCGGTTGGAAAATCCCGATGCGCCACTCGATTGCGACATCGAGATTCACGCGTCACCGCGCGGCAAGCGTACGCAGCGCATTCACCTGCTCTCAAGCGGCGAACGGGCGCTGGTGGCGTTGTCGCTGCTCTTTGGCATTTTCCTCACCAAGCCAAGTCCGTTCTGTTTGCTCGACGAAGTAGACGCGCCGCTGGATGACCAGAACATTGGCCGGTTTGTGCGCATGCTCAATCAGTTCAAGACACGTACACAGTTTATTGTCATTACGCACAATCCTCGCACGACCACTGAAGCCGCCGACGCGGTGTACGGTGTCACCATGCAGGAGCCGGGCGTGTCGTCGATTGTGAGCGTTCGCATGCGTGGTGGCGCGGTCAATGACAAGGGCACGCCCAACCCGCCGGAGAACAGCCGCTTTGGTGGTGATGCCGACGCGGACGACGACAACGCCAACTCACCTGATGCGAACGAAGAGAGCGTGCGCGGTGAGAGCGCGAACGCGGCGGAGACCGTCTCACCCAACGTGTGATGCATCGGAGATGGTGCGCGCGTGTTGTGACGATGGTGCAGGCTGTCGTTGCTGGTGCAGCGTTGAGCGTGTGCGGTGCGATGCTTGCACCGCTGCAGGCGCAGCCGCGCGTGGTGGTGGAATCAGCAGACGGCGTGGTGCTCTCGTCAGTGTCACCGCGCCTCGTGATTCGTTCGCTGGGCTTTGGTGCAGCGCGTCCGCTGCGCATCACCATGCGTATCAGCGAAAACTTCAGCGTGCTGCCACCATTCCTGGTGGACACCACGTATTTCACGGCTGATACCGTCAGCGTATTGAACGTCCGCAACGCGCTACCGTCGGGCGCCACCGTGTACTGGCGCGCGTTGGTGGAAGCGGGCGCGGCAGCGGCTATTTCCGACGTCACGGGGCCACGCGTCGTACCCAACTGGGTGGAGATGCTCGAGCCGGCCTCGCTGCAAGGGGACATTGTTGACACGCGCCAACCGTTGTTTCGCTGGCGTTCACCGGGTGTGAGTAATGCGCTGGGCCCGTTTCGCTACGACTTTGAAGTCACGACGGTCAACCAGACCGTATTTGCAGCGGCCAACATTGCCGATACGTCGTTTCGCCTGCCCGTGGCGTTGCAGGCCAATACGTCGTACCGATGGAGGCTGGTGGCGTTTCTCAGTGGTCAGCCGCAGCGAGTGGTCGTGGAGAGTCCCGGCAGCTTTGTGATTATTGATCCGCCGTTGCCTACGTCCACCCTGATTTACCAGAACTTCCCCAATCCGTTTCCGTCGCCGGCTTCACCGATCGGGACGTGCTTCTGGTTTGACGTGGGCGAGCCGGGCGCGACGATCTCTCTCGAGATTCTCGATCTGCGTGGCAATCCGGTGTTTACCGTGATTCCTGCGGCCGATGGGCAGTCGCTGTTTCCTCCCGGTCGTTACGGGCGCGGCCTGCCCGGCAGCGGAAGCAACTGCGATAATCGTTTTGTGTGGGAAGGGCTCGCGTCCAATGGCCAGCCGGTGCCGCCCGGCGTATACCTGGCGCGGTTTCGCGCGAATGGCGGTGCACCCGTGGTGCGTCGTGTGCTCTTTCGCGGTCGATGAGCAGCCAGCCACTGCGTCTCACCACGGTGGGCACCGGCACGGTCGCCCCACATCCCTCCCGCGTCTGCTCCGGCCATCTGGTGGAGTATGGCGATGTGGTGCTGCTGCTCGACTGCGGCAGCGGCGTGGTGCATCGTCTCGCACAGCTCGGACTTCCGTGGACGAAGATCACCCACGTCGCACTGACGCACTTTCACGCTGACCACATCGCGGACCTGGCGATGCTCTGCTACGCCTTTCGCTACGGCCAGCTGCCGGCCCGCTCCGAACCGCTGTGCATAATCGGGCCAGTGGGCACACGTGACTTGATGGACCGGCTGGCCCTGGTGTTCGGCACATGGATGCACGCACCGGGGTATCCCTTGCAGGTGGTGGAACAGCTACCCGGACACCAAGTGGAGTTGGGCAGCGGCGCACGTCTTACTGCACACAAGGTGCCGCACACCGGCGAAAGCGTGGCATATTCCATAACAACCGCAACCCGGCGCATTGTGTACACGGGCGACTGCGGATTTGATCAGTCAGTTGGAGAATGGGCCGCCGATTGTGATGTCTTGCTCACGGAGTGCTCATTGCCGGACGCGATGGCCATATCATCGCACCTTACACCCTCGCAGGCAGGCGCGTTGGCCGCGATAGCCAAGCCGCGACTGCTCGCGCTTACACACTTTTATCCGCCCGTCGAGTCGGTGAATATCGCGGCTCTGGTGGCGGAACAGTTCGACGGTCAGCTGGTGCTTGCCACTGACGGTTGGTCCATTGATCTCTGAGGAATATCCATGCTGGTGGTGATGCAACCGACCGCAACACAGATCGACATTGATCGCGTGTGTGAAGAAATCACCCGTCAGGGCTTCAAGCCGCTGCCGATGCCTGGTGAAGTGCGCATGGCCATTGGCCTGCTCGGCGACGACAGCAAGGCGGACTGGTCGCACATTGAAGCGCTCAGTGGTGTGGCCACGGTTGTGATTGTAGAAAAACCGTACCGACAGGCGGCGCGCGAGTGGAAGAATGAGAACACGATTGTCGAAATCGCACCGGGCGTACGGTTTGGTGGCAACGACATTGTGCTCGTCGCCGGTCCGTGCAGCGTGGAAAGTGAAGAGCAGATTCTCGCGTCAGCACGCGCCGTTCGGGCGGCCGGTGCAACGGCGTTGCGCGGTGGTGCCTTCAAGCCGCGTTCATCGCCCTATGCGTTTCAGGGTCTCGGCAAGCGCGGTCTGGAAATGCTGGCGTTGGCCAAGCGTGAAACCGGGCTCGCTATTGTAACCGAAGCCATGGACGAAGCGGGCGCCGATCTGGTGGCCGAGTACGCCGATTGCATTCAGATTGGCGCGCGCAACATGCAGAACTACTCCTTGTTGCGGCACGTGGGCAAGCTGGGTCGTCCGGTCATGCTCAAGCGAGGCATGGCGGCCACGATCAATGATCTGCTCATGAGCGCCGAGTACATTCTGGCTGAGGGGAACCCGAATGTGATTCTGTGTGAACGCGGCGTGCGCACGTTCGATTCCGCCACGCGCAACTTGTTCGATCTCACGGCCATTCCCGTGGTGCAAAAGTTGTCGCACCTGCCCATTGTGGCCGACCCAAGTCATGGCACCGGATTGCGCGACAAGGTCACGCCAATGGCGCGTGCAGCGGTGGCCGCGGGTGCTGACGGTGTGATTGTTGAAGTGCATCCGCAGCCCGACAAAGCACTCTCCGATGGCGCGCAGTCGTTGTATCCGGAGCAGTTCGTCAAGCTGGTGCAACAGCTTCGTCCCATTGCCGATGCGATTGGTCGTGCCATCGCGTCTGGGCCTGGCACCGCGCCGGTGGACGTATGAGCAGCAAGCTGATGCTTCGGTCGCGTGCGATTGGAGCACTCGGTGTGCTGCTGATGTTGGCGGCGCCCGAGTTGCGTGCACAAAACACGCCGGCCGCGGTGTTGCAGCGCGCACGTGCGGAGTACGCCACGGTCAAAACAGCGCGGGCGGAGTTCACACAGGAAATCAAGAACCCGCTCATCGGGCGCACGCTCAAGTCTCGTGGTACGCTGGTACAGCGTAAGCCCGATCGTGTGGCCGTGACGTTTGCCGATCCTGCGGGCGATCGCATCGTCTCTGACGGCACGTGGCTGTGGGTATACATCCCGAGCTCTGCACCGGGGCAGGTCATGAAGCTGCCTGCGGGCGCCGAAGGCACGGGTGGCGTTGATCTCGCCGCCACGGTGCTGGATGCGCCGCGTGAGGGTTATACGCTGAGCAGCGCAGGTGCACGCACGGTTAACGGACGGGCTACGCGTGGTGTGGTGCTGGTTGCCAAGGCCGGTGCCGCTGTGCCGTTTCCCAAAGCCACGATCTGGGTAGACGACGTCGACTCCACTGTGCGCGAAGTGGTCATCACCGACGACCAGGGCACCGAACGCACGATTCGTCTGGTGTCGTGGCAAAAGAACGTCGCGGTTGATGCGTCGGCCTTTGCGTTCAAAGTGCCGAGCGGCGTGCGGGTGGTTTCGCAGCCCTGATCGCCGCTGCTCCGACGTTTGCCCAGCTATTCGAACGTCGGGATTTTTGCGGGCACAACTACTGTGGTATCCTGCGCTCGCGTAAACGCTTCCTTGGGCGTGTTCGCGCCATCAAGCAAACGCACCGCGCGATCAATCACCGCGTCGTCCTGCGCTCTCCTCAAAAACTCGGCGTCAGGACCAAACGCGACGCGTGCGACTTCGTAGCCCAGCGCACGCGCAATCCACGGTGCAGCAGCGTCGAACGTGCTGCGTTCGATGTTTACACCGCGACGTTTGAGCTCATCCCACACAGAGTTCACCATGTCGCGCGTGACCGTCTGCTTTGAGTTCAGGAACAATCCGCGCTGCTTGAAGGCCAGTGCAACGAGTGCGACGGCGTCGCGATAGGCCACCATGTTGGGACCGAGCGCAATCGCAAAATCTTGCACCTTCTCAGGCAATGCGGGTTCTCCGGCAATGACATCGGGCACGATGCCTCCCCCCCCCAGTACGGTGCGACCCATGGGCGTGAGATAACGAGGCCGGTCCGCACTGTTTCCTGGATCATCATTGCGGGAAATCACGCCGCCCACAAAAAGGGTGCTGTCCACGGCAGTACTGTCACTGCTCGCCACCTGAGAGATGCTGCGGCCAAGCGGCGTGTACCATCGCGAGGTCGTGATGCGAAGCGCGCCACCGGTGGTCATCGGGAACACGGTTTGTGCACTGCCCTTTCCAAACGACGGCCGACCCACCACCAGCGCGCGATCATTGTCCTGCAGCGCACCGGCCACGATTTCCGAGGCGCTGGCGCTGTTGCCGTCTACCAGAACAGCCACGGCGAGCTGCGGCCAGAACTGCGGCTTTTCTGCAACGATCGCCTCTTCGGGTGTTCCGGGACGTCCACGCAACGCCACAATGCGCGATGGGGGATCGAGGAAGAGCTCCGACACGGCGACTCCCTGCTCCAGCAACCCACCTGGATTGCCACGCAGATCGACCAGCACGCCGCTGGCTCCCATCCCGCGCAGCGAATCGAGCGCGACGCGCAGTTCAGCCGCGGTGTTGGCGCCGAATACGTTCACGTCTACATAGCCAATGGTCGGGCGCAACATGACCACACGCGGCACCGCACGCACGGTCACCGACTCACGCTTGACGTTGACCGTGAAGCGATGAATCCCAAACCGCTCAACAGTGAACTGCACTGATGTGCCGGGTACGCCGCGCAACAGACGGCCGACTTCGTCTTCCTTGAGCCCGATGGTTGGCAAGTCACCCACAGCCACAATGCGGTCGCCAGGCTGAATGCCAGCTTTTTCGGCGGGACCGCCAAACACCGGCTGAATCACGGTGACCCAGCTGTCGCGCAGGTCCACCTGCAGACCGACGCCAGCGTAGTTGCCCGACATTTCCTCGGTGAGCCGCCGCATGCGATCTTCGGGAAGAAACGCCGAATACGGGTCGTCCAACTCCCCAATCAGCCCCGCGACGGACTTCCGGTACAGCGAATCGACCGGCAGCGAATCCACGTACTGCGTGGCGATGTAGTAATACACCTGCTCAAACAGGGCCGCGCCATTCTCGGGACCGCGCACGGCAACCAGCGGTGGTTCGACCGGCCGATTCTGGCCAATCCACCAACCGCCAGCGCCAAGCGCTGCACCAAACACCAGAGAAGCGACACCCGCGCGAGCGCGCATGCGTGAGCTTATGGGAGTGGGGAAGGAAACGCAATCAAACCGTGGGGACAACCAGGCCGGCAAATCGCGCCGGCCACCGCTGTTGCAACCTTGTGATACAACGCAGTGCCACCTCTTCTTGTGTCCCGGTGGCCAGCACCTCCTCTATTGGACCGCATTCAGGATGCTGATTTTGCCACTCAGGAGAAACCGATGCATCGAATCCTGCAGCCACCCGCGCGTGAAACACATCGGTCTCCCGTTCAAGGCGGTCCGGGGCGCCGCGGGCCTTGGTGCGGCTGAGCGCCTCATCCAGCGGCAAACGCAGCAGGAGCGTCAGATCCGGTACCAATCCTCCCGTGGCAAACTCATTGACCGAGCGCAGCCCCTCCATGGGCAGGCCACGCGCCACGCCCTGATACACATAAGTGGACAGGAGGTATCGGTCGAGCACCACCACGTCCCCCCGGGTAAGCGCCGGACCGACGGCGCGAGCGAGCAACTCGGCCCGCGAGGCGGCAAACAGCAGTGCCTCGGTGGCCGGCGCCAGTTCGTGTCCGGACTCCAGCAGCAGCGCGCGGATGACATCGCCCGGTGGAGTGCCGCCCGGTTCACGCAAAGAGACCACGGTCTCTCCAGAACGCACCAGATGGTCCACCAGCAAGCGCCACTGCGTCGTCTTGCCCACGCCTTCGCCACCTTCCAGAACGATGAGCAGACCGCGTGTGGCGGCCGCCGACACCGAATCGGACACCGCGTCAGCCAAGCGTGATAATCGGCGACGCGGCACCGGTCTTGATGCCGTCAGCAATCCACTGGTTGACGCGCAGCATGAGCTTGTCAAAGTTCTCCTGCGCCGCCACGGCGTGCTGGTACGACGCGTTCACCTGCACCTTTTCGAGCAGCTGATCGAGCTCGGTCTCCATTTCGGCGCCGGGCTGTTCGCCGCGCTGAATCATGGCCTGCGCCTCCTTCTGGATGGCCTCCATGCGGCGCAGCATTGTGCTGGACTCCGCATCGGACGCCAACGAGTCGCTGGAACGCTTCACGGCCTTGTATTCCTCGCTCTGGCCAATCAGACGGCCAACGTCGCGTGCTTTGTCTTCGAGCATGTGTTGCCTTTCCCTGTTCGGGTGAGGAGTGACAGCAGACGGGTTCGGTTGTGCGATTGCATCGCGCCGATCATTCACAAAAGATAGCCGCGTGAAAGCTCACGGGCATATTGCATGACCAGAATCCGCGGTCGGCCGGTGAGATCCGGATGCACCGCAATATGATCGTACACGCCAGCCGCTTGCGCGATGTCGGCGGTGGCATGCGCACGCTGACTGTCGCACTCCAGCACCAGCCAACCCTGCAGCTGCAACACCTGCGGCGCGTCACGCAGCAACGCCTCGTAGCGCGCCTGCCCATTGTGGTCGGCAAACAAGGCCGTATGCGGCTCCCAGTCACGCACCAGCTCCGGCAGCGCCGACGCTTCGTGATGGGCGATGTACGGCGGATTGGAGACAATCACCGACGCGCGCACATCACGCACCGGTTCGAGATCACTGCCCAGTCGGAACTCAACAGGCGTGGTGAGTGCGGACGCCAGGCGAGTGGCGTTGGCCTGTGCAACGTGCAGGGCTGGTTCGGACACGTCGGTGGCGATGATGCGATCAAACGCCGCCTCCTGCGCCAACGCGAGCGCGATCGCCCCACTACCGGTGCCGATGTCAATCGCTGTTCCGCCCGGAGTGCTTGCGGTCAGCCTGAGCACGTGATCGATCAGCATTTCGGTTTCCGGACGCGGAATGAGCACCCGCTCGTCGACGTGCAGTATCAGATGACGAAAGGCTGCGTTTCCCACCGCGTACGCGAATGGCATACCGCGCTGCAATCGCGCGACGGCTGTCTGTACCGCCTCGGCGTGAGCGACTGTGACGGTGTCGTCTTGTACCACGCGCTGGCTGACGGTAGCGGCGCTGCATTCGAGCACGGCGGCAATCAGCGCGCGTGCGTCGTCGCGGCTGCCCAGCGTTTGTGCAACCTGCGCCACAATCGCGCGCACACTGATCACCCGCGCAGTCGCTCCTCGGCGTCGGCCAGGGCGAGCCCCTCAATAAACGCCGACAGTTCGCCTTCCATGACGCGATCAATGTCGTAGGACGTGAGCCCGATGCGATGGTCGGTCACGCGGCCCTGCGGAAAGTTGTACGTGCGGATTTTGGCCGAACGGTCACCGGTGCTGACCTGACTTTTGCGCATGCGCGAACGTTCTGACTCGAGTTCGGACAACCGCAAATCGAGCAGCCGCGACCGCAGGACTTCCATGGCCTTCATTTTGTTTTGCAGCTGCGACTTCTGGTCCTGCTGACTCACCACAATGCCCGACGGCATGTGCGTAATGCGCACGGCCGAGTCGGTGGTGTTGACGCTTTGCCCACCGGGTCCCGACGAGCGGAAAACGTCAATGCGCAAGTCCTTGTCTTCAATGCTTACGTCTACTTCTTCGGCTTCGGGCAACACAGCCACCGTAGCGGCCGAGGTGTGAATGCGCCCCTGATTTTCGGTGGCCGGCACGCGCTGTACGCGGTGCACACCAGACTCCCAACGCAGCACACCAAACGCGCCGTCGCCAATCACTTTGAACACCGATTCCTTGATGCCGCCCATGGTGCCGTCTGACCAACTCATAGGCTCAATGCGCCAGCCGCGTCGTTCGATGTAGCGGGTGTACATGCGATGCAAGTCGCCGGCAAAGAGACCGGCCTCATCACCGCCGGTGCCGGCGCGGATTTCGACGATGGCTGGCCGATCGTCGAGCGGATCGCGCGGGATGAGCAGCGGCAGCAACGCGCGCTCCATCGCCGCCTGCTGCGCCTCGAGCCGCTCCACATCGGCCGTTGCCTCTGCGGCGAACTCGGCGTCGTCACTGTCGGCCAGCTCCCGCGATCCCTCGAGTTCGTGCGCCACGCGCTTGAGCTCATGGGCGAGCTCCACCACTTCGGCGAGTCGCCGATGCTCACGGCCGAGTTCGGCAAAACGTGATGCATTGGTGGTGACCGCCGGGTCGGCGAGTTGACTTTCTACTTCAGCGGCACGCGCCAACGCGTCCGAGAGACGATCCTGCAGAGCCGACAGTTGCACAGTATGTTGTAGATGGAAGCAGAAAAAGAGATTGACGCACGCAGGTGTGATTCAGGTCACTGCGATACGAACGCTTGCCCCTCTAATGTTCGAGGTTGCCGTTGCGTGGTCATTTCGTAAAGTAGCGTTGTCGGGCACTTTGCTCAAAGGTCCGATCGCCGACACTGGCGAAACAGAACATCAGTAGCCGCAGGATTCTTCGGCTGCTCCTCATTGCTAGGGCGGTGCAAATGGTGCATCGTCCGGAGAACTGCTAATGTCATTTGCGTCAACCGCCACGCACGTCCCTCTCCGCTTCGCCGCCCCGTCCATGAGCGTATCTCTCGATCGCATCGCCGACTTCCTGGGCACTGTCCCGCTCTTTCGTGAACTTGAGCGCGCTTCGTTGCGATCGTTCGCCGAAATCACGCGTGAACACAAGTATGGCAAGGGCACGGTCATTGTCAGTGAGGGCGATCCGGGAGACGCGCTGTACGTGGTGCGTTCGGGTGAGGTGAAGGTAGTGTTGGTGGCCGAAGATGGCCGCGAGGTTATTCTGGGCGTGCTGGGCGTAGGTGATCATTTTGGTGAGCTGTCGCTCATTGACGGGCGTCCGCGTTCGGCCCATGTCATTGCGACGGCCACGTCCAGTTTGCTGGTGCTGCGCCGTGCTGACTTCCGTCGGCAGGTGGAGCAGCAGCCGCAGGTTGGCTGGGCACTGCTCATGGAGCTGTCGCGCCGCCTGCGCCAGGCCGACGGCACGATTGGCTCGCTGGTATTGCTCGACGTGCCTGGTCGCGTGGCGCGTGTGTTGCTTGAGAACGCGACGCCTGGTGAACCGGCCACGTTGATCAAGCCAATGACGCATCAGGTGATGGCGCAGATGATCGGAGCGAGCCGCGAAACGGTGTCGCGCGCGATGTCGGAGTTTCAGGAAAAGAACTGGATTTCCGTGGCGCGCCGTCAGGTCACCATCGTGGATCGCGTGGCGCTCGAAGCACGCGCCCGTCCGGCGATTTGATCGTACTCGATGGTCGTCTCGGGTCCGTCCAGCCTTCACCACAACCCAGGGGCGCGTTTTCGACTGCGATGCTGGGGCGCTCGTGGTACGCTGCCAAGTCCGGGCCCCAAGACGATCAGGTACGGTGGGCACACGACGTGCGTTGAAGTTCGTACGCGCGATGATGATCTGATCGTATTGGACGCCGGTACGGGATTGCGCGCGCTCGGGTTGAGTTTGGACACGCGTGAGTCCGCTGCATCTGGTACGTCGGAGCTTCCCCCCCCCGCTCACCTGTTCCTGACACATTTGCACAGCGATCATGTGATCGGGCTGCCGCACTTTGCACCGCTGTTTGATCAGGAGCGCGTGCTGCGTCTCACGGGTGGCGTGTCGGATGTGAGGCAGACGCGCGCCATACTGGACATCCTGCTGTGTCCGCCGCTGTTCCCCCCCCTGCCGGAACTGTCAGACCGGGTGGTGTTGTCGGACTTCGCAGCGGGTGCACCCGCAGAGGTGGGCCGCGGCTACACCGTGCATCGGTTTCCGGCGCGACATCCGGGTGGCGCGGCAATCTTCCGGCTGGACGATGCCAAAGGGTCGGCGATTGCCTTTGCTCCGGACAACGAACTTGACTACGCCAATCGCGATGCCGACGTCATTGCCTGGCGACGCGGATTGACGCTCGCGCTGCACGGCGTGCCGATCCTGCTGCACGACGCGATGTATACCGACAGCGAGTTGTCCGGACATCGTGGCTGGGGGCACAGCTCGGCGCTTGAGGCGACGCGGTTTGCGATGGAGTGCGTGGCAGGAATGCTGGTGCTGTTTCATCACCATCCCGATCGCACGGACGACGCACTGGACGCCATGGTGCAGGAGTGCCGTC
>JBBSPO010000026.1:0-21229 GCA_038258695.1 Gemmatimonadales bacterium | reverse complement strand
TGATTTGTGAGCTCATCCGCAGCAAACGCCCCACAGCTGTTGGCGCAGCCACCGGTGCGGTGGTGGGGTTGGTGGCCATCACGCCGGCCGCCGGTTTTGTCACGCCCATGGGCGCGTTGGCAATTGGTGCGCTGTCCGCTCCGTTGTCGTTTGCAGCGCTGCACCTGCGTGCCCGTTCGCGCGTGGACGACACACTCGACGTGTTCGCGTGTCACGGTGTGGCCGGCATTTCCGGAGCGCTGCTCACCGGTGTATTTGCCACCACGGCGGTGAACGCAGGCGGCGCAAACGGTGCGCTGTACGGCAACTGGGATTTGTTGGGCATACAGCTCATTGCCGTCGTGGCCACGATGGCGTTCGTGGGTGTGTCGAGCGTGGTGTTGCTGGCGCTCGTGCGAGCGGTCATACCCGTGCGCATTGCAGTTGACGCAGAAGTCATTGGCGTAGACCTCAGCGAACACGGCGAGGAGGCGTATCACGGCAGTGACGTGAGCGACTTTACCGGTCGACGGTTGGCGCTCAATGAGCCGGTGGTGATACCAGTGAGTGCGCCCTGAACGGACGTCGGCAGCTGGCATCCCTCACGACTTCAGCAAAAAAATCCCCCGGACCAAACAGGACCGGGGGATTTAACCTCACATACTTCACTGCATGTCGCCCGGCGAAAATGTCACACCGGGCGCGGCATCAGCTCGACTTCGGCTGACCACCCTGACGGCTCTTGAGCCAGCTGAGCGGAATCAGGAATAGCGGTGACAAGATAAGGCCGAGCAGAATGTTGATCCATGTCAGCGCCATGAAATAGGCCGACATGCCAAGGGCTGCCCAGAGGGTACCGAACGCGCCTGCTTCTTCCACGCTGCCGTCTCCATCAACCGGTGATTGCCAGAACTGTGCGAATTGCCGCACCGCGGGACGCTAATGCCGAACACATCTGCGCGTCAACCCACACGACAGTACCAGAACACCAAATCGTATCATCGTGTGGTGCCCATACGTTGCGTTTGCCTCGCAGCACGCCTGTGGCTCGACTATATCACCACTATGTCACCACGTGCGCAATCAGAGCTGCCAGAGCCCGATAATCTCGTCGATCGACCATTGCGCGACGCGATCGCAAGTCTCCAGCAGATTGACGGCCCCTTGATGCTCGCCGTTTCCGGCGGTGGTGATTCGATGGTGCTGTTGCACGCGATGGCGCGCTGGGCCCCGGGTCGCGTCGCCGTGGTGGCCACGTTCGACCATGGAACGGGCACGCACGCTACACAGGCCGCCGCGCTGGTCGTGCGAGAGGCCAGGCTTCTGGGGTTCAACGTGGTGCGCGAGCGCGCGCGACGGGTGGGCAAAACCGAGGCCGCATGGCGCGAGGCCCGGTGGGCTTTTTTGCATCGGGTGGCCGGTGCCTACGGTGCACGCGTGGTGACGGCGCACTCTCAGGACGACCAACTTGAAACGGTGGTGCAACGCTTGCTGCGTGGCACCGGCGCCCGTGGACTGGCGGCGCTGGCTGCACCGGGGCCGGTGGTGCGACCCTGGCTCTCTCTCTCCCGTGCCCAGCTCACGCGCTACCGTGAGTCGCACGCGGTGCCAATTGTGCCTGACCCTGGCAACCACGACCGACGGCATCAGCGGGTGCGCGTGCGCGAGGACCTGCTGCCGGCGATTGCCCGCGTGGACGCCACGTTTGCCGCCGACATGCTGGACATCGCCAGCCGCGCTGCGGCGTGGCGCCGCGATGTTGATGCGTTCGTGCACACGCTGCCCTGGCGCGAGCTGTCGGATGGTGCGTGGCAGCTTGATCGTGCAGCCCTGGCCGGCTGGTCGGCCGAGTCGTTGGCGGTGATGTGGCCAGCCCTGCTCGGCCCGTGTGGGATCACGCTGGACGGGACCGGAACGAGCCGTCTTGTTGGGTTTACTCTCGGTGGTGCTCGAGCCGGTGAGTTGTTGCTGCCCGGCGGTGCGACGGTTGTCAGACGCGGCGATGTGTTCGAGGTGCGGTCGGCTGCACGGGTAGCGCGCGATGTGGCAGCGCGCCACGCGCCGCCGGTGGTTGGTATGGCCGGCAACACGCTGCGTTGGGCCCACTGGCGGTTGGCGGTCATTCGCCCCGGATCGAACGGGGAACCGGCGGGTTCGCGCCGGACTAGTCAAAAGAGCGTGCCGACGTCGGCGGAATCCAGTCTATTGGCGTTGAACATGGCGGCTTTTCCGCGCTCAGGTGTACTTGAGGTGCGAGGTTGGCGGGCCGGCGATCGAATCCGGAATGCACAGACAGGCGCGTTACGGCGCATCTCGCGGTATCTTGCAGAATACGGCGTGCCGCGACGTGACCGAAGCGGCTGGCCAGTGGTGTTGGTTGATGGGGAAGTGGTCTGGGTCCCCGACATCGTTCGCGGCCCGTCCGCACCGTCCCGATCCGGAAGGTCGGACTTCGTCTGGTATCGCAGTGAGCGCGAGTTCAGTTGATCCGCGCCTCGACGGCCGAGCTGTCAGGCGCATTGCGTATGATGCGGCAACAATTCAGCAGCGGGTGCAGGAGCTCGGTGCGCAGATCACGGCGGCTTACCCTGATGGCGAGCTGCTGGTCCTTGGGCTTCTCAAGGGCAGCTTCATTTTTCTGAGCGATCTGGTGCGCCACATCGAGCGTCCGCTGCAGGTCGATTTTCTGGTGGCGTCGAGTTATGGCGATGCCATGGAAAGCAGTGGTGTTGTACGATTACTCTACGATCCGGAAACGGAATTGGAGGGTAAACACATTCTGCTAGTCGAGGACATCGTCGACTCCGGACGGACGTTGGCGCGACTTCTTGAACTGCTGGAAGCGCGAAACCCCAAGTCGCTGGCCATTTGCGCACTGTTGCACAAGCATATTGCAGAGCATCTGACGGAACCCGTCCAGTTCGTCGGATTCGATGCGCCCCATGAGTTTCTCGTCGGCTACGGGCTCGATCACGCCGAGCATTTTCGGCATCTGCCCTACGTCGCAAGCCTGGAATAAGGT
Source organism: Gemmatimonadales bacterium (assembly GCA_038258695.1). Lineage (GTDB taxonomy): Bacteria > Gemmatimonadota > Gemmatimonadetes > Gemmatimonadales > Gemmatimonadaceae > JAABRT01. The sequence continues at coordinate 18,228 of JBBSPO010000026.1, read as the reverse complement.
CGAAACGCTATGCCTTCGCCAATGAGTCCCCCGCCTAAGAAGCCCACTAACTGGGGCAAGCTCTCCAAGCAGCTGTCGTTCTGGATCCTGGTGATCCTGATCCCGCTGGCGATCTTGTCGTACACGGGTGGCAAATCCGACGCTGCGCCGCCGGTCAACTACACCTTCTACCTCGAACAGCTCAAATCGGGCAACATCAAGGAAGCCACGATTCAGGGCGGTAAAGTGGTGGTGGGAACGTTCCGCACGCCCATCAAGGCCGATGGCAAGGATGTGCTGAAGTTCACCACGCGCTATCCGGTCGAGAACTCGTATGAAGAGCTGGCGCTGCTCAACCAGTACGGTGTTGAGGTCAGCAGCGAGCAGTCGCGCGCCAACTTCACCAGTCTGCTCATCGGCTTTTTGCCGTGGCTGATCATCATCGGTTTCTGGATTTTCCTGTTCCGTCAAATGCAGTCCGGCGGCAGCAAAGCGTTTTCGTTTGGCAAGAGCAAAGCCAAGTTGCTCACCGGCGACACGCCCAAGATCACGTTTGCCGACGTGGCCGGTGCCGACGAAGCCAAGGTCGAGCTGCAGGAGATCATTGAGTTCCTCAAGGACCCACAAAAGTTCACCAAGCTGGGCGGACGTTTGCCCAAGGGTGCACTGCTGGTGGGCCCGCCAGGTACGGGCAAAACGTTGTTGGCCCGTGCGGTTGCTGGTGAAGCGGGACGCCCGTTCTTCTCCATGTCGGGTTCCGACTTTGTGGAGATGTTCGTAGGTGTTGGTGCCTCACGTGTGCGCGATCTCTTTGAACAGGGCAAGGCGCAGGCGCCGTGCATCATTTTCATTGACGAAATCGACGCCGTCGGCCGTCACCGTGGTGCTGGTTTGGGTGGTGGTCATGATGAACGCGAGCAGACGCTCAATCAGCTGCTCGTCGAGATGGACGGCTTCGAGTCCAACGAAGGTGTCATCCTGATTGCCGCCACCAACCGTCCCGACGTGCTCGATCCGGCGCTGCTGCGTCCGGGCCGCTTTGACCGTCAGATTGTGGTTGATGCGCCCGACCTGCGTGGTCGCGAGGGCATTCTCAAGGTGCACCTGCGCAACAAGCCGATTGCCGACGATGTGGAGATCACGTCGCTGGCACGTGGCACACCGGGCATGGCTGGTGCCGATCTGGCCAATCTGGTGAACGAAGGTGCATTGCTGGCCGCCCGTAAGGGACACGAAAAGATCTACATGAATGATCTTGAAGAGGCCAAGGACAAGGTTATGCTTGGCGCGGAGCGCAAGTCGCTGGTGATGCGTGAAGAAGAGCGTCGCCTGACCGCGTTCCACGAAGCAGGACATGCAGTGTGCGCCATGATGGTCAAGGGCAACGATCCGTTGCACAAGGTGACCATCGTGCCGCGTGGTCGCGCGCTGGGCGTGGCGTTCACGTTGCCCGAAGACGATCGTGTGTCGGTGACGCGCGAACAGCTTGAAGCTCGTCTTGTCATGGCTTACGGCGGACGTGTGGCCGAAGAGCTGGTATTCGGTCGCGATCGTGTGACCACCGGTGCGGCCAGCGACATTCAGCAGGCCACATCGCTGGCGCGTCGCTATGTAACGCAGTGGGGATTGAGCGACGCGGTGGGACCGATTCTGGTTGGAGATAACGAGCAGGAAGTATTCCTCGGTCGCGATTTGCAGAGCCGTCGTGATGTGTCGGAAAAGACGGCGCAGCTGGTGGACGCCGAAGTTTCGCGCGTTGTCAACGAGGCCTACGCACGCGCTCGCGCTGTGCTCACCGAGCACAACGACCTGCTGCACGCCATGGCCACCAACCTGCTCGAGCGTGAAACGCTGGTTCGCGAGGACTTTGCGATTCTGCGTCAGGGCGGAACGTTGCCGCCGCGCAAGCCGGAGCCCGGTTCGGTGCCGCAGTTGCCGCCGTCCGCACCTGTGGCGCCGCAGCCCGCGCGTCCGGTGCCGCCTCCACTCCTCGGTGGGCCGGAACCGTCACCCGCGTGATAGAGCGAGTGTGAGCCAGTCTCACACCTGCACATAGTCACAATACGGGCGGCTTCGGGGTTCTTTCCCGAAGCCGCCCGTTGCACATTACCGCCCACACCCACCTTCTCCCCGACGCCGTGCTCGATCTGGCTCTGCTGCAGGCACTTCGCATCAGCTGGCGCGATCTCCTCGAGATCGTGGTCGTGGCTGTGCTGTTCTATCGCGTGCTGCTGCTCATTCGCGGGACGCGTGCCTTGCAGATGCTGGGTGGGTTGATGGTGTTGGCGCTGGCGTTTGCGGCGGCGTGGTTGCTCAAGCTCACCATGATCACCTACGTACTGGGTGTGGTGTTCACCTACGGCGCGTTTGCGCTGTTGGTGATTTTTCAGCCGGAGCTGCGGGCCGCGCTGGCGCATCTTGGTCCATCGCGCATGGGGCGGGTGTTCCGGGGGCTCGAAGGCGACGCCGTGCTGGACGAAATCACCGACGCCGTGGAGCGCCTGTCGCGTTCCGGCGTGGGCGCGATCATTGTGGTTGAGCGCGATACGTCGCTCAACGAATACATCGAGAGTGGGTCGGCGCTGGAGGCCAAGGTGTCGGCCGATCTGCTCACCACGATCTTCACCCCGTATTCGCCGTTGCATGACGGCGCGGTGATCATTCGCGATGACATTATCGTGGGGGCGAGCTGCATTCTGCCGCTCTCGCAGTCGCTGATTCTGGACCGGGCGCTGGGTACGCGTCATCGCGCGGCGCTGGGGCTCTCTGAGGAGTCTGACGCTATGATCATTGTGGTGAGTGAAGAGCGGGCCTCCATCAGCGTGGCGCAGGGCGGGCAACTCCGGCAGGAGCTGACGCCACTTCAGGTGCGCGACCTGCTCGCCGGCCGTGAGCCGCGGGCCACCACCGAACACGCGGTGATGCAGCTCTGAGGAGGCGTGCGGCAGACGCAAAACCGAGCTGCTACACTTGTCGCGTCATAGGCGCATATCTAGCTTCATAGGCTAGGCCAAAAGTGTGCGCCAACGCCAGCTGCGCGGGCCTTGGCGTCTCGTTCCGCTCCGCGCGGCTGCTCGCCACTCTTCGACGGTACCCGTGACCGCCTCCGCCTCTTCATTCGCCGCTGATTCTACCTACGCGCAGGCCGTGGCCGCGCGTGTTCGCGACGCGCGTGATCGCATCGCGGCGGCGCGTTCTCGCGGCGGGCACGCACAAGACGTCACGCTAGTGGCGGTCACCAAAACGCACGGGGTTGAGGCCGTCAGAGCGGTAGCCGCCGCCGGTGTGACTGATGTTGGTGAAAACCGGGTGCAGGAAGCCGAACCCAAGCGGGCCGAATGCGGCGTGCCGCTGCGCTGGCACCTCATTGGACATGTGCAGCGCAACAAGGCCTCGTCTGCGGTGGCGTTTGATATGGTGCACTCGCTCGATTCGAGCAGGCTGGCCACCGCGCTCGATCGGGCCGCCGCGCAGTCGGAGCGGGTGTGCGATGTGCTCGTGCAGGTGAACGTGAGCGGCGAGCAGAGCAAGTATGGAGTGCCGGCCGCCGAGGTGGCCGCGCTGGCCGAGCTGTTGCACGGCTGTTCGTCGCTCAAGGTACGCGGCATCATGACCATGGCGCCGTTTGACGCCGAAGAAGCGGTGTTGCGACAGGTGTTTGCCGATGCCCGGGCCTGTGCCGATACGCTGCGTTCGGCCGGTCTTGATGCGTCGGTGCTGTCCATGGGAATGTCAGGTGATTTTGAGATCGCGGTCGAAGAAGGCGCGACGCATGTGCGCTTGGGCACCATGCTCTTTGGCGAACGTGAGGGGTGACGTGACTGCTTCTTTCCTTTTTGTGCGTCGGAGTATGACATGACGGATGATCGCTTCAAACTGACCGCGCTCGACGCGCGTCGTTGGGATTTTGGCAACGCGCTGCGCGGCTACGATCGTACGCGAGTTGACGAGTTCCGCGATCAGGTGTCCGATGAACTCGAGCGCATGGCGCGCACCAATCAGGAGTTGGAGACGAAAGTCAGCAACTTTCTGGAACAGCTGCGTGTGTTCCGTGATCGTGACAAGGCACTCAACGAAGCGCTGGTATCGGCGCAACAGTTGCGTGGTGAAATCCGCGCCCAGGCCGAACGGGAAGCGCAGTTGATGCTGCGTGAAGCGCATGGTGAGGCTGATCGCATCCTGGCCGGTGTGCAGGGCGATATCCGTCGTGCCGAAGACGAGCTGCAGCAGCTGTGGCGCACCCGCAAAGCCTTTCTGGCGCAGATGCGAACAATGGTTGAGCGGCAGTCCACGGAGATTGCCGCCGCCGAAAGCGCGACGCCGCCTGAGTTGGGCCAGACGTCGCGTTCGGCTGGAGATCGCAAGCCTGATGTCGGTTTCCGACTCGATGTAGGCGCCGACTCCGCTCCGCGTGTGAGGCCCGTGCTTGAACAGGCCGAACAACAGCCACCCCGTCCGTCCATGCCAACACCGTCGTGGCTTGACGCCATGGGTGAAGAGGAAGCAGACAAATCATGACCACGCCACACGGGTTTCCCCAGCTGCAGTACACGCAGGAACACACCGCGGTTGGGCTGGCGCACCCAGCGCTTGGTCTGCACGCACACGAACGCATTGCCGCTGCTGCGCATGCGGTGCGTCAGCGTTTTCCCAAGCAAGCCGAAGTCGCAATCATTCTGGGCACAGGGCTTGGTGCACTGGCCGATGTCATGGACGTAGAAGTGTCCATTGGCTACGAAGAGTTGCCCAACTTTCCGCTGTCGACGGTGGAGTCGCACCGTGGACGTTTGCTGTGCGGAACACTTGGTGGCAAAACAGTCATCGCCATGCAGGGGCGCTTTCATCGCTACGAAGGTTACTCGCTGCAGCAGGTCACGTTTCCCGTGCGGGTGCTGCGAGCGCTGGGCGCAGACACGCTGGTGGTGTCCAACGCGTGCGGTGGCATGAACCCACTCTGGGCCGCCGGCGATCTGATGCTCATTTCCGATCACATCAACATGTTGGGCGACAATCCACTGGTTGGTCCCAACGATGAAACGCTTGGGCCGCGCTTTCCCGATATGTCAGTCCCGTACGATCCGGCGTTGCGCGCCCTCGCTCGTGAAGTCGCTGCGGCCAACGGAGTGACGCTGCGTGAAGGTGTATACGTCGCTGTGCCTGGCCCCAATCTCGAAACGCGCGCTGAGTATCGCATGCTGCGCAACTTTGGCGCCGACGTTGTTGGCATGAGTACGGTGCCAGAAGTCATTGTCGCGCGTCACGGCGGTATGCGCGTGCTGGGTTTGTCCATCATTACCGATCTTTGCCTGCCCGACGCACTCGAGCCAACCAATCTCGACGACATTCTGCGCGTGGCGCGCGAAGCCGAACCACGCTTGACCACGGTGGTGCGTGGTGTGGTGGAGCGTCTGTGAGCGACAGTGCGCTGAGTACGGTCGCTACGCGCTTCCCGCTGCCTGACACGGAGCAGTCCGCGCACGCGCTGGACCAGTCGCTGCTCGCGCAGTGGCGCGAAGAGCAGCTGTTCGCCACCGTGCAGCAGGCGCGCGCCGGTGCCGATCCATTTGTGTTTTTTGAAGGACCGCCAACGGCCAACGGACGGCCCGGCATTCATCATGTGTTTTCGCGCACAATCAAAGATCTGTTCTGTCGTCATCGCACCATGCAAGGGTTCTTCGTACCGCGCAAAGCGGGCTGGGACACGCATGGTCTGCCGGTGGAGATTGAAGTTGAAAAAGAGCTGCAACGCGAAAAGGCCGCACGCGATGGTGTAGACCTGGCCGACGTGGCCAAACTTGGTGGCAAGCAGCTCATCGAGGAAACCGGTGTCGCCGAGTTCAACAAGCGTTGCCGTGAAAGTGTGTGGAAGTATCGCGCCGACTGGGAGTCACTGTCAGAGCGCATGGCGTACTGGCTGGATTACGACACACCGTATGTCACGTATCACAACGATTATGTCGAATCGGTGTGGTGGGCGCTGGCCACGTTGCATAAAAAGTCGTTGCTCACCAAGGGTCACAAGATCCTGCCGTACTGCTCGCGCTGTGGCACGGCGTTGTCCAGTCACGAAGTCGCGCAGGGGTACCAGGATGTTGAAGATCCAAGCGTCTACGTGGCGCTTGATCTGGTGCCCGATGCGAGCGACAACGGTGTGCGTCGCCGCATCATTGTGTGGACCACCACGCCATGGACGTTGGTGTCCAATACCGCGCTGGCCGTGCACCCCACGCTCACGTATGCAGAGCTGAGTAAAAAGAACGCGCCCGACTGGACCATTATTCTCGCCGAAGCCCGCGTCTCGGGCGTACTCGGCGCCGATTGGGCCGATCGCTGGAATGTGGTGGGCACACATCGCGGGTCGGCGTTGGTGGGACGCGAGTATACGCGCCCGCTGGATTGGGTGGAGTATCCGGAAACCGGCGCGCATGAAATCATTGTGGCCGAAGAGTTCGTCACGGCGGAAGACGGCAGTGGGGTGGTGCACATGGCGCCGGCCTTTGGCGCCGATGACTACGCGGCCGGTCAGCGCCACGGCCTGGCATTTTTGCAACCCGTGACGGCGCGCGGTGAGTTTGAAGCGCACATCCCGTTGGTGGCGGGAAAGTTTGTGAAAGCTGCCGACCCGATCATTGTCGAAGAACTTGAACGTCGCGGCAGTTTGTGGAAGGTGCAGAAATACTTGCACGCCTATCCGCACTGCTGGCGATGTGGCACCGCGTTGTTGTATTACGCACGCGACAGCTGGTTTATCAAAACCACTGCGGTGCGCGATGCCATGATGACTCGCAACGCCGATGTAAACTGGAATCCGTCGGAAATCGGCAGCGGTCGCTTTGGCGAGTGGCTGTCAAACAATGTGGATTGGGCGATTTCGCGCGACCGCTACTGGGGCACTCCGCTGCCGGTGTGGGTGAACGACAGTGATCCGTCAGAGATCGAAGTGATTGGCAGCTTCGCCGAGTTGGGCGAACGGGTGGGTACGCCGCTGGGTGAGGATTTTGATCCGCACAAGCCGTTTATTGACAGCTACACGTGGCCTGCGCGCAGTGGCACGGGCACCATGCGCCGCGTCAGCGAAGTGATTGATACCTGGTTCGATTCCGGCTCCATGCCGTTTGCGCAGTGGCACTATCCGTTTGAAAACCAGGATGTGGTGCGCGCGCAGTATCCGGCCGACTTCATCGCTGAGGGCGTGGACCAGACGCGTGGCTGGTTCTATTCGCTGCTCGCCATTGCCACAGGGCTCGATGATGCACTGCCCAATAACACTGCCGGCGCGGCGCCGTACAAAGCGGTGGTGGTGAACGATCTGGTGCTCGATGCGAGTGGGCAGAAAATGTCCAAGAGCAAGGGGAACGTGGTGGACCCGTGGCAGGTGCTCGAACGTCACGGCGCCGACGCGGTGCGTTTGTTTTTGGTGGCATCAAGTCAGGTGTGGACGCCGCGCCGATTTGATGAAGACGCGATTCGTGAAACAGCCGGTCGGTTCTTGCTGACGCTGCGCAATGTGTACGCCGGCATTTTTGCGCAGTACGCAAACTTTGGCTGGTCGCCGTCGGAGCAGGATCCCACGGTGCCCAACCGACCGCCGCTTGACCGCTGGATTCTGTCGCGTCTCACGCGTGTGGAGCGCGAAGTAAACGCGTCGCTCACCAACTACGACGCCACGTCGGCCGCGCGTCGCGTGATGCAGTTTGTGGACGACGACGTCTCCAAGTGGTACGTGCGTCAGTCGCGTTCGCGGTTTTACGAGGTGTCGTCAGACGACAATCGTGCAGCGTTTGCGACGTTGCATGAAGTGCTCACGGTGGTCACCCGATTGCTGGCACCGTTTGCGCCGTTCATCAGCGATTGGATGCACCGCGCGCTCACTGGCAGCTCAGTGCATTTGGCGCCGTTTGTACGCGAGAACGGGTACGTCGCCGAAACGCTGGAAGCCGACATGCAGTCCATCCGCACACTGGCCGGGCTCGGTCATGCGGCGCGCGACACAGCCGATGTGCGGGTGCGTCAGCCGCTGCCGTCGCTGCAGTGCGTTGTTCCCGGTGATACAAGCGGCGCCGCAGCGCTGTCCTCGTTGCTGGCGGCCGAGCTCAATGTCAAGGATGTGCAGTTTGTCACCAGCACAGACGCGCTCGTGACGTTGGAAGGACGACCGAACTTCCGGGTATTGGGTAAAAAGTTTGGTTCAATCACACCACAAGTGGCGGCTGCGGCATCGTCGCTCAGTGATGAGCAACTGCATGAATTGGCAGCCGGTCGGGACGTTCAGGTGACGGTGCTCGATGAAGCGCGCTTGATCACACCGGAAGACGTAAGCATTGTTCGCCGTGCCTCGGGTGCGGCGGTGGTACAGGAAGACGGTGGCTATGGTGTGGCGCTCGATCCCACGATCACGCCGGAGCTGCGGTCGGAAGGATTGTCGCGGGAAATCGTGAGTCGCGCGCAGCGGTTGCGTCGTGATGCAGGGTTGGAGGTGAGCGACCGTATTGTGCTCGCCATCATTGGTGACACAGAGTTGGAAACAGTTGCACAGACGTACGCGAGCCACATTGCCAGTGAAGTGCTGGCCACGCGGATTGTCGTTGGGTTGGAGGCTGGTTCACCGTTCCACGAGGGGACGGATGATCATACATGGTTCGTGGGGCCGGACGGCGATGTCGATGGACGTGCCGTGCGCCTCGCGCTCACGAAGGACGGAACCTGATGGTTGGTTCAGACGCGCCCAGGAAGCCCAAGCCGATGTCCAAGAAGAACCTCACGTACTTTGAGGAACGACTGCTCGAAGAACGTCGTCGCGTTCTTAAAGAGCTGGGGCATCACGGCGAAACCTTTGGTCCCAACGCCACCGCTGACAGTTCGGACACGGCAGCTTACTCGTTCCACATGGCAGATCAGGGGACCGATGCCATGGAGCGCGAAAAAGCGTTCCTGTTTGTGAGTCAGGAAGGTCGTTTTTTGTGGCACATTGATCAGGCGCTGCGCCGGCTGTACCGCTCGCCCGATACCTTCGGCAAGTGTCATCAGTGTGGTGAAGACATTGCCTTTGACCGACTGGATGCACTCCCGCACGCGCGCTACTGCATTGATTGCAAGCAGCGCGAAGAAAACGCCAAGAAGGGTTGACGTGAACGCATTGATTTACTGGCCGATCATGATTGTGGTGGTGGTGTCGGACGTCATCACCAAAGCCATTGCCGTCGCCACGTTGTCTCCCGCCGGCGTACCGTCTCCGGTGATTGGCGAATGGCTGCGCTGGACGTTGGTGTACAATCCGGGTGCCGCGTTTGGTTTGTATCTGGGCGGCTATTCGCGCTGGATTTTTCTCACGCTGAGTGTGGTTGCCATGGTTATTCTGTGGCGCATGTACCGTGACACGGAATCGGGCAACGTGCGGCGTACGCTGGCGTTGGCGCTCGTGTCGTCGGGTGCGCTGGGCAATCTCATTGATCGGGTGCGTCACGAATACGGTGTCGTGGATTTCATTGACGTGGGCATTGGCGCGTCGCGCTGGCCTACGTTTAACATCGCCGATATGGCCGTGAGCTGTGGTGCACTGTTGTTGGCCTGGGTGCTATGGAATGAGGACCCCGACGCGGCTGGTGCTACTGCATCAACCGAAGCCAAATCCTGATGCCCGCTGGTACTGAGCGCAAACCGCTGGCGTTCGGCGGCGCTGGATTCTGGTCGTTGTTGCTGACGGTGCTCAGTATTGATGTTGTCACCAAAATGTGGGCCGTGAGCGCGCTCGTGCCCAGACATATGCCGCATGAAGTGTTGGGAGACGTGGTCCGCTTTACGCTCTCGTTCAATCCCGGGGCGGCGTTTGGCATGAACATTGGCCCGTATTCGCGCTGGTTCTTTGGTGTGTTGGCGATTGTGATCATTGTTGTGTTGTTGCGTGCGACGCGCGAGCTGGTCGCAGAGTCGTGGCTAGCTTCGGTAGGTGTGCCGCTGATCATTGGTGGCGCTGTTGGCAATGTGCTGGACCGCATCCGATATCGTGACGGTGTGGTGGATTTCATCGATATCGGAGTTGGTGATGTGCGGTTCTGGACGTTTAACGTGGCCGATTCGGCCGTTTCAGTTGGTGCCGTCTGTCTTGTTATTGCACTCTGGCAGGTGGATCGGGCCGAGACCGCGCGTCGGGCCAGGCACGCGAGTGTCAACACTCGGCAATGAGCGTGCACTGTGAGTAGCGCGGATCATCCGGAGCGGGTGGTGCCGGTGGCGTCAGATGAGCAGGGCACACGTTCCACGCACACGGTGGGCGTGAAGGCCGGCGAGCGGCTCGATTTGTACGTCGCGTCGGTGCGCGAACTCTCGCGCACGCAGGCGGCCACGCTCATCGCCCAGGGCCACGTCTCGGTGAATGGCGCGCTGGAAAAGGCCAGCTATCGTACGCTGGCGCGTGATACGGTCAACATTCTCGTGCCGCCGCCGCCAGGCCGCGACATCGTGCCGGAAGATATTCCGCTCAACATCGTGTTCGAAGACGATGCGCTGCTGGTGGTGGACAAGCCGCCCGGTATGGTGGTGCATCCCGCGCCGGGCAACTGGAGCGGCACACTGGTGAACGCGCTGGTGGGACGAGGCGGCGAGCTGGCTGAGGGCAGTGGGGAAGAACGCCCGGGACTGGTGCATCGGTTGGACAAGGAGACGTCGGGGCTGCTGGTGGTCGCCAAAACCGAGCACGCGCATCGCACGCTCAGTGCGGCGTTGGCGTCGCGCGCCATTCGCCGTCGGTACGCCGCCCTCTGTTGGGGCCACCTGTCAGACGAGCGCATTGGCGTGGATGCCCCGTTAGCGCGCGATCCACGGGACCGACAGCGCATGGCAATCGTCAAGGGAGGGAAGACCGCTCGCACAACCTTTGTGCGCGTGGCGCGGTTTGACAGTGTGGATCTGGTGCGCGCGCATTTGCACACCGGACGCACACATCAGATTCGCGTGCATCTCTCGTCTATTGGACATCCAGTTGTTGGTGACGATACCTATGGTGGTGGTGGTGGACGTCGTCTGGCGTCGCTGCCGCCGCGCCGGCATTTCCTGCACGCCGCGTGGCTTCGCCTGCCGCACCCGGTCACGGGTGAGTCAATCGAGCTGCGCAGTCCGTTGCCGGAAGATTTGCGGGCATCGCTGCTGGCCGTTGCCCACATGCCCGAACTGAACGATGTCTCTGATCCCCTCGACGCCCTTGGATTTTTCAACACAGATCCCGACGACCCCTGAGGAAGCCGAAGACGAGCGCCCTCGGGTGCTCGTCGTCAGCGTTGCCGGCCGGTTGTGTGCGTTACCCATTGAACTGGTGCAGGAAGTGGTTCGTCCACAGACGATCACCACAATCCCAGGCACGCCGCCGGTGGCGCGTGGATTAGTGAACGTGCGGGGCATGGTGGTAACCGTGCTGGATCTGGCCGAAGTCCTGCGCAGCGAGCCCGATTTGCCGCTTCCCGCATCAGAGGCGGCCCCGGTTCGTGCCGTCCTCCGGTCATCAGTCGTCCTTGTTGAGCATGGCGGCCGCGTGATTGGGCTGGCCGTCGATGCAGTACACGATGTGCGACCGCTTGAGGGCGATCCTACGTCTGCCGGGCAGGAGCCGTCTGAAGTTGCGCCATCTGACGCAACGCCAGCAGCTCCCGTGAGCTCCCGCATCGCATGCGGGCTCGCGAGTGCGGGTGACGATCTCGTCATGCGTCTCGATCTGGGTGTGCTTCTTGCGCGGGTGATGCTCTCTTCGGAGGAAGGACCGTGAGTCGGACCGTTTTGATCTGCGATGACGCGATCTTCATGCGCACAATGGTTGGTGATATTCTGCAGCAGGCAGGCTTCGAGATTGTGGGCGAAGCCGAAACCGGCGTGCAAGCCGTTGAGAAGTACCGGCTACTGCAGCCTGACCTGGTGACAATGGACATCGTCATGCCCGACATGGGCGGTATTGATGCCGTGCGTGAGATCACCAAGTCACATCCGTCGGCGCGCATTCTCATGTGCAGCGCCATGGGTCAGCAGGCGCTCGTGGTCGAGGCCATTCAGGCCGGTGCCAAGGATTTTGTTGTGAAGCCGTTTCAGCCCAGTCGCGTGCTCGAAGCAGTGCAGCGCGTCCTGGCTGCGTAACGGCCGTACCGGCGGCGCGTTCGCGCAAAAACCCACGTGGATGTAGCGCGCTACGCCGAGCTGTTCCGCACCGAGGTGCGAGAACATCTGGCCGGCATCGACGCAGCGCTGGTTGCGCTCGCGGACGGCCAGAACGATGGTGCCGTGGACGAGCTCTTTCGCGCTACGCACACCATTAAAGGTATGGCCGGCGCCATGGGCTATTCGTCGGTGGAGCAAATGGCGCACGCCACCGAGACCTTGCTCTCCGCCGTGCGCGAGACAGAAGCGCCAGCCGACTCCACGCTGCTGGCGCTGCTCTACGAAGCAACCGACGCGCTGGCGCAGCATGTAGACGACGCCGTTGACGGACACGATACTCGCGTGGTGTCGTTGCCGCTGTTGGAACGCCTGGCGTCGGTGGCCGACTCGCTCGACGGCGGTCGTGCCGCGCGTACCACCGCTACGTGGCGCGTGCCGATTGAGGAGTTCAGTACGGCAGTGCAGAGCGATGTGCGCGCCGACGAGCACGGCGAGCAACAGGATCAGGGTGCGCTGAACGAGTCTGACAGCGTGATGGAAAGCGACCGCGCCCCCAACGCTGCAACCGCGCGCCTCGTCGCCGTCACACTCGCACCCGATGCTCCACTCAAATCGGTGCGCGCCCAAATTGTCCTGGCGCGACTCGAGCAGCTCGGCACGGTGCAGGGTACCGAACCGTCCGTGCAATCGCTCACCGATGCGTTCGATGGTGTGTTCACCGTGGCCATCGCCAGCGCACACCCGGACAGCGCACTCGAATCGGCCGTGCGCGGTGCCGGTGACGTGCAACGGGTTGTCGTGCGCGCCCCTGAAGTGCGACGCGCCGTGCGTGATGTGCTGCGACACGTGCGCATTGATCTCAAGCGCATTGATGCGCTGCTCGATCTGATCGGAGAACTGGTCATTTCACGCGATCGCATGTTGCGACTGGCCGAAGGCACGGGTGATCGCCAGGTAATGGTGGCGGCGCAGGACATGTCGCGCCTCGTGAGTGCGTTGCAGGAGGAGATTCTTCAGGCCCGCATGGTGCCCGTGGGGCAGGTCTTTGATCGCTTTCCACGACTGGTACGTGATCTCGCGCGCGATCTCGGCAAAGAGATTGTCTTCACCATGGAGGGACGCGATATCACACTCGATCGCTCCATGCTCGAAGCGATCGGTGATCCGGTCGTGCATCTGCTCCGCAACGCCATTGATCACGGCTTCGAGAGTCCGGCCGATCGCGCGGCGCTGGGTAAACCGGAGGCCGGCCGCCTGGTGCTGCGGGCGGTGCGCGACCGGGCCGCCATTGTGATTGCCGTTGAAGACGACGGGCGTGGTATTGATCGCGATCACATTCTGGCCAAAGCCGTGGCTGAAGGTCGCGCCGATCAGACGCTTGCATCGCTCACCGACGACGCCCTGGTGCGGATGCTGGCGATGCCTGGTTTCTCGACAGCAACGTCGGTCACCTCCTTGTCCGGTCGCGGCGTGGGCATTGATGTGGTGGCCAGCCGTGTGCGTGCGCTGGGTGGTGCGCTCGACATCCAGACCACGCTTGGCCAGGGCACCACCTTCCTGCTTCGTTTGCCGGTCACACTGGCCATCGTGCGCGCCCTGCTGGTGCAGGTGGGTGAACGCACCTACGCGGTGCCCACTTCTCATGTGGTGGAGGCCGTGGAGTTTGACGATGTCGATCGGCATGTTCTCGACGGCGGCGAAGCCATCAACATGCGCGGCGAGGTGCTGCCGCTGGTGCGTCTGCGCGAGCGCTTTGGCGACCAGCCAAGCGACGACGCCGGCACCCAGCTCATTGTGCTCGACGCCGGCGGACAGCGGGTGGCCGCCAAGGTTGACGCCCTGCTGGGACAGCAGGATATCGTGGTCAAACAGTTCGACGGAGTACGCGGCGCAACGCCACTTTTCAGCGGCGCGACGATTCTCGGTGACGGGAGGCCTGCACTCATCGTCGATGTAGGAAGTCTCGCCTGATCCCGGCGCGGCCGCTGACTTCCTTTGGAGTGCATCATGGAGGCGATCAAGTCTCTCAAATCATTGCAGCTCGACGCATTGCGTGAAACCGCCAACATTGGCGCGGGTCACGCCGCCACCGCACTGTCGCAAATGACCGGCAGCACCATCATGATCAAGGTGCCGGCCATCAACATTGTGCAGCTCGAAGCGATCCCATCGCAGTTTGCTGAAGACGAGGAGCCCGTTGCCGCCGTCATGATGCATATGCTGGGTGATCTGAGCGGACGCACGCTGCTCGTATTTCCCAAGCCCACCGTGATGCGACTCGCGGAGCTCATGTTGCGACGACCGCTCGGTTCATCAACCGCGCTCGGCGAAATGGAAACATCGGCCATCAAGGAAGCCGGCAACATTCTCAGCGGCGCGTACATGAACGCGTTGTCCGATTTCCTCGGTATGCTGTTGCTGCCGTCCCCACCGTCGCTCGTGGTGGACATGTCGTCAGCGGTGCTCACCAGCGCCTACGCGCAGTTTGCGTCCGATCCCGACTGCGTACTGTGTGTTGAAAGCGAGTTCATGCTCACCGATCTTGGACAGTCGTTGCGCGGGTTGTTCTTGCTGCTACCCGAACCCGCTTCGCTGCAGGTGATGTTGCGCGCGCTACGTCTGGCCTGACCGCAGGCGTTCGGAGCACGGGAATGTCCACGCCACCGACCGCTGATCGGCATGTCGCGCTGTTGCGCGCACTGGCCGAGCGCATCGATACGTCCGATCCCGGTGCCTGCAACAATCTGGGCGTGCTCTATCACTCCAAGGGCATGTACGCCGAAGCCGTCGCACTGTTTGTGCGCGCACTGGCCATCGCCCCGCGCATGCGCGTGGCGGCTCGCAACCTGGAGATCGTGGCGTCAACGAGCGGTGCCTGCGAGGCGCCGGTGGCTGCGCTGCAGGACAGGGTACACGCCAACGCCAACGACCACGAAGCCCGTCGCGACCTCGCGCAGCTGCTGCGATTGATCGGACGATCTGCCGACGCGACGGTGCACCTGGATGCACTGCTTGAGCGCGATCCCGATGACGCAATGGCGCTTCGCGAGTATGGTGTGCTCGAGCAGCAGGGCGGTGACCTGCGCAAGGCGCAGCGCTGGTTCGAACGCGCGTTGGCTGTTAAGCCTGACGATAATACCGCACGGTTGCAGTTGGCCGAAGTACACTACCACCGTGGCGCCAACGAGCAATCGCTTCGTGAACTCGACGCGCTGCTGGCCTTGGACAACTCCCACGCCGAAGCGCACCTGCTGCGTGGCTTCGTGCTCGGGGACATGGGCTATCATGACGCCGCCACGGAAGCGGCGAGCAAAGCCAATCAACTCGATCCGGCACTCGGCACACTGCAAGGCGATCTGACGCTCGATGCCGGATTGTCGCATGCATCGGGTGCGCCGTCGGGCACGGTGCCGGCTCTTCCAATCTCACGCCACATGCTCGACACACCGGCCATGCTGAGTGTGGTGAGCAATGGCTCCATGGCGCGCTACGGATTGGGACTGGCCTTTCGTCAACGTGGCTACTTTGCCGAAGCACGTCGCGAGCTTGAACGCGCCGCCGCGCAGGGCGAAGATCTGTTGCTGGTGCGTCACGCGCTCGCTGAACTCGATCTCGTACAGGGAGCGCACGGTTCAGCGCGCGGGCGCTACGAATTGCTGCTGGCCGAACGCGGCGATGACGCCCGCCTGCACAGCGAACATGGTGTGGCCCTGCATCAAGGTGGCGATCTGGAAGCGGCGGCGGACAGCTACCGCAAAGCGCTTCGCGCTAATCCGCGCTATGCACTGGCCTACAACAATCTTGGTGTTGTGCTGGAGAGTCTGGGCGACAGCGTGGCGGCACGGGAAGCGTTGCAGCGTGCGGCCCAGCTCGATCCGGAACTCGTACGCGCTCGGCTGAACCTTGCCCGTTGGAGTTTGCGGCATCGCGATCCGATGTCTGCGCTCGCCGTGGCGCGTGAGCTGGCGGCGTTTCACCCCACACTGGCTGACGCGTGGTTTGAAATGGGTGTGGCGCTCATCGAGCTGCATCGCCCGGACGAAGCGCGTCAGGCGATTACCACCGCCATTGAACATCGGCCGGATCACGCCGAAGCACGCTACACGCTCGCGCAGGTGCTGGGCGCATTGGGCGACCACGACGGTGCGCTGCGCGAAACGCAGCATGCGCTGGGATTGGCACCGGTTCGCGTGGAGACCAAGCTGTCGGTTGGCATTCTGCTGCAGGAAGAGTGCCCCGAGTCGGTTGGTCCGCTCGATCTGTTGAACACCAGCGACGAAGAGCCGCTGCTGGGCGCCGAGCTGTCGGCGTCGGATATGTCGGCGCTGTTGCCTGAGTCTACGCAAGCGGCCCCAGACCCAGTGGCCACTGCTCGTGCTGCGCTTGATGACGCCGACACGCAACTGCGCGAAGGCGAACATCAGCATGCGCTGCATCGGGCACAGCAGTTGCTGGCGCTGTGTACCGCCGATGTGCGCGAGAGTGCGCCCGAGTTTGAAGTGCAGGCGCTCTGTTTGATTGCAGATGCCTTTGCTGCTGACGGCGTGCATGGCGAAGCATACGAACGCTACCAGCAGGTGCGCGGCTTGCTGTCGGCCAACCGCGCCCTGGCCAACACCGAGCGCATGCGCGTGTTGGCGCGTCGCGCCTTGTTGGGCGAGATTCGTTCTGCCTGTCTGCTTGGAAAGGGTGGAAACGTAGTGCCACTGATTGAGCGCTTCGGGTCGCACGAAACGCAGGATCCCGATGTATTGGCGCTGCTGGCGGCCACACATGCAGCGTTGTCTGATTCATACGGCAATCGCGTGGCGCGAGGCGCAATCCATCGACTGTTGCGTCTCGACCCACGCAGTCCGGCCATCTTTCACTTTGTCGCTGATGCGGCGGTGGAGATGGAAGAATCCGATCTGGCGCTGGCCCTGTATCGACGCGCGCTGGTGCTCGATCCCACGCGTCCGTCGCCGCGGGTGGCCATTGCCCGCCTGCTGCATAAGCGTGGCGATCACCTGGCGGCACGACTTGAACTCGTGGCGGCGCTGGCGACGGCGCCCAGGTTTCGGGAAGCGCGACTGGCGTTGGCGGCCGTGCATCGCGACGCCGGCCATCCGGGCGAAGCGGTGAAAGTGCTGGCCGCGTTGTTGGAGCACGATGCCGCCGACGTGTCCGCGCTGGTGCTGTTGGCCGAAGCGCTGCGTGCCGCCGACCGTTCGCCCGATGCACGGCGCGCCATTCAGCAGGTGCGACGCTTTGAACCCGATCATCCCATGGGATTGTGGATGGACGGTGTGTTGCTCAACGATCAGGGACGCACACGGGACGCGCGCGCGCGCTGGGGTCGAGCTATTGCGATGGCCCCGACCAGTGCGGCGGCCAGCAAGGCGCGCGACGCGCTTGCGTCGCTGGATCTGACGCTGTCGGGCATGAGTGATGCGTCGTCTTCGATGTCCGGGCCGTACGAAAATCGCGGGAGACCGCGGTGAGTCTCGAAGGCACCATTCGCGATCTCGGCTTGCAGGAAGTTGGGCAGTTGCTGTCGCTGAGCCGTAAGCACGGCACGCTGCGTGTGACGTCGGTGCTGCGTGGCACATCGGCGTGGATCCGCTTTTCCGATGGTGCCATCATCGATGCCGGTGTGGACGAGCCACTTCCGCTGGGGACAGCGACCGTGGCGGCGGCGGCCGGCAACCGGTCTGATGTCGCTGACGCGGCGCTGGATGTGCTGTCGTGGCGTGAGGGGCATTTTGGATTTGACGTGCACTCGCCAACCACGGCGCACGGTAGTCAGGTGCGAATCTCAACCGATGCCATGTTGGTGGAGTCTGCGCAGCGTGATGACGCGTGGCGCGCACTGTGTGATCGCATTACGTCGGCCGATGCCGTGCCGGCGTTTGTGGATGTCGAACCCAAATCGCTGCCGCTGCTGCGTTTGCAGCCGCCGGAATGGGAGGTGCTCACGCGGGTGGACGGCGAACGTAGCGTACGCACGCTCGCCCGTCTCATGCAGCGCGACGTGCTGGATGTCGCGGCAATCGTGCACGGTCTGATTGGCAACGGGCTGTTGGTGGTATCGGGACTCGGTACACGACGCGCGGCGGTGGTGACGCCGCCTGA
>JBBSPO010000025.1:0-21529 GCA_038258695.1 Gemmatimonadales bacterium | reverse complement strand
TGACTACCGCCAGCACAAACTGACCACCAGGCTGCAGGGCGAGTGTGCTGCCCGATACTTCCAGTACGTAACCGCTGTCATTGAACAGTGTGAACGGCAACGCCATCATATTCAGCGTGATCAGCGTGAATGCACCCGCCACGGGGTCATCGGGACTGGGTACCGGATCGACCGGACCGGTGCCGCTGTCACTTCCGCAGGCAACCACACTCGCAATCATTCCCGCAAGCAATAGCTTTCGCACACCGGCCCGTAACGATTGTCTCACACCATGCGTCCAACGAACACTATGCGCTCTCTCTCTGTTTTTCGGTGTTCTGGTCATCTCGCGCGACTGATGGCTGTAGTGAGTGTGATCGCCGTTTCGGCGTGCGGTGGCAGTGATGCGATTGAGCCCGAACCAACGTATCCGCTCACCCTCGATGTCTTCACGCCAGGCAACGTCTTCAGTCCGCCAATCGCCGAGATAGCGGTGGGAGGCACGATTCGTTTTCTGATCAGCGAATCACCCGATGGTGATGGACATAACGCGATCTTCAATCGATCAGCGTCGGGCGCGCCAATCGATGTACCGATCGTCAAGGATACCACGGTGACGCGCAGCTTCGGCACCGCCGGCACGTTTTCGTACTTCTGCACCGTGCACCCGGGCATGGCCGGCGAAATCATCGTGCACTGATCGCTGGCGCGTGGATCGTTACCGAACCACACCCTGAACTGTTGGGTTGAATCCTGGAAACACAAATCCGAGATTGCTGTTCTCCAAACGACGCTCCACAATCTCGGCAAGCACGTCGCGGTAATCCATGGTCACACGTAAATCGCGACGCGACTCAAGCTGATCCACGCCCAAGCCCGGCCAGCCGGCTGTCAGTACACGTCCGCCGGCAATCTGTCGGCCAAGCGCGAACATGGCCGTCGCACGCCCGTGGTCTGTGCCGTTGCTTCCGTTCTCCTGCGCATTGCGACCAAACTCTGAAAGCGCCACCGCCGTCACGGGATAATCCGTGGCAATGACATCGGCCCAAAACGCACCAAGCGCTGCAGAGAAACCGAGCATGAGGTTGAACATCTGCCCACTGTTGGGGTCCTGCGACGCGTGTGTATCCCATCCACCCACATCAATGGACGCCGCTTCAATCCCGATGTCTGATTTGATGAGCACCGCAATCGATCGAAGAGCGCGACCAAACGAGGTGTTGGGATACGTGACCCCATTCGCCGGTGTGTACCCGTTCACGTTCAGCGAGGATAGCAGATTGATCGTGTCGAGCGCATTCAGCGCCGCAGTCTTGAGCGGATCTTCCGTGTTGGCATAGTTGGACGCCAACGCCGCCGCTCTCGCTGCCCGCGTCGACGACGATCCACCAATCGAATAGTTGGCCGGATCGGCAATGGGCAATGTTTGCGGACCACCGACAAGCGTCTTTGACAACCCTGAGCCGATACCAATACCACGCAGCTTGGCGTCGGACATGAGCGGCGGAACGCTCGCCAGATGTCGACCAAGCCAACCGGTAGTAAGGTCCGGATCGACCGGCTTGCCCACTTCCATGTAGCGCTGCGCATCAAAGTGCGAGCGAGAGTTGCTGGCCAGCTGTCCCACAGCGTGAATCACCAGCAGGTCCCGCTCGATGTACGCCGGCAGCAAACCCTGCATGGCCGGCGGAAAGGCAAAAAAATCATCGAGTGCGATGGCGCGATTCTGACTCAGCGAATCGGGCGCGGGCGTGGCAATCGTGGGCCGGAGCGCATAGTATCGCGCCTCGGTGTGCGGGATGACCAGCGCAAGACCATCGGTTCCGCCACGCATGAAAATCGACACCATGACGTCACGCGACGACGAGTAATGATCGGCGAACGTGATCTTGGGCAGCCACGATGGGAAAATGGCTGCCGCGGCAGACACGCGTGCTGTGGTTTCCAGAAAGCGGCGGCGCGACAGACTGTTGTACTCGGCGCAACCGGAATCCTGATCCTGCTCGTCATTGGTCATGGTCTGGTTGGCCGAGGTCAATACCACTGGAACTCATAGGCGCTTAGCGCCAGAGAGATCGTTTCGCGCACACGGGCACTGTTGAACGTGCCGGCTTTGATGTAGTTGAGCAGCATCTGTCGCGTCTCCAGCGACAGCTCCCCTCCAAAGAACTCGGCTTGCATGCGATCAACTGCAGCATCAGCGGTGCCGGCCAGATACGGTGCGATATCAACATTGATACCGGTCTGCGAAGCGGAGCTGGCCAGCGTAGTGGCAAACGCCCAACGCGGCGTGGTATTGCCGACCCAGAACTCCAGCGCGTCAGGATAGCCGTCTGGTGTCTCGTACTGAAACTGCGGTTGACCAAGGATTCGCACTTGCGTGGTCATTGCAGTGGCGGTGTTCACAATGGCGTTGGTGGCGCGCATCCCCGACGCAACGAGATGGAATGGACGCTTGAGTTTAGCCGGCGCCTCGGCAACCCACGCCTCGTTCAACACGGCTCTGACCATACGCTTGATGTCGCCACCGGTTGCCCGATACGCGCCGGCTACAGCGTTGATCTGCGCGTCGGTGGGCTCGGGCGTGAGCAACCATTTGAGCATTTTGGTTGCAAGAAAACGTCCCGTGCTCGGATGATTGATGAGCAGTTCCAATATCGCCTCGCCCTCGGCGATGCCCGCCGCGCCAATGCTCGAGGACGTGGCCGGAACGGATACACCCAACACCGTCTTTGCACCGAAGTCGTGCCGCGAAGGATTGAAGGCGAACGTGCCGGCACCGGTGAAGGACCAGCCGGTAAACACGCGAGAGAGCTCTTCCACATCCTGCTGTGTGTAGCCACCATCAACACCGATGGTGTGCAGCTCCATGAGCTCGCGCACATAGTTCTGATTTGGCGATCCGGCGCGACTGAGGTTCTGATCGAGGTACGCGAGCATGGCCGGACTTTTCGCGCTCGCCTTGAGCAAATCGGAAAACTTGCCGAGTGCGTGCTTGCGGATCACTTCCCGGTCGTCAATGACCTTGAGATAGCCGACCTTGTCGTACGAAATGTTGAAATGGTCGCTCCAGAACTCCACCATGCGCTCGTAGAGCTGGCGGGGCGAGAAGGCGGCACGAAACAGTGTTGCGTCCTGAATCTGGCGCCGCAGTTCGCCCGAGTTGACGGCCGCCAGCTGTTGCGGCGCCTGGGCCAGCAGCGGCCACTTTGCGTTGACGATACTTTCACTGGGTGAGTCATCAAGGCCCACGTAGTTGACCTGATCGTTGAGCCACCGCTGGTATCCCACATTGGTGACGTCTGCGACATCACTTGCGCGTGGGCCGTTGGTTGCACGACGCAGCAGGCGCACTCTGGGATCCGACCAGCTCAACGGTGGCGGTGCGACGCTGGCCGACCCATCCCATTGCCCCTGCGCTGGCCGGGCCTTCCGCCCGACCGCCTGCCGGAGAAAATCCCTGCGCGTGGCAGTGGGCCTGCGCTCAATCACATCCGGCTGCATGCGGCTCTCGGTGAGGGACTGAAAACCAATCGTGTGAGCGCACGTGTTTCTTAACGCGGCCCCGACTGCGGAAACTTGGTGCCATTATGAAAACGGCGCTACGGGTTACGTGAAGCTTCGGTGGCACGTAGTGTCACAAGATGCGCCGAGGCCGCCTTGCGGCGTAGTGATTCCCATCACTTCTGGCTAACGTTCGCTGTGGAGTTACGTCTTCCCGCAGGAGTGATCGGTTGCTGCCGCAGTGGCCGGTCGCTTGAATTGCATCAGGACGGTGTCCATCTCCCCTCTTCTGGCATGCACCATCATGATCAGCTTGTCGGCTCGCCCGCGTCGTCGCGCATTTACGCTCATTGAGATTCTCGTCGTGATCGTTGTGATCGCGATTCTCGCAGCGCTCGTTGCACCCAACGTCTTTCAGCATGTTGGAGCGGCGAAATCAGCCACTGCCAAGTCTCAGATGGAGATGCTGACCACCACGCTTGACGCCTATCGGCTGGACAACGGTGCCTACCCGTCCACCGAACAGGGGCTCAGCGCGCTCTGGGAGCTCCCGGCCGTTCAACCGCCCACCAACTGGCGCGGACCGTACCTGCGAAAAGCGGTGCCTCTCGATCCCTGGGGGGCGGCCTACATCTACATCAATCCGGGCCAGGCCAACCCCAACGGCTTTGACCTGATTTCACTTGGCGCTGACGGGCAACCCGTCGGCGACGGTGAAGACGCCGATATCCTGAGCTGGCAGTAGTTCACTCCACCCCGCGCCCAGCATGCCAACCTTTGCGTTCAGGGCGGTCAATCCGTCTGGTTCGAAGCTGAATGGCGTCGAACATGCGGCCAGCGCCGGAGCGCTCACGCGCGCGCTCGAGCAGCGCGGGCTGCTGGTGCTCGACGTTGTTGACACACCAAACGAGGCGGGATCAGGCGGACAGCGTGCACGCCTTGGCAGTCGGCGCGAAGTACTTGAGCTCACTCGGGCAATGGCCGCGCTTCTACCGGCCGGTATGCCGTTGGCACAAGCGTTGAATGCATCGTCAGGTGTGACGTCGGGGCCGGTGCGTACCGCGCTGGAGGAGGTACGCGCGCGTGTCGAGCGTGGCGAGACACTGGCCACGGCGATGGCGGCCTTCCCGAATTTTTTCTCGCCCATGTACGTGGGTGTGGTGCGTGCGGGAGAGCGCAGTGGGGATCTGGACAGTGCGTTCAACCGTTTGGGCACGCAGCTGGAGCGTGATGAACAGTTGCGCGGTCGTGTACTTTCTGCGGCGATTTATCCACTCTTGCTCGCCTGTGCTGGTGTCGTGGCCGTCGTGGTGCTGCTGTTTTTTGTGCTGCCGCAGTTTGCCGATTTGCTGCAGGGCACCGGCGCACAGCTACCCGCGTCTACACGGTTGCTGCTGGGCGCGTCCAGGTTGCTGCGCGCTTATTGGCTGCTCGTATTGCTCACGCCGCTGGCAGCAATCGGTGTTGCGGTGTGGATGACACAAAGCACAAATGGCCGTCGTGCTGGTGCGCAACTCCTGCTCTCGCTTCCGCTGGTCCGCACACTTCGGCAGTACGCGCTGGCCGCGCAGTTTTCGCGTTTGGTCGGCGTACTCATTGGCGGCGGCGCACCGCTGCTCACCGCGCTTGACGACACGGTTGAATCGCTCGGTGATCCAATTGCCCGCGAGCATGCCGAACGCATTCGCGCACGGGTACGCGATGGTGGTTCGTTGCGAGTCGCGGTGGCCGAATCGTCAATCTTTCCTCCCCTGCTCTCCCAGCTCATTGGCGTGGGTGAAGAAGCCGGACGTTTGCGGGAGTTTCTCATGAAGGCAGCCGATATTTTTGAGGAGCGAACGGAACGCGCAACACAACGGTTGGCCACACTCGCCGAGCCTGCGATGATTGTGATTTTTGGTGCGTTGGTGGCGTTGATTGCGCTTTCGCTGCTGCAGGCGATTTATGGTATCAACGCGTCGTCGTTCTCATGAACGGGCGAGCGCGCCGTGGGTTTACGCTCTGGGAAATCACCGTTGTGTTTGCCGTTATGGCAGTCACGGCGCTGCTGGTCATCCCGCAGTGGTTGCAACTTGGCAATGACACATCGCGTGGCGCGTCCGACAGCCTGTTGACGCTGCTGCGCGACAGCAGACGTCTGGCCATCATGTCCAATCAGGTGGTGGCGGTTCGTATTATTCCGTTATCCGGCACATTCCGCGTTGATACGTCGGGTGTTGGTGGCTCGGGTGAATTCCGCTCCGGTCAGCTGGCGCTCAGTGCGCTCGAGTCATTGGAGACGGATCAGGAGAGACTGCAGTTTGTCTTTCGACCAACGGGCGCCGCGTTCGCCGATTCACTGATTGTTCGTGGAGCAGACGGGGCGGTATTGATCGCCGTCGATCCGTGGAGCGGGGAGGCGGCAGCGTATGCGCGTTAGCGCACGAGCAACATCACACGCGCGTCTGCGCAGTAATCAGTGCACGGCAAGGCGCGGTGTGTCTCTGTTTGAGGCAATTGCCGCCTTGGCCATTGTGTCGGTCACTACGATCAGCGCGCTCAGCGTGGTAGGCGCCGAGTTGCGCACAGCGGAAAAGGCGCGACGTGCGCTCGAAGTTGAAGCGTTGCTGGCCGAACGTGCGGGTATGCTGCCCTTGCTCACGGATCGTGATCTGCAGCGTTTGCCAGATACAATCGCACAAGGCCGTTTTGCTGAACCGCTCGCGGCGTACTCGTGGACCACCACGTCGGCACCAAGCATTGCCTATCCCGGGCTGTATGAGCTGGAGCTTTCGGTCGTCTGGTCAACAGGACAAACCACGGTGAACACGGCGCAGTATCGCCGTCCTCCGCTGGCGACGCAGCGGCGCCGATGAGCACGCGTGCGCGACGCGGCATGACGTTGCTGGAGCTTATGGTGGGCGTCGTCATCACGGGCATGACCGCGGCCGCTGGTGCCGCCGCATTCAGCGCGATTGTTGACCGGCGTCAGGCGGTAGTGAATGCGTCGATCGAGGTTGAGCGCGCCGCGGCACTGCGCGAGCTGCTGCGCAGCTGGGTGAGTGCGGGCAGCATCCAGATCCAGACACAGGGCATACGCGCCAGGGCTGGTACGCGCAGCGTCGCTGGAGCACAAACGTTGCGAGGTGACCCGGAAACGGTGCTTTCGTCGGCCGTGAGTACCGGCGACGAGTTGCGCTTTACCACGAGCGCGCTCACACCGGCTGTTGCACCCAATGTCAGTGTGCGACTGTATGTCGATGGTGACGCCAATACGCCCGAAGAGGGACTCAGCATTGAGTATCAACTCGCGCCGCAGGCCCCATTGCAGCGCCGCGAACTCGATCGGTCCATCACACAACTCACAGTCGAATATCTCGATCAGACCACCAATCAATGGGTGCCCGAAACACAAGCAGCCGCGGTGCGGCGAATTGCGGTGCGACTCACATTGACGAGTGGCGATGCGCCTATGCATCCACTGTTGCAGCTGCCGCTGGTGTTCACGTTGCCGGGCGCCGGACAGCAGGTTGACGACGCTGACACCGATGAGGGGACGGTGGGGTTGCTGGTGAACGACCGATGACCGGCCGCAAGCATGCTGCGGCTGACACCCCGTTGTCTACTGAGCGCGCCGTACCCGTACCCGGATGGCGCGCCGCGCGCCCACGTCCACGACGCGGCGTGGCCCTGCTTGCCGCCATGTGGCTGGTGGTGATCATTGCGACCGTGGCGCTGCAGTTTTCGCTCACCGCACGTGAACGGGTCGCACTCGGTCAGTCGGCCAGCGACCGTACGCGGGATCGCGCATCAGCCGCGGGTGCGTTGGCTACCATGCTGGCGCGACTGGATTTTGATTTGCGGAATCGCGCCACCCAGGCAAACACCGCGGCACTTCGATCGTCCGATCCTTGGCTGGGTATCGACTCCGTATACTCGGGCGACGTCATGATTGGCGAGCATCCTGTGCGTGTTGCCGCTTCTGACCTGGGCGCCACGTTGAACATCAACCTGCTGTCCGAAGTTGAAATCCGTCAGCTGTTCAGTTTTGTGCTCAGGGATTATCAGCTGGCCGATCGCATCGCACAGTCCATTGTGGACTGGATTGACGCAGATGACCTGCCGCGCGCCGCTGGCGCAGAACGGGAGCAGTACATTCGCGATGGGCTCATGGTGTTACCAACGAACGGTCCGTTTCGTGAAGTTGACGACCTCATACATGTATCGGGAATGACGCCGGAGATTCTGTTGTTGGTTCGACCGTTCCTTACCACCTATGGCTTTGGTGCTCGTGTGAATGTGAATACCGCACCAGAGGCTGTGTTGCGCGCGTTGCCAGGCATGACCGACGTGATTGTGGCCAACATTCTTGGATCCCGATCTGCGGGACGTCGCATTACGTCCATCAACGAGTTGTTGGGTGCAGTTGCAGGTGCCGGTCGGCCGCGCGGGAATGGAGGAGGCCGCGGACAGCCCGTGCAACCGGAGTCTGCGCTGGCCCAGCGCATCACCGTCGACACACGTGATGTGCAGCTCACACTCACGGTTCGTGATACGCTGGTCCGGCAACCCACACGACTGGTGGCCATCGTACAACGCAGCGGCAACAACTCGGCTTCCGTGCGGTGGCAACAATGGTAAAACGCCGCGGGTTAGACGGTACGCCCATTGGCGTATCACTCTCCCTTCACAGTCTTTGCGCAGTGATCGCGCGCTCAGATCGCGCGCAACCGAGCATCTGGCGCGCGGCATTGAGTCCAATGGAAACCGACTCGGCGCTGCAGTGGCCATCACTGGCCACCGCGCTGCAGGCGTTGAAGCGCGAACATCCTGACGCGGGTACGAAGCTCGCCGTGGCGCTGCAAGCGCCGCTGGCAGAGATGCAAATCGTCCGGCTGCCGACGTTGCGCGATGAAGACCTGCAGCAGCTGCTGGCCCGCAATGCTGGCAAATACTTCGCGTCGGCTCGTGGACCGCAGGTGGTGGGATTTGGACCCGCGCCCCGCGAGGCGTCGCATCGCGTGGTCGCGGCAGCATCAGCACGATTGATGGCCGCTATTCACGAGGCAGCGCAGGCCGCCGGCTTTGTGGTGAGCGCGATGGTGCCTGCGGAGGCAGCGTGGGCTCAAGCGGCCCACTTGTGGAGTACGCAGCGCCTGGACAAGGGTGAGCAAGGCAGCAGACGGGTGCGCCTACTCGTAGCACACGAGGATCGTCTGGTGCTCGTGACCGGTGATCAGCTGCAGCCGGCGGCGTTGCGTCGGTTTCGCGCTGGTATTGCTGATATTCATGACATAGTGGACGCTTGCACGGGAACAGCCGCTAC
Source organism: Gemmatimonadales bacterium (assembly GCA_038258695.1). Lineage (GTDB taxonomy): Bacteria > Gemmatimonadota > Gemmatimonadetes > Gemmatimonadales > Gemmatimonadaceae > JAABRT01. The sequence continues at coordinate 12,741 of JBBSPO010000025.1, read as the reverse complement.
AGATGTGCGTACGGTGCTCGCCGGACTTCCATCGGCGCGCGGGGAGCTATCCGCTGCACTGACGGCGCGCGGTGTCGCGCTGCATGTACCGTCGCTTACACCTTCCGAGTTGCTCAACGCTCCGGACGCCCTGGCCGCGAGTTTTGCAAAGGCGGTCAGCGCACCTGTCTTCGTCACCGATACGGTGCGTCACGAACGCGACGCACGGGCCAGACGAGTGGCAGCCCGCGTGGGTACGGCGGCAGTGCTGCTGTTGCTGCTGTCTGCCGCTGTTCATCTGTGGGGCGTACAACGCGAACTCTCCGCCGTGCGCGCCGAACGCAGCGCATTGCGAGGGCAACTGTCGGCCACCCTGGTTGGACGCACAACCATTGAAACGGCATTTGATCAGCTGGCACTGCTGGCCGAATCGGAACGCACTGCGTCGCAATGGTCGACAGTGATTGCCGGCATCAGTGAGCAGCTGCCACTCGAATCGTATCTCACCGGATTTCGTGGGCGCGCGGACACGGTTGGCATTGATGGGTTGGCGCTATCCGCCGCACGCGTGTTTGATGCGCTGCAGGCGGTACCACAGCTCCGTGGCGTTCACGCATCGTCGCCAGTGCGCCGCGAAACCACCGTCGACGGCGAGGCCCTTGAGCGGTATCAGCTGTCTGCGCTGCTGGCACCTGCAGCCGGTGACAGTACGACAGGTAAACAACCATGAACCGATTCGCAGCGCTTTCGCCGCGTGACAAACGCGCGCTGGTCATTGGTGCGCTGGTGTTGTTGCCTGCACTGTTTTTTGTCTGGGTAGTCAAACCGTATTTGGGTGTACTTGAGGAATCACAGGACTTCCTCAACGCTGAGCGCGCGACCTTGGCGCGGGAACGTGCCACGGTAGAAGCGGCGGAACGGAATCCGGGCATGCAGCAACTGGCCGACTCGCTCATGCGCGCCATGACGCCGAGGCTGTTTGCCGGCCGCGATGACATCATGGCCACCGCCGAACTGGTGTCGCACCTCGGTGCCGTGGCGCAGGAACACAGTGTCTGGCTGCAGAACGCCACCACCAGGCCGTCTGAAGTCAGTCGCGGTGGCGTGCGCACCTTGCACGTTGCACTGCGTGCGGAGTCTGACATTGAAGGCCTGTTGCGATTTCTGCGTGCGCTGGAAACGGGCCCAAAGCTTGTGCACATCGACCGTCTCGATATATCAGTCGCGCCTGGCAGCCTCTCGCCCACCGGTGTTGAGCCGATTTCGATTACGGCGTCAGTCACCGCCTACGCGATACCCGATGATGCGGCGCGCACAGTCGGAGCGATTGATCAATGAACCGCGAGTTACTCAAGTATCAATCCGTCCGAATTGCAGGCGTTGCGTTGCTGGCCTGCACAGCGGTTGCACTGTACACGGTGGTGTCGGCCGTTCGTATTACGCCTTCACCCCGCATGGAACCGCCGGTGTTTTTGACCGATGACGCCACGGCCGCGCGACCTCGTGTTCCGGACATCAGTGTGGCGAAGGTGGTCAATGCGAACGTCTTTGCGCCCGAGCGGTCGGCGCCGCCACAACGTTATTTGCTGGCCGGTGGTTTTGAAGCATATCAGGACGCCGTTGATGACGTGGTACCCGAGCCACCAGCACGACCAGTTGTTCACGGCACCGTGGTTGGTACAAACGGGCGCAGCTTTGCCATGTGTGCGCTCAATGGTGCGCCGTCGGTCATTGTGCGCGTGGGTGACCGACTGGGCGACTACACAGTGCGATCCATCGAGCGCGGCGTTGTTGAGTTTTCAACGGCATCAGGCGAACGATTCGCGATCGATGCGACTTCCTCCTGAGCACGGACTTGATCATGCATCTTCTCACTCGCTCATTGCTGTTGCTGCTCATCTGCGCACCGCCTGTTGCGGCGCAGCGCGGGGCGCCGCCCACACGTGACAGCGTTCGCGACACCCTGCCCGTGCGGCAAACGCCGGATGGTCTGGTACTCGACTTTGTTGATCAGGATGTCTCTACCGTACTGCGCGCGATCGCTGAAGCCGGCGGGTTGAGCGTCACCATGAGCAGCATGCCCGATGCGCGGGTGTCCTTGCGCATGTCGCAGCGCATGTCGCAGGAGGCGGCGTTTGACGCGTTGCGCGCGGTGGCGGAAGGCAGCCAGATCATCATGACCGAAGGTTCATCAGTCATCCGGCTCGTGGGACCGGCCCGTGTCTCACCGACCCAACGACTCTCGCCACAACAACAGGCGCTGCAGAACCAGCAGATCCGGGTGCTCAATCTGTACACGGTACGACTCAAGCATTCCACGGCCACCGTGGTGGCACCGATGCTCATGAATCTGCTCAGCGGTTCAGGAAGCGTTGGTGCGGGCCCGCGCGCTTCAAACTCACCCATTGGCAATATCCAGAACATTCAGCAAGGCGGTGGTGGTCGCGGCGGAGGCGGCCGGCTTGGTGGCGTCAATGTCGGGGGGGGCGGCGGTGCGGGTGTTGCCGGAGGGATTGAGCTCTCCATGTCGGGACAAGGCGTCGTGGAAGCCGGTAGTCCACAGGCTGCGATTCGTAATGCACTCGGGCAGGCGCTTGGACTGCAGGTAGGCACGAGCAGCGGCAGTGGTGCCTTCTCCGACATCCGAATCGTACCCGACGAGCTCACCAACTCACTGATCGTCCGCGCAACGGCCGAAGACTTTCAGGCCATGGCGCAGCTCGTGCAATCAGTAGACGTGCGTCCGCTTCAGGTGCTCATTGAGGTCACCATTGCACAAGTTGAGCGCAGCGATGATCTGAGCCTTGGGCTCTCGGGTTCGGCATCGCGCCGCACCGGTGCCAACGCCGGCGATACGCTTGCCCGGCTGCCGAGTGCCTCATCGGCGCGGGACTTTGTATACATGCTCGCCGGCGGCAAGGGATCGGTCAACTATGATGTGGCGCTCAACGCGTTGCAGTCGCGAGGTAATGTGCGCGTGCTGGCGCTGCCAATCATCATTGCGCAGAACAACCGCGAAGCCGTGCTCAACGTGGGCTCCAACGTACCGTTTGTGCAGGTGTCACAAGTTGGTGGATTCGATCCCAACGCGCGAGTGCAAACAATTCAGTATCTGCCCGTTGGCAAGCAACTTACCATCACCCCCACCATCAACACCGATGGTTACGTGAACATGGAGGTCACGCAAACGAATGATGACGTGACCAACAACCTGTTATTTGACGCCCCAATCATCAATCAGCGACAGGCACAAACCACCGTGTTTGTCCGTGACGGACAGACAACGGTAATTGGCGGACTCTCCGATAATACCACCGATGAAGCCTCGGCCGGCATTCCGTTTCTGAGCCGCATTCCACTGCTGGGCTGGCTGTTTGGCAATACGAGACGCGCCACGCGTACCACAGAGCTGTTTCTGTTCCTCACCCCGCACATTGTCTCAACAGACGAGGACATTGACCGCTTGCGAGAGTCAATCCGCGGCAGCTCGGAGCTGCTGCAGAACGTGCCCATTGAAGGCCGTGTACGTCCGGGCGGCGATACAATCAGCATCGGGATTCCCGACTCGCTCGTACGCCGCACTCCACCAAGCGAGCTGTTCCGTCGTGAGGATCGGTGATGGTGTCTACGCAGCCGCCAGATCTCGAAACACACTCCAGTATTGAGCTGCTTGACGTCGAGCCGCTCACGCAAGGGTTGTCGGCTGCGTGGCTCGAACAACAGGGCGTGCTTCCGCTCAAGGTACAAGACGGCGTGCTGTCTGTTGCCACGTGGCACGATCAGTTGCAACTACCCGTGCTCGATGAGCTCCGTCTGCACTTCAATGCGCGGGTAAGCGTCTTCAAGTTCGCGGAGCAGGAAGTGCGTCGCACGATTCGCCGCGTGTACGCGCAGGGTGGCGCCACCGCCGAGAGCATGATTGCGGGCATGTCGTCGGAAGGACGTGTACTCGGCGCCGATGATATTCCGCTCGATGACCTCATGCACCTGGCCAATGAGGCACCGGTGGTGCGGCTGGTCAATCTGCTGATCATTGAAGCGCTCGAAGCGCGTGCCTCGGATGTGCACCTGGAGGGCTACGCGGACGGGCTGCAGGTGCGCTACCGTGTGGACGGCGTGTTGCAACCTGCGCCATCGCCGCCGCCCCAGCTTACAGCTGCGATTATCAGTCGCCTCAAGATCATGGCCGAGCTCGATATCGCCGAACGACGCATGCCGCAGGACGGACGCATCCGGCTGCGCCTGCAGAACCGTCAGGTTGACGTGCGTGTGTCCACCGCTCCCACACTGCGCGGCGAGAGTGTGGTGCTGCGCCTGCTCGACAAAGAGCGCGGTCGCATTGTGCTCACCGAGTTGGGCATGGCCGACGACACGTACGAGCAGTTCAAAGAAGTGATTTCACGTCCGCACGGCATCGTGCTCGTGACCGGACCCACCGGCTCAGGCAAAACAACGACACTGTACGGCGCGATTGAGTTGCTGCGTACGGGTCGTGAAAAGATTCTCACTGTTGAGGATCCCGTCGAGTACGAACTGCCGGGCGTACCGCAGGTCCCGGTCAATGAAAAGGTGGGCGTCACGTTTGCGGTCGCACTTCGGTCACTGCTGCGTCAGGATCCCGACATCATGCTCGTGGGGGAAATTCGCGATACCGAAACAGCACAGATTGCCACGCAGGCGGCACTCACGGGTCACCTGGTATTGTCAACGCTGCACACCAACGATGCAGCCACGGCACTCACCCGATTGCTGGACCTGGGTGTCGCTTCGTATCTTGTCGCGAGCACTGTGGATGCGGTGCTTGCGCAGCGGCTTGTCCGTGTGATTTGTCCCCTGTGCAAAACCGCTACCACGCCTGATGCCCGCGCCGCACATGTATTGGATCTTCACGCGCTCGGACTGGAGACCGTGTGGAAGGGAGCGGGTTGTGAGAACTGCCGCCACACTGGCTACCGCGGTCGGACGGGTGTGTATGAGCTATTGGTGATGGACAATGCACTGCGGCTTGAGACGCAAGCGCGCCGCGGGTCGGACGAGCTGCGTGAGATCGCGATCCGCAACGGCATGCGCACGTTGCAGGAAGACGGGCTGCGCCTCGTGCGCGCCGGCGTCACCACGCTTGAAGAAGTCATGCGGGTGGCGCGGGCGTAAGGTGCGCTTGGTGCGCAGCACAAGGGCGCGTGATGTTTCGGTTTACTGATTCCCGCACACGCCGGGAATCAGCTCCCGCATGGCACGAAGCACCGCTTCCGTGACGTCTACTTCAGGAGCAATTGCTATTGCCGGACTCAAGGTGGAGATATCGACAATGGCATGCCAGCGTTCGCGGGCGCGCACACGTTCCATGGCGCCTTGGACACACAACATGAGCGGCGCCTCAAGCGCTTCCCGTTTATCCCGCATCGTGATGTTCAGCTGCTGCACCATGTCTTCGAGCTGAAGTTCGCGGGCGCGCAGTGTGAGCATGGCGGACTCACGTTGCATGGGTGCCATCTGATTTTGTCGTGTCGAAAACCAGTCTACGGCTGCGCGCAGCGTATCGGAGGCCAGACGCACTCGCGTTTCTGCGAGGCGTACCTCGTCGCCGAATCGTGCCTCCACCTGAGAACGCGTAGGGATTGAATCGAACAATACTGCCCCTCGCACAAAGGCAATACGCGACGCAGCCGAGCCACGCCCCCCAGACTGCGCGTGCAGCTGGTTCTGCATCGCGCCCAACAACAGTAGTGCACCGAATCGAATCTGTCCGCGGGGGCTCATGTGCATCCCTCGCGGCAGCGTACTGGCACTGGTCCATTGAGGTTGTCAACGGCAACGCATCCGATTGTGGATGCGGTATAGCAATCATTTTTGTTCAATCGGGATATCATGCAAAGCTCCATGCTCAAGGGTCTGCCGCAACGTATCGCAGAGCAGCAGGTGAGCAATCGCAAACTCGGGCTCGGAGGGCCACGTTTTCTCTATGCTTGGCATTGAGACAAACAATGTGGTACCCGGGTCTCAGGCGCGCCGGCGTCACAACGCTTGAAGAAGTCATGCGGGTGGCGCGGGCGTGATCGGTTTACACGTGCTTCACCAACGATCGCTGGTACCATTGAAGCACCGGAGAAACTGTGATGCCATGCAGCACAACGCTACACGCAATCACGGTCACAACGATGCTCGTTATCTTTGTCGCAACATCACCGGACACACCGTGATTGAGCGCGTAGCTGAGGTAGTACAGACTGCCAATACCGCGAATGCCGAACCAGCCCAACATGAGACGCTGAGCGCGGGAGGTGCGTGATCCGAGCAATGCCAGCTGGGCACTGACCGGGCGAATAACGGCAATCAGCGTCAACGCCAGTAGCGCGCCGGGCCACGTCCACGCGGTCACAACAGCAACACCCACGAGCACAATCAGCAGCACTTCCATAATGCGCTCCAGCGTGTCACCGAAAGACAACGCTTCAGCGATCAGGACACCGGCTGCGGCCACCGGCTCATGATTGGCCGACTTGCTGTCACGCGCGCTCACACGGCTCTCCGCCGGGGGATCTGCGTCGTTCCGTTGCCCGCCAGACTCGTTGTCCGACGCTGTCCTGGATTGTGGCTCGTCATTCACAACACGTACCTCGGCGTGTCGGAGCCCAACACCCGCCGCGAACACAGCCAGGAATCCCCATGCGTGCACGCGCTCGGCGGCTACATACGTGAGTGCAATGAGAGCGAGCGCAAAAAAGTCATTGGGAGCGCTGGCATGGTTGCTGCGCGTGCGAATACGGATCGCCAGGTGTCCAACGCCTTTGCCAAGCAGATAACCGATGGCGAGGCCGGCCGGTACCGCCCATATAAGACGGCTTAAAAACCATTCGCCAAACCACGGGTTCAGACCACCTGCCCGCATGAGCTCCAGCCCAAAAATGACGAAGGGGAAAGCGGCACCGTCGTTCAAGCCAGCCTCACCCGACAATCCATAGCGAACACGATCCTTGTCTGCGGAATCACTTACCGACACTTCAGCGGCCAGCACAGGGTCAGTGGGAGCGATGATTGCACCGAGCAGCAGCGCAATGGCTACGGGCAGCCCGAGCAGCAGGTGTGAAGCGGCCGCAACACCAATAATGGAGAGCAGCATGACCGGCCCCGCAAGCCGGAGGGCCACACGCCAGCGATGGTCTTTCAGTGGCAACCGCAAACGCAGCCCGCCAACAAAGAGTGAGACGATAACCGCTACTTCGGTGAGCGTTTCAAGCCACTTTCGCTCCGTCACCAGATCGAACTGCAACAAACCCAGGCCGACGGGACTGATGCCGATTCCCACCAGCAGGTAAATGAGCGACGAAGAAATTGGTAGTCGTTCGACATACGCTGCAGTCAGGGCCATCAGCAGCAGCAGAGCGCCGATCGCCGTCATCCATCCGAGCACTGTCATGTGGGTCGATTCAAAGGCGTTTCTCTGTTGTGAGGCCCCTCGTCGGCGGTAGACACGCCTCGGTTTCGCTTACCCTTTGACTCTCGAACCCACCCATTGATGACGTGGCGACAGGTTTCACAACAACGCTATCCTGCAACCAACCGCCAAACTTGTGCCAGCAAAAAACACAGCACAAAGCCCATGACCAAAGGCAGCATGGTGGCCACCGTTGTCCACTTCACGCTACGCGTTTCGCGATAAATGCTGTAGATCGTGGTTGAACATGGATTGTGCAGCAACGAAAACAGCATCAGGCTCACAGCCGTGAGTGTGGTCCAGCCGTTCGCGCGCAGCAGTTCGCCAATGGACGCAGCGTCCATTTCAAACATCACACCCGCGCCCGCACCCATTTCAGGCGTGCCGCCAAGCAGCACGGTAAGCATCAGAATTGTGGGGATTACAATTTCGTTGGCCGGAATCGCGACCACGTACGCGAGCAGGATCACGCCGTTGAGGCCAAGCAGGACCGCTACTGGATCGAGTCCGCCCACCAGATGCGTTGCCACGCTCGTATCACCGAACTGCACATTGGAAATCAGCCAGATCACAGCGCCGGCTGGCGCGGCGAACACGATGGCGCGCCACAGCACAATGAGCGTGCGGTCAATGAGCGACGTATACAGCGTTTGCCATACGCGAGGCGGACGATACGGCGGCAACTCCAGTGAAAAACTTGTCGCTTCACCCCGCAGCACGGTGTGCGTGAGCAGCCACGACGAAAAAAACATCATGCCAACACCAATCAGCGTGACGGTCACAACAGCGGTCGCCGATACCAGTCCCGCAAATGCTGTTGGTACGAGCGCGCCAACAAAGATTGACGCCATCAGGATTTGGGTGGGCCAGCGTCCGTTACAGAGCGAGAAGTTGTTGGTGATGATCGCCACCAGCCGTTCGCGCGGCGAGTCGATCACGCGCGTGGCCACCACACCAGCCGCATTGCAACCAAAGCCCATGCACATGGTGAGCGCCTGCTTGCCATGCGCGCCCACACGACGAAACAAACCGTCGAGATTGAACGCCACACGTGGCAGATAACCAAAGTCTTCAAGCAGTGTGAACAGCGGAAAGAAGATCGCCATGGGCGGTAGCATCACCGCGATCACCCACGCCGTGGAGAGGTACACGCCATCTATCGCAATGCCGACCAACCACCACGGCAACCCTATGCCTTCGGCAAAGCCGCGCAACACCGGATGCAGGTTGTCCACCAGCAGTGTGGCCAGCATGGACGACGGCACGTTGGCACCAGCAATCGTCAGCCAGAATACGACCGCCAACATGATCACCATGAGCGGAAAGCCGGTGACCGGACTCGTGAGCCAACGGTCAAGCGCTCGGTCGAGGTCAAATCGTGCCTTCTGCGCACCCTTGAGCAGAACGCGCGACGCGATGCCTTCGGCGGCCGCAAAAATGCCCGCCGTAATCCGGTCATGAAAGTCCGGCGGCATACGCCAACGCACTGCGCTTGCAATCTCCAGCAAATGCGGAGGCACCGTGGCCTCAACACGATCGTCGGCGTTGAGCAGGCGCAGCGCAATCCAACGTGGGTTATCACGCTCAGGTTGCGCGTCTCGCACCGCTTGCTCCACCTCCGCGACCAGCGGCTCCACCTCTGGCGCAAAACCCGGGATGCGCACCGGAGTAGGTACCCGCTCACCCCGAGCCACCGCACGGATCGCTTCACGCAACGCGTCCATGCCCTCATCCCGACGCGCCGAGGCCGCGACCACCGGCACGCCCAGTTCACGTTCAAGCGCTGCCGGATCGATAGCCACACCAACCCGTCGCGCCTCATCCATCAGATTCAGACACACCACGACACGCGGCGTAATCTCAAGCACTTGCAGTGCGAGATTGAGGTTCCGCTCCAGCCGTGTGGCGTCAATCACCACAACCGTGACATCCGGGTTGCCAAAGAGCAGCATATCGCGCGCGACTTCTTCGTCCGTGCTCGCCGCCTGCAGCGAGTACGTCCCGGGCAAGTCCACGATTTTGAAACGATCACCGCCCGCCGTAAACAATCCTTCGGCCCGCGTCACAGTCTTTCCGGGCCAGTTGCCGGTGTGCTGTCGCAGACCGGTGAGGTTGTTGAAGACGGTCGACTTGCCGGTGTTCGGATTGCCGGCCAGCGCCACCAGAAAGTCCCACTTGTCCGATCGAACGCCAAGCTGCACCAACGATTCGTCACGTCCCGGAAGACGCGTGCGCATGGTAGTCCCCATCAGGCGACGTCCCGCTGCGCGATGGTTTGTGCCGGTTCCACTTCGATCCAGCGCGCGTGCGCCTGTCGGAGCGCAATGAGCGCACCACGGATTCGATACGCCATGGGATCACCCGATGGACTGCGCATCTCCGCGGTAATCACGGTGCCGGGCACTACGCCCAAATCCAGCAGCCGGCGGCGCTGGGCGCCTCGGCATTCCATGGACAGTCGCGTGACCGTACCCGATTCCCCACGTTCGAGGTCGGCCAGTGTGCGGCCTGGCTGCGTGACGAGGCCCTCGCCGCGTTCCACGTTGACCGCGTCGAGCAGGTCGGTGGGCAGCATGAGTCGCTTTCCATCAAGGTCGAGCGCCACGTCATTGCCGCGCACGTCGTGCATGACAACCTGCTTGCCCAGCGCCAGGCCAAGACCAAGAAGTCGTTCGTAATCTTCGCGCGGCTCATCTTCCAGATGCACGATTGTGCCGGCGTCGCCCGCCTTCAGATTGGCCAGTGAGAGCCCAAGCGCCGTCGGCAGCTCGCCGGTGGCCGTGGGGATCGGGTCGCCATGCGGATCGAAGCGCGGCTGACCGAGTTGGCGCGCCAGGCGCTCCACATCCTGCGGTGACAGCTCGTGCTCGGCGTCTTCGGCCAAATCGTGCCATTCCGCAGGGGCCAGGCTGGTGTGATTGGCGAAGTACTGCTCCAACAGTCGGTGAGAACGCACAATGCGCAGTGCCTCGCTGCGTCCGTCGCCGGTGAGGCGGAAGCCCGTGGCAGTATTCACAGCCAGACCGCTTTCATTTACACGGGCAAGCAACCGACGGGCTTGTGTGCGCCCGACGCCCAGCGCTCCGGCCAGCGAGTCGGGGTGTACGGCGGTACCGGCAGCGTTTCGGTGAAAGAGGTACTTGAGCGTGTCTTCCAGCCGCACGCGATCAGAGACCCGCCAGAGGCGGCGGGCCTTGGCCCACAGGCCGTGCCGAGGCCACGCCACGGCGAGCGCGACGGTGACGACGACAAAAAAGACGAGGAGAGCGAGCTTAGGGTCGGCCATAAAGTTAGGTGAGACTAAATCTGGTCACTGCTTCGTCTTCGTCAAGGGGGGCGCAAGGCAAGCGGCTACCTCCGTATTAATTCCGATTGCAACGTTCGGGATTGATTTGTAGTCTGCGTCCATGTTAGATGATAAGCGTTCTCAAACAATGACCCCACTCATGACACTGCTCTTCCACAACTACTTCCGGCCCCGCCTGCTGGCCCTGCTCGCTTTGCCCGCACTCGCGCTCACGGTCACCGCCTGCAACACCTCCGATGTGGCGGCGCCGCCGCCGCCTATTGCCGGTACCGTGACCGTCGATGCCTCGGCCGGCTGGGTGTATCTGGATCTGGCCTCGGGGAACACCGTCACGCCTGCGCCGTCTCCGGACGAATCCTCCAGCTGGGATGTGGCCTTGTTCGGCACCAACGTCATGCTCAACGGCGGTGCAGCCGGTCCGGCTGGCGTGACGGGCACCTGCCTGTGCCAGAACGCCAACGCCACCAACGACGACGTGCTAGCCATGACACCGGCAGCCGAACTGGCCGACTTTGACGCAGTGACCAGCGTCCCGGCCGGTACCCAGTTCACCGAAGAACAGCTCGTGCCCGCAATCAACGACTGGCTCAATGGCAACGGCTCGTCCGCCACCGCCAATGCGAATCGTGTCTACATCGTGCGTCTGGCCGGCGGCACTGCGTTTGCGAAAGTGCGCGTGCTCTCGCTTGAAAACCCGACCGCCAACTCGGTGGGACGCGTGACGCTGGAATACGCGGTACAGCCATCCGCAACGGCTGCTTTTGGCAACGTGATGACCACGACGGTCGACGTGACCGGCGCAAGCGAAACGCTGGTTGATTTGAACCCGGCCGCTGGTGTGTCGCTGAATGAAGGTTGGGATCTGTCGCTGCGCGGGTTCACCATGCGCACCAACGGCGGCGTGAGCGGTACGGCACAGGGAGGCGCGGCGACCGCCACTGTCTCCTTCAACGAGGCCACCGCAACAGGTCTCGATTCGCGCGCGTTCCGCAGCGACGGGTTCTCTGGAGTGTTCGCGACCAACCGCTTTTTCCGATACAACATTGCGGGTGACAATCGCATCAGCCCCACGTTTGACGTCTATCTGATTCGTCGTGGCAGCACCGTGTACAAGCTGCAGATTGTTGACTACTACAACGACACCGGAGCACCGCGTCACATCACGTTCCGCTACGAACAGATCGCTGGCTGAGTGATGCGTTCTCTATTTTTGCCAACGTGTTTGCGCGACCGGGTTGTGTCGCTGTCCGCAGTGCCTTTGCTCACTGTCGTGTTGTGGTCGCTGTGCTCAGTACCGCTGTCAGCGCAGTCACCTGCAACCGCGCAGACATGGGCAGCCAGCGGAGTGGTACTGGATGCAGCCAGCAATCAGCCATTGGTCAATGCGCGGCTCACTTTTGTTGCGGGATCAGATACGCTACGCGCGGCTACCGACGCCAACGGCCAGTGGAAGCTGACGGCGCTCCCGCACAGCCAGTGGACAGTTGTGATCAAGCGCGTTGGCTTCCGTCCGGCAGCGTTGCAGGCACAGCTACCGAGTGAGTCAGCACGGCTGGCGTCGGTCGCGCTGTCACCGCTCGCTATCTCACTCGATGAAGTGGTGGTCACCGGCGCCCGCCGTGCCCAGCGTCTCAAGGACGCCGTGATTTCAACCGAGTTGGTGTCGCGCGCTGACATTGAACGGACCGGTGCAACAGACCTGGCGAGTGTGTTGCTTGAGCAGACCGGTATCGAGTTGCAGGGCGGCCATCCGGCCGGCACCGGCGTCATGCTGCAAGGCATTGGCTCGGAGCGTGTGCTGATTCTGCTGGACGGGCAACCCGTGTCCGGTCGTATTGCGGGTGTGTTTGACATCTCGCGCATCCCCGTGCAAATGGTGGAGCGTGTTGAAGTGGTGAAGGGTCCGCAGTCAACACTCTACGGCACTGAGGCCATGGGTGGCGTGATCAATGTGATCACCCGTACGCCCGAGGCTGGTGTGTTGAACGCCAGCATCACCGCCACCGCCGGCATGCAAGCT
>JBBSPO010000024.1:0-21630 GCA_038258695.1 Gemmatimonadales bacterium | reverse complement strand
TGAAGGGTGGTAGGCCATGGAATCCCGCGTTGCGTCAAGGGAAACGCCCATCAGGTCTGCCACGGGCGCGCGGGCGAGTGTATCCGTGCCAGCGTGGGTGAGCACGGTACCTGCGAGACTGTTAAATCGCACGGCAGTGCGCAGTCCTGACGAGTTGGCGTGTTCCCGGGCCAATGCGATGACGTCGGTGACCGCCGTTCTGGCGGAGCGTACGGCCAGGCGGTCTCGGAGCGAGCCCGCCTGCTGCAGCGAGATGGTGCAAATCACAGCCATCAGGCCCATGGCCAGTAGCTGATCAATCAGGGTGAAGCCGCGCTGGTTGGTCACTCGTGCCTCCGGTTGGGTGGACACGTTATATCACACCCACGCGCGTCAGATGCGTGATCGTTTTACTTCGTGCATCATCATTTTCGCGCAGCGGTGAACTCGTGTGCGCAGCGCCTCTTCCAACGGAGTCTTGATGTCATCACACATTCTGCGTCGCGCCCTGGTGACGGTGTTCGTGCTGTCACCGCTTGTTGGCTTGACCGCGTGCCAACAGCTCACCAATCCAGCGGCCCAGGCGGAGCTGCAGCAGTCCATGTACGACCTGCAGGACATGCTTGTGGGTATGCGGGAGGAAACGGCGCTGCTGCAGTCGCAGGTGGATTCCCTGCGCTTTGTCGCAGCGCGTCAGGACACGACACTGCGGCAGTTGGCGAACTTGCTGGGGGCGCCGATGCGGTGAGAGTGAGTGTGCTGGAGGGGGCGGTGTGGGGGAACTGCCGTTTGACGGCGTTTACGGTGAAGGTCCACGGCGAACGGTTTGAGTTTTACCCGCATCGTTGACCGTTTACTGTAACTGTGAACGCTGTCGAACGGCTGTTGCCACCATTCCGTCCCCGGCACGTCCGCGCAGCAAGCGCTACATTTTGGGCGTTGCCCGCAGTTCGGGTCTAAGCCGTTCATCCAACACCGCCTCTACTTCGCACCTCATGCGTATTGCTCTTTCCACCGGCGGCGGCGACGCGCCGGGACTCAATGCTGTCATTCGCGCGGTCGTGCTGTCCGCGCGGGGGCGCGGCTGGGATGTACTCGGCAGCAAGCGTGGCTACGCCGGGTTACTGGGCGACGACGACGTGGTACCGCTCACGACGGAATCGGTGCGTGGCATCATGGCGCACGGCGGCACCATACTGCGCACCACCAACCGTGGCAGCCCGTTCAACTATCCGGTGCGTTCGCCCGATGGCAGTTGGACAGAAGTCGATCGGTCCGACGAAATCATTGAGAACGCCCGGAACCTGGGCATCGATGCCCTGATCTCTATTGGTGGAGACGGCTCATTGGCCATTGCCCAGCGTCTTGTGGACAAAGGCATGCGCATTGTGGGCGTGCCCAAAACCATCGACAATGATGTGTCGGGCACCGTCATGACTTTCGGCTTCGATACCGCGGTGAGCACCGCGATTGAAGCGATTGACAAGCTGCACACCACCGCGGAGAGCCACGACCGGGTAATGGTGCTGGAGGTGATGGGGCGCGACGCCGGATTCATCGCGCTCTACGCCGGTATTGCCGGCACCGCCGACGTGATTCTGATCCCCGAAATTCCGTGGATGATGGACAAGGTGTGCGAGAAGATCCGCGCGCGTGATGCGTCGGGGCGCCGGTTCAGCATTGTGGTCGTTGCTGAGGGTGTCACCATGCCCGACGGGGAAGTCGGGCTCATGGGCGAGTCCATGCCGGGCCAGGCTCGGCGCGTGGGCGGTGTCGCCGACGTCGTAGCACGTGAGATTCAGGTGCGCACGGGCAAGGAAACGCGTTCGCTGGTGCTGGGCCATCTGCAGCGCGGTGGCTCGCCCACCGGCTACGATCGGCTGCTGGCCACCCGCTTTGGCGGCGCGGCGGTGGAAGCGGTCGCCAACAAAAAGTGGGGCCATATGGTGGCGCTCCAGTCGCCCCATCTGGTGACGATACCTATCGTTGACGTGCTGGATTCCCCCAAACGTGTTGATCCTACGCACGATGTGGTCAGGACTGCCCGCGCGGTTGGGATCAGCTTTGGTGACTGACGGGTAGTACATGGAGGAGCCTGTCGGCCAAGACCGGGCGTCACCTCACGGGGACGCAGTCGTCCTCTGACAGTGACACACGTCATAAAGCGGTTGTTTCCCGTTCGCTGATTTTACGGGTTAATGATGCGGTACATGATCGCGAGTGGCGTTGAATCGGTCGGAGTGACCGCTGTTCGCGGTGGCACGGCTCCTGCAACTGAAGTCTCTGTTATCGCTTTTTGAAGTCTGCAAGACGCCGTTGGAGGCACGTATGAATCGCACAATCCTGAGGGTCGGTCGGGTGCTCGTTCTGAGCGCACTCGCGGTGACAGTGGCCGAAGCACAAGTCACGTCAACCTCGGGTGCCCGCTCGTCTGCCCCTGACATTCCCAAGGAGTATGTGCCACCGGCTGGCATGTGTCGCATCTGGCTGGACGCGGTACCAGCGGCACAGCAACCAGCGCCTACCGAGTGCAGCATTGCCGTCCGCAACAAGCCGCCCAACGGGAAAGTGGTGTACGGGCCTAAAAAGGGCGCGGGTAGTGCCAAGGATGTCGGGAAGCTTCCGATCAAGCGGTTTGACAACAAAGTGGGCACGGGCATTCCCCCCGTTTCCGGCGTATCGATCCCGGCCGGTGCCAACCGGGAGCCGTGGGAGAACAAGCGCATCTCTGACAGCGAGCTGTTCGGGAACCAACAGGGGAGTGTGCCGCTTGCCGCGTCTGCCGGCCTGAACGGATTGTCCGGCGGTGCGGGCGGTTTTGATGCGTATGTTGGTCAGGGCGGGCTGCTGCTTGGCGCCGGTCAGATCAACGATCCACGCTACTTCTCAGGCAATGCACCGCCTCCGGGGCGTGGTTCCACGAACTGTCTTGATCGCGATGGTGATGGCTGGTGTGATGATTTCAGGTTTGGTCCGCCACCATGCCTTGATCGCGACGAAGATGGGCGCTGCGATGACTTGCCAGCGTTTGCGGCGCTCCCGTATCCGCAGGTGCTGCCGCAAATGCAAGCGGCGGTCGATGTGGTGCAGGGACGTCAGAGTGTGGAGGTCGCGCAGTGGCTTGGCACCAACGAGTTCATTGCACGCCTGCCCGATCAGGGACGTGGCACGCCGTGGAGAGCGATTTTCCTCGATGCCAACAGCAATCAGTTGCTGCAGGTCTGGACCGACCGCGACAAAGACGGTCGGGTGGACCGGGTTGAAGTCTTTCGCAACGGCGAGCGGGTCAAGCTGATCCAACGCTAGCAGAAGGTTCTGGCGGCGGCGCGCCTATGGTGTGCGCCGTTAGTTTTCGGTGTGCGCACCGTTCATGATCGATACCTCCCGCCCGACCGCGAAGCTTTCGCGGCAGCGAAGCCGTCCACCGGACGAGTCATTGTTATCGCGCCAACTCGCGCGGCCTGCGAAACCATCGAGCTGGCCGTCGGCCTGGAGCTCGAGACATTTCTGCAGCGCACACGCGGCGATGATTTGCGTCGCCTGGCAGCCAGTGGTCGAGGCTTTGGCATTGTAGCCGGTACCGGCACTGGTAAGACACTGGCGATTCGTCCTATCGCCCAGACCATTCTTGGCACCGACACGCTGCGCGTTGGTGTGATCAATCGGGAGCGTGAAGCCACGCCCGACACGCCCACGTGGAATGTGATCATTGTGACCACCGGTATAGCACGACGGTGGTTTCAGGATGGTGATATTCTGCCGCAGGACACACTGATCGTTGACGAGATTCATCAGACCAGTGCGGAGCTTGAGCTCTGCCTCGCGCTCGGCAAGCGCACCGGCTGTCGTTTTATCTGGCTGTCGGCGACGGTCGATCCCACGTTCTACTCGAGCTACCTCGACAGCGCCGATGTGCTGGCCGTGAGTGCCTTTGACGCCGCGAAAGCCGCCAAGGTTGATGTGGTGCGCAAGCAACCGGTAGAGTTTCTGGACGACGGCTTTTTGCGCAAGGCGGTCAAGGCCGGTCGTGGTATAGCGATGTTCCTGCCAACGCGCGCCATGGTGGAAGAAGCGGCCGCGTGGGTGCAGTCGCGCTATCCGAACATCGCCGCAGCGCACTACCATGGTGGCGAGCCCATTCGCGTAATTCGGCCGTTCCTCGAAGGTGAAGTGGGCAAGCCGTTTTTTCTGGCCATGACAGCGGCCGGCCAGAGCGCACTCAATGTGCCCGGCCTCGATACCGTGATCATTGATGATTCGCGTTTTACCAACGTCATCATGCGCGGGCGCAACGTGCTCACGCGCACACATCTTGGCGCGAACGAAATATTGCAGATGGCCGGCCGAGTGCACGGGCGTGTCGCAGGTGGACGCGTGCACATTCTCAGTGACCGTGATATTCATTTTGCGTCGTTGCGTCCCACAGCACCTGAGTTTCAACTGGCCGGTGATTCAGAGCGGGTGGCACTCACCTGCGCGGGGCTGGGCGTGCGCGCCGACGATCTGGAGCTGCCTGTCCCGCTCGATCGCACGGCGTATCGCAAAGCGCTTTCACTGCTCGAATCACGCGGTCTCGTGGATAGTGGCCGCCTGACCGACTACGGTCGGGCCGTCGAAGCGCTGCCTGTAGAGCGCGCATGGGGCGAGCTGATTGTACACGGTGAAGACGAGCTGCTGCCGTTTCTGGCCGTCATGAGCGGCATTGATTCGCTGCATCGTATGACACGTGATGATCGCAATCTCGAAGGACTCGTGCTGCACGGTAGTGACCACCTGACCGCGTACAATCTGTACGCCGAGGCGTTTGCCGAAGCCGGATATGTGGGCGAGGTGTACGGGCTGGCCCGGCAAATGTTTGACGCCGAGCGTATTGCCCCGTGGGCCGAACGTCGTGGTGTATTGGTGAAGTCGCTGGAGGATGCAGCGCTTGCAATGGCCAGTGTCTATCGCAGTGTGACGCGTCCGCTGCCCAATGCGATGCCGTTTGCGCGCGAGAATACGCTACGGCGCTTTCAGGATCTGCTGGCCGAGTTCATGCCGTTTGACCTCGTGGTGGATGAAGAAACGGTCGACGGACAATCGGCACGTGTGTCGCGCACGAGCGTGTGCGGAAGTTGGGGCGCCGTGGCGGGTTCACTGCGGTTTTTTGCTGACCGGTTTGGTGTGCCGCGCGCGGGCATTGAAGGCACGCAGCTGTCGCTCGACCTGATTCGACAGCATGCGCACCGGCATCCGCCAGAGTTGGTGCTTGATCCGGGGAGGGGGCATGCCCCAGTGGTCGAGCGTCGACGTGTTTCGTATTTCGGCTTTGAACTTTCGCGTGAATCGGAGCCGCTGCGTGAGTGGCGCGGTGAGCAGGCGGATAGAGCACGCGATCTGGTGGCTGAGGGATTGGCTACGGCACAGTTGCGTCATCATGCAGTACGCCGGAATCACAACGGCATTGAACAGGTGCGCGAGGTATGGCGGCGACTGGGCGGTACGACGCACAAACTCGGACAAGCAGAACTCGCGGCGTGGTATCGTGCGCAGCTGAATGGGACCGCGACCTGGGAAGACGTGCGTCGGTTGGCGCTCGACTTCGATGTGTCTTCGTTTGTGAGCGAGAGTGAACTGGCGCGTGCGCGCGCGCTGCCCGACGATGTGATGGTGCGCGACCGCGAAGTACCGCTTGTGTACGAGGTCGACGTGGCCGATGACGGCACGATGCAGTCGATAGTGCGCCTGCGCCTGCCGGAGAAGTTGGCGCGCACGCTCGATGCGAGTGAAGTGCCTGCACTGGGCGGTTTGCTCAGTGGACGGCTGTTGCGTTTTGTGGTGACGCGTGGTCAGCGAGGCGCAGTTCGCGCCGATACGATCGCCGAGTTACAGGACAAGCTGGACGCGCCGTACACGGATGAGGAGATCGCCGCGCAATCGAGGGCCCGTGATCAGAAGCGTGAAGCGCGTGGATCGTATGAGAGTGGTGGCCGGAAGGGTCGCGGGGGGGGGACTGGAGGCCGCCGTGGCGGTGGTAGTGGAGGCGGTCGTGGTGGCAGCGGCAGCGGCGGTGGTGGTGGCAGCGGCGGCGGCGGTGGTGGTGGAGGTCGTGGCGGTGGCGGTGGCCGCAGCAGTGGTGGCCGGCGCGGCCCCAAGCGCGGCGGGCGCTAGACAGCACGACCGCGCCTAGTCGCCGTCCGGATAGTAGTACCCGAGACACACCTCACACGCGCCGTGTGATGTTTCCGGCGGCATCTGTTCTATCCACGCCGGTACCCAATCCCAGCTCGAACTGTCGGCCCGACGAATAAGTCGGCAGTGTGCGCATTGCAGAATCAAGCCGTCGGCTGACTCGTAGAGCGCGCGGTCCGGCAGTCTTGGTATACGCTGCTTCGCATCGTGCGCGCGCGACGCGACCAACGTATTGATCACGACATAACCGCCGCGGTTGGCCAACGCGTACACCTTCATGGCAAACTGTCGGAAAATTTCCGGCGAAGAACACTCGTACACATGTGACCTGGGTCGCAACGCGCTGCCTGCATCGGGCGCCTGTTCAAACAGCTTTGCATAGAACGGGCGCAGCGGCTCGGCAATCACATCCAGATAGCGATGGCCGACCCACGAGGAGGAATTGTCACTCTCGGTCGCTCCGTTTTCGCGCGCAAACTCAACCCACGCCGGATTGACGTACGCCAGTACTCCATCCGGCATCAACCCGAAGATGCTCGCCGGATGGACTTCGAGCTGCTCCAGCACGAAATGCGGCGCTAACCTTTCTCCAAAGCCGCTTGCCAGGCGCTCGCCTGGCGGCGGTGCGTGCGCGGGACTAATCACAGTAGAAGTGTCCACGGATAACGTGACCAATATTTCCCGGGAATCCGGCGCACCAACGTGCGTCTCGCCCCGAGGCGGATTGACGCATGGAGTTGGGCACCATTCTATGGATACTACACCTGACATAATCATTCGTACCGCAGGCACACCATCGCGCTCAGTGCTGTCTTGTTCGCAACTGCTCGCTACTCATGCTGCGATGCGCGCGAGGGCGTAAGACTACCTCCGAAGGTGTACGGCTACCGCGCGCTGTCGGCGCGCTTCCGCACCGCAATGTACGAGAAGTTGAAGCACATCTCCTCGTCCGAACCGAGCCCGCCGTATACCGGCTTCTCTTTGGGATTGTAGTAGGTGCAGCGCACGCGCAGCTTTGTGCCCGCGATTTGATCACGTGTGAACACCTTTGGGCTCTTGAATGTGAAGTCGCGCTGCCAGCCCAGATCCCATCTTGGAATGGACAACAGCATCTCCTGCTGCGCACCATTGCGCTCAAGGGTTACTTCGCCAGACTGTCCGATGCCGTGCATGTGCAGGTTGGCCGAATGCAGTTCGAGGCCATCAATGCTGTCGCGCGGGACACCAGTGATGCTGGCGATGTACCCGAGGTAGTCGCCCAGGTCTTCCGTCAGGCTCACACTGGCCGTGTCACCCGGTGGCACGATAATCGAGCCAGGCCTGTCGCCATTCATCCAATCGTTGCTGGTCTGCGCGAGATGAAAGGCCGGCTGCGCCACGGTGGGTGCGGTCATGAAATCGAGCCGCGAGCCTTCATCCCGTTCACCCTCGGCGTCTTTTGTGTAGTAGTGCAACTGCACCACCAGCACGGAGCCTGGTTGGATCCGGATGCCGGTGCCTGCGGGAAACACATGGCCGTCCATGCCGGGCGCCCAATGGGCGAGCCAAAAGTTGCCACGGTTGAGTTCACGCACACCGTTGGGGTACTTCTGTTCGTAGGCTGTACGGTTCGCACGATTGCCCAGACGGTCAGGCACCGCGCCGCCAAAGCATTGGTAACCCGCACCCTCCTCGTCGTCGGCCAGCTCACGAAAGCGATCGGCCAGTTTCGGCTCGATGGCAAAAACGACAAAGTGGTGTGCGACCTTTTTGTTGCCGGGTGTAGCGCGAAAGCCCGTGATGTACGATTCCGCCGCAGGCGTCCAGTCCACAACAAAGCAGCGATAGTCGTCTGACCGCTGCTGATTGGGCAGATACGAGCTGCTGGGCAGCACGTCCAACGAAAGATCAGCGGCAAAGCGGCCATGCGACGGGCCGTGGCCCATGTCTGCGCCAGCGGGCGCAGCCGCGACGGCCGGGTCTGCCACTACATCGCCCTTGGGGAAGTCAGCGTCGCGCCAGCGCTTCACCATGTCAACGACGTAGTCGGCGAGCATCGGATTGCCCACGTACTCCTGGTGTCCATCTTCCGCCAGCCAGGGCGGCATGTGTCGCTCAGCAATGGCGCGTGCAATCCGTCGCCGCCGCTCATACGTTTTTTCGGGATCGTCCATGGACCACGACACACCAGCGTCGTTGTGGCAGCGCAGGCAGTTTTGCACCAGCACCGGCCGCACATCGCGGTAATACGTAGGCTCCTGCACCGCGTGCGCATTTACCACCGCTGAGGCGTGCGCGGGGACATTGGCGTTGGCCACCGTCACGGGCTGCACGGCGCTGTTCGCGTCGGCCATCGAGACACCAACAAGCATCACCGCGCCGGCTGAAGCGATGGCGGCAGCAAGTGTTCGGGCAGTGCTCATAGTCTGTCGCGGTAAGTTGTTGGGCATGATCAGGCGGGGTTGGAGATGTGGACGTCAGGTTCACATCGTATGCCGGCGATGTCGAAGCGCCGCAGGGCGCCGTCACGCCTATCAATCAACGAGTGTTATCCCGCAGCGTCAATGCTATAAGTCTCAGTGCGATCAATGGTGAAGCCGCGCGCGAGATAGTTGGGCAGTGCGTTCGGTCCATCAAGCGTGCACGTGTGCAACCAGATGCGGTGCGCGCCGCGCTCCCAGGCCAGCCGTACGGCCTCGCCGAGCAGCCAGGCGCCCAGGCCTCGGCCAAAGAGCTCGGGGATTAACCCAAGATACACAATCTCCACGCTTCCGTCGGTGTGTGTACACAGCTCCAGCATACCGCCATCAGTGACGGGCGGTGCATAGACGGCGTAGGCAGTCACATCTGGCAGCGCCAGATAGTTGGCCAGTCGCTCGTCGCTCCAGGCATTGCGATCGTGCCAACTCCACTGCGCGCCCACCCGCTCATAGAGCGCACGCCACTCGGCGATTGCTGTGTGCGGCAGGGTGCGCAGTGTGGCCTTCGTGCTAACCTCGCTCGTGGCGCCTGTGCTTCCCACGCCCGTGCTGCCCCCGACCGCTGCGCCCTTGCCGTTGGTGCCAGGTCGGAACTGCGTCGGATCGCTCAGCGAGAGATAGTGTCGCTCGACGAGTCTCGGCGGTGTTGGTGTTGGACCGCTTGTCCGATCAATATCTGGTGGAAACTCTGAACTTTGTGACATAAAAGCGGCAGTGATCGGTCACCGGTGCGAAAGGCGACAGCTCGAATAGCTGAAGCCCCACCATCTAAAACAATATAGCACAGTCACTTGCAGAATATTTTCAACCGTGAGTTGCGCTTTGGACTACCCAGTCCTATTATTCCTTCAACATGTCAGACAGACGCCTTCAAATACTCGACGCAGCCGCGATAATGATCGCGGAACGCGGATACACCGCCACTTCAGTGGACGATGTTATCCGCGGTGCGAAGCTCAGCGGAAAGAGCCACTTCTATCACTACTTCCGATCCAAGGAAGAGTTGGGGTATGAAGTGCTCAACCGGCAGTTTGAGCGATTTACTGAGCGCGGTTTGGCCATCCTGCGCGA
Source organism: Gemmatimonadales bacterium (assembly GCA_038258695.1). GTDB lineage: Bacteria > Gemmatimonadota > Gemmatimonadetes > Gemmatimonadales > Gemmatimonadaceae > JAABRT01. The sequence goes on along the minus strand of JBBSPO010000024.1, from coordinate 11,950 downwards.
GCCGATGATCGATCCTCTCGAGCGTCTGTCGCTGTTCATTGACGCGGTGGTTGCGCTTCAGGTCGAGCGCGGAGGACGTGGCGGTTCGCCATTCGGGAATCTGGCCGCAGAGCTGGCCGATGCGCATGAGGGATTCCGCGTTCGCATTGAAGCGGTGTTTGAGCGGTGGGCCAGCCAGATCCGGTCACTGCTTTGGGAAGCCCGTCCGCAGTTGCACGACGATGTAGACGCGGTGCGGTTGTCACGCTTTATCATTGCCACGCTCGAGGGCGCTGTACTGATGACGCGTGTGAAGCGGGATCTGGGTGTGCTCGAAGGAATCGCAATCGATCTCAAGCGTTTCATCGGCACGCATGTCCGGGATGGCGGCGCTGTGATGGCCATGTCGGGCCTTGGTATTCGAGGGGCTGAGTAGCAGAACCGTGCCTCTCGTTCGGAGCGCTACTGCTCCGAACGCGCGGTTCGGCAACGGGTGGTGAGGCCACACGCATTGTGGCCAGGGAGCAAGGGGTATGGTTTCGTCAAACGAGTTGGTGGCAAAGCGTGAGGCATCCGGCACCGATCTGCCGGAAACGCAGGTTGAGCCGACCGCCGAAGAGAAACTCGATCGTGTAGCGCGTCGCGCGCAGTTCGAGCGCGAGGCGCTGGTGCATCTGGACGCGTTGTACTCGTTTGCACTCAAACTTGCGCGCTCCCGGGATGATGCTGAAGATCTCGTGAGCGACACCATGTTGCGGGCCATCGAGCGTTGGGAGCAGTATCACCTGGGTACGAACATTCGCGCCTGGCTCTTCACGATTCTCTACCACGTATTCGTGAGCCGGAAGCGTCGCATTGACGCGCGCGAAGTACATCAGCCCGAAGACACCGAGGGCTGGGCGTTGTTTGAGGCGGTGGGTGAAGCCGACCCGGAAGGTCGTTTTTATGACTCATTCCTCGACGACGAAATCACGCGCGCCATTCGCTCGTTGCCCGAAGAGTATCGCGCGGCTGTGGTGCTCAGCGACTTGCAGGGGCTGCGCTACGCGGAGATTGCCGAGGCGCTGGGTGTGCCTGAAGGAACGGTAAAGTCGCGTCTGTTCCGCGGCCGTCGGATTCTGCAAAAGAAACTGGCCGGTTATGCCGTAGACATGGGATACATCAAGCCGTCCTCAGTCATCGATCGCTCGCAGGCTGTAGCGGGCGCGTCAGTCTAACGGTCTGTAATCAGATTGGTCGGCGGCAATGGGATATCCTCATTGTCGCCGCTGTCCATTCTGATTGAACCCGAGAGACGCGCGAGCTCCTCAAGCGCGCGCTCGACAGTGCCGCTCCATCCGTGGAGTCGTAAACGCAGTGCGGCGAGTTCGCCGGCTGCGTTTTGTGCATCTGCTGCGGCGACATCCCGCTCCGGCTCCACTTGCGAGAGCCGATCGCGCAAGCGAATCAACCTCGCGCGCTCCTCTTCAAGTGACGCGACGCGCGCACTCAGGCTTGCTGAGGTTTGCTCGAGCCGAACCACCTCCGCCGAGGCCGCTACGGCCGCTTTGCGTTGCTCACGTGCCTCCGCTGCCGTCTCGTCCTGAACGGTTGCCAACAACGTGGTACGCGCACGTAGCGTGACCACTTCGCCTTCGAGCAGCTCGCACGTGCGTTCCGACTCTTCGAGCAAACTGTGCACCATCGCTCGCGTGCGTGTTTGCAGTTCGCACATCGCACGCCACGTGTCGCGCTCTTGCACCAACGCTTTTCTGGTGGCGACGTCGTGACCGAGGAGTTCGCGCAGCCGTGTAAGGCGCGCCACGAGCGAGCCATTTCCGTTGACATGCGTCGCATCGCCGAGCAAGCGCTGCGCATCCTGGATCTCCCGGTCAAGCAGCGCCGCGCGCTCCGCGTGCTCATCGCGCGCACGCCGTGTTTCGTCAAGCGTGGTGAGCGCTTCGCGCAACGCGCACAGCTCCACTGCCAGCCGGCGCAATCCGCGCGCCTCGCCCTCAGCCACCAACCAGCGAAGGGACGCAACATAACCGCGTTCAAGTGTCGGATCGGGTGTGTGGCGGGGAACACCGGGGACCGGAGCATCGGGTGTACGGCGGACGTCCACTCAGCGCTGCTCAGGTTCGGGCGAGCTGATCGCGTCAGCGCGTGTACGCGCTCGATGTCGCGCGGCCTTGGCACGATTACCGCACGTGCCCATGTCACACCAGCGACGTGTCCCGTTGCGTGACGTGTCCAGAAACACACGCGTGCACCGCGCATCGGTACAACGACGAACGCGCGGCAACTCATTGATCACGAGCGAATCGGCGGCCGCTTCCACAATGGGAATCATGAGGCCGGCAAAGGCATCACCCGTTGGCACAAACACCCGCGCAATCGAGCCGTCGTCGCGCATTTCCACGCGACGGGTTCCGGTAGAACGGCCAAGCACCCGGTTGATTTCGGCGATAGCGTCGTCCCGCACGCGCGCGTTCACCAGCGATCGTTCGGCGAGCCCGCGCAGCGCTGCGCGCACGCGTCGCGCGTCTACCAGAGTGGCCGTGGCCGCCGCCGGTTGCAGCAGTGCACGCCGATCAAGACCGGAGGCCCGCTCCTGATCAACCACGCCCATTTCTACAAGCCAACGAACGAGTGCATTGAAGTCGCGCAATAAATCGCCGCGCGGTATGAGTGGCGCAGCGTCTGTGTTGATGAACTCGAGCCAAAGCCGGGTACGGGGCGCGATTTTGTGTGGCGAACGCGAGTGCCCGGAGGCCCGCGGAGTCAGGGGCAGTGAAGCGGGCATGTATGGTGCGCTACGTTACTCCGATTCGGGGCTGCAGGCAAGCAATCACGCTGCAGAACCTTACGTTTCCCGGTCGCGGTACGTTCTCCCTTCGTGTCATGTGCCCACAGCTTTTTACCGAGTTTGACATGCCTGAGCATCACGATGAAGTCTGAATCAGAGTCAGGAGCAGAGAACAACATCCCGCAGCCGACGGATTCCGGCTTCGCCCCCACATCGGTGCTGACCGGCAACGTGCGCACGGTGGTGGTGGGGAGTTCCAATCCAGTCAAAGTAGCCGCAGTGGCGGCGGTGTTCGCGCGCCTCTCCCCCGAAGTATCGGTGCACGGTGTGGCTGTTGATTCTGGCGTGCCGGACCAGCCGTGGGGAGATGCGCAAACGATCGCCGGGGCTCGTACACGGGCGTTGACAGCCTTGCGCGACCCTGCTGTCGACCTGGCCATCGGGATTGAGGGTGGTGTGGTGGACATGGACGACGGTCGCGTGCGCACCTGCGCCTGGGCGGTGGCCGTATCGCGCGATGGACGCGAAGGGGTGGGTGGCTCGCTCGCGGTTGTGCTGCCCGCGAGAGTGGTGGAACGACTGCGCGCCGGCGCAGAACTGGGACACGCGATGGACGCCGAGGCTCGTGTCACAGGCACCAAGCACGGGTCAGGGGCGGTTGGTATTCTGACGGCCGGACTGGTTGACCGGCAGCGTGCGTACGAACCGCTGGTTGCCTACGCGTTGGCGCCGTGGCTGGCAGCCCCATTCTTTGCGTAGGACCGCTTGACTGCTTGCGGCGACGGGCCGCGGTGTGTCCGCTCGTGTTCAGCTCCCGTCGCACGCGCCGCCCACTGGCACGCGTCACGTCTTAAGCTCAGCCTCCGTGGGGCGATAGAGCAGCATGGCCTGATGAGCGCCGCGCACCACCGCGTCGGAGCAGCTGCCCAGTACAAAGCGGGCCAGCCCGGTGCGTCCGTGGGTGGCCATGGCGATCGCGCCCGCGTTGATCTGATCGGCATGTTCAATGATGGCGCGCGCCGCCGTCATGTCGGTCGATACCTCGGTGGTGGTGCCTTCGGGCATGGATTCCGTGAGCCCTTTCAAACGCTGTTGCGCCTCGTGTTCCTGACGGGTGAGGTCGCCCTCATCGGCCAGCAGCGAGTCGGCGCCAAAGGGCGCCATGGGAATCGCGTGCGGGATGGCCACGGTAAAGAGTTCAATCGACTCGCCTAGCGCTTCGCCCAACCGTGTCGCGTGCGGCAGAATGGTGTCGCCAAACGCCGAGCCGTCCAGCGGAACGAGCACCTTGCCCCGTGGCAGCTTCACCGGTTCGTCGGGACCGAGTGAGGGGCGAACCAGAAACACCGGTGCGGGTGCGCGCTGCAAAAACGCCGTGGCCACGCTGCCCAGCCACAAGCGTTCCAGCCCGCTGCGTCCGTGTGTTGTCATGACAATCAGATCGGCCTTGATGTGCACGGCGTGCTCGGCGATGGCTTCCACCACGGTGCCTTCAAGCAGCGTGCCAACGGCCGAGACGCCGTCTTCGGACAGCGCGGCGGCTACCGCTTGCACCGCTGCCGTGTCAGCCGTACGACGCGCTTCGAGGGCGTCGGTGTCCATGACCGGCACCAGCACTTCACCGGGGACAAACGGCACGTACGCGCTCGGGTCGAGCACCGTCGCCAAATGAATCGTGGCACCCGTACGTCGCGCGATGTCGACCGCGACGGGTAGCGCCTTGGCGCTGAACGGAGAGCCATCGAGCGGAACGAGCAGCGTGTTATACATGAGAGTCCGGCCTGCGTGGGAGGAGACGCCATAGGTACCTCAGCTATCTCAGTATATTGCGTGGTGATCGTCGGCGGGGTCAGGGGTTGCCTGTCCTGGGCGATGGAGCGCTCACCCCTATTCCGGTGTAATGACTAGCCAGCCGCATGTGTGCGTGGAGCGGGTACGATGGGCCGATGTCGATCTTGTGGGCATCGCACGGTTCAGCGCATTCACGCGCTATATCGAGCAGGGCGAGCAGGAATGGCTGCGCGCGGCGGGACTGCCGTATTCGGAGATTTTCAACGCGCCGGACATCTGGATGCCGCGCCGGAATTTGAGCATTGAGTACCTCGCACCGGCGAAACTGGACGAAGCGCTGGCGCTGGTTACGTATGTGCCACGGGTGGGAGAGACGTCGCTCACATTTAATGTGGATGTGATCGGCCTGACCGATGAACAGCCGAAGGCGGCGGCGTCGGTGGTGGTGGTGTGTGTCGATGTCGCACAGTTCCAGAAGCGACGGTTGCCGCAGCTGATTCGTGATGCCATTGCACCGTTTGTCATGGATCGTGACGCGGCACTGACCGCTTCACTGCCAATACTCCGCGATCTGGCGTCGCGCACTAACTTGTAATGATATGACTGATTTCATTTCTACCACAACGTCTGCCACCACGTCCGACGCGTCGCAGACGCCGTCATCGGCCCGCGCTGCAGCGGCAGCCGAATCCGGACAGTACGTGCGCAAAGGCTTTGGACTCAAGTCCGAAGTACAGGATACGCTGGCCGCCGACTACACCGGTCGGCTCGTGGACCTGCTGCGTGAGCGTGATTTCTCGCTCACCGTGGGCGACACGACAGTGCGTCTGGCGCGCGAGTTTGGGTTCTGCTACGGCGTGGAACGCGCTGTGGACTACGCGTACCAAACGCGTGCCAAGTTTCCCGACCGCCGTATTTTTCTGGCTGGCGAAATCATTCACAATCCACACGTGAATGTGAAGCTGCAAACCATGGGCATCACGTTCCTGGACGCCAAGGGCACGGGATTTGATTACTCACCGGTCCAGCCCAACGATGTGGTGTTGCTGCCGGCGTTTGGCGTGACCATTCACGATTTTGAGACGCTGCGTGCACTCGGCTGCGTGATTGTCGACACCACCTGCGGTTCTGTGCTCAACGTGTGGAAGCGCGTTGAGGCGTACGCGCGTGACGGATTCACGGCGCTCATTCACGGCAAGTACTACCACGAAGAAACACGTGCCACCGCGTCGCAGGTCGAGAAGTATCCAGGCGGCACATATCTCGTGGTGCGGGACATGGATGAGGCCGAGCTGGTCATGCGCTACATCGAATCGTCGCAGGGCAAACCCACGGCGCAACCGGCGTTGTCGCGCGACGCATTCCTTGAGCGCTTTGCCAGTCAGGCTCCGTCGCACTTTGATCCCGATGTGCATCTGGTGCGCATTGGTGTAGCCAACCAAACCACCATGCTGGCCCGGGAGTCGCTGGCGATTGCACACGCCGTGGGCGAAGCAATGGAGCGTGCGTATGGCGCTGAACATCGTGCGGCACACTTCCGCTCGTTTGATACAATTTGCAGCGCCACGCAGGAGCGACAGGACGCTGTGGTGGAGATGCTCAAAGAACCGCTGGACGTGATGGTTGTGGTGGGCGGCTACAACTCCAGCAACACCATTTCGCTGGCCGCACTGTGCGCTGAGCAGGTCAAGACATACCACATCTCCGATCCCGACGAAGTGGACGTGACCACCAACACCGCCCGGTTCCGCACCATTGGTCCGCATGGTGAACTGGTCACCAGCACGGAGTGGATGCCCACCGGGTCGCCCATGCGCATTGGCATCACCGCCGGCGCCAGCACACCCAACAACAAGATTGGTGAGGCGGTGGCCCGCGTATTCGCTATTCGTGGCGTGGAAGTAGAAACCCTGGTGTAGTGAGACATCGCGGGTGCGTGGCGGGTACAACAGGTGTCTCCGTTTCCCGAGGATTGTCATGAGTCGAACGAACATTGTGCCGGAATCCCTCGTCTGCTCCCGCGCGCTCACTCGCCTGCGTGTGGGCATGGCAACGCTGCTCATGAGTGGCGTCATGCTGGTTGGTTGCGGCAACGGCACTGGCCCGCTTGATGGACCACCCACAGAGCTTACCGCCCTGCCACGACCGCTGACTGCGCTGGAGCAGGAAGCAATCCAGGCCGGCAACACGTTTGGCGTGTCGCTGCTCCAGCAACTGGTCAGCGAAGGCGCGCCGGAAAACAGGGTGATTTCGCCCTTCAGTGCTTCGGTTGCGCTGGGCATGGCCTACGCCGGCGCCGGTGGCTCCACGGCCAATGACATGCGCAGCGTACTCGGCTGGGGTGAGCGTTCGCGGGACGATATCATGTCGGCGTATCGCGAGCTTCCGGCACTGCTCACCGGGCTTGATCCCGCGGTTGCGGTGCAAAGCGCCAATGCCATGTGGGTACGCGACCAGTTCCCGGTCAAGCCGCAGTATGTCAGCGATATGCGCACGTTTTTTGGCGCCGACGTGCGCAGTGGTGACTTTGGCCCTGCCACGGTAGCCAACATGAACAGCTGGGCCCGAGACAAGACCAACGGTTTGATTCCCGAGGTGGTGCAGGAGCTGAGCGATGACATGGTGGTGATGCTGATGAACGCCTTGTACTTCAAGGGACAATGGCGGGAACAGTTTGACCCGTCGCAAACCACACCGCAGCCTTTTACCCGGGCCGACGGAGTTGCGTTGCAGGCACCGACCATGCGCCGCACCGGTCGCATGGCATACACGGTACACGATGGGGCACAGTGGGCCGAGTTGGCGTATGGCAATACCGCGTACGTGATGACAGTGGTCTTGCCCGACAGTGCCACGTCCGCGCGGCAGTGGCTCGCCGCCAGCTCGGCGGCTTCACTTGACGCGGGCTTTGCGCGCCTGACAGACCTCACGGCGCAGTCGGTGCAGCTGTCCATGCCGCGCTTCAGACTAAAGCTCGGTGCTCAACTCAAACCGTCGCTGAGTGCGATGGGTATGAGCGTTGCGTTTGACCGCGGCCATGCCGATTTCACGCGCATCGCGGACAACCTGTTCATGACGCACGTCAAACAGGACGTCTACATCGATGTAAACGAGGAGGGAACCGAAGCTGCGGCGGTCACGCAGGTGGGCATCGGCGTGAAATCTCTCCCGGTGCGTCCGGTCATGACCATTGACCGACCGTTCCTGTTTTTCATTCGCGATCGCATTGGTGGAACGCTGCTCTTTGCCGGCCTGGTGAATGATCCGTTGGCCCAATAGCAGATGTTTGGCAGTCGGTTAGCCGCCAGGCTTTCCTTCACGTTGTGCGCGCTTCTGGTGTTCGGCGGTTGCGCGGCCGCGTCGCGCAATGCGTCCAACGCTGAGGTGCGGGCAGCACCATCCGAGTCTGCATCACCGCCAGTGCGCATCCTCTTGATCAACGATGTGTACGTCACCGATACACTGCGTGATGGCAGCGGCGGATTGGCGCGCGTCGCTGCGTGGCGTGACTCCGTGCAGCGTGCCACCGGTGAGCGCGTGTTGTTCATGCTGGCCGGTGATGTGTTTTCGCCGTCGCTGCTGAGCAAGTGGTTCAGTGGTCGACACATGGTGGAGGCGTTCAACGCCGCCGAGCTCGATTACGCGACGCTCGGCAACCACGAGTTTGATGTGTCGCGCGAAGAGTTTGCCAAGCGTCTGGAGGAATCGCGTTTTCAGTGGTTATCGGCCAACTGTGGGTACGGTGACGGTACAGCGTTCAGGAACGTGCGCGGTTGGGACACCGTGACGGTTGGCAATACGCACGTTGGCATTTTCGGGACGACGGTGCTGGCCGAGTATCGCTCGTGGGTGCGGTGCAGCGATCCGGATGTGGCGGGCCGTGCGGCGGTTGACACACTGCAAGCGCTTGGCGTGGATCTGGTGGTTGGCCTCACGCACCGATTCATTTTTGAGGACAGCGCCACGCTGGTGAATGATCCACGCGCCACGTTGCTGCTGGGCGGACACGAACACGATGGCCGTCGGATTGCAAAGGACGGGCGTCTGTTGGTGAAGGCGGCTTCGAACGCAAGGACTGCCGTGTACGTGGAAGCACAGCGCTCGACCGGGGATGCGGTTGCGCCTGCGGAGACAGCTGCCGCTAACCGCTGGGTACTGTTCGACACACTGTTGCGCCCGTCGCGAGAGTGGAGCGAGCAGTCTGCGGTGGCTCGCGTGAACGCGGCCTGGCGCGATACACTCACCGCGCGCATTGGCGCAGACCGATTGCTGGGCCGCGCACCCCAGGCGATTGATGCCGTCGACAGCACCTCGCGCTCCGGAGAAAGCCGCTTTGGCAACCTTGTGGCCGATGCCTATCGCCTGGGAACGCAGGCCGACGTTGCCCTGATCAACTCGGGCGCGATGCGGCTGGATGACATGATCGGTCCGGGCGAGATCGGCGTGCATCTGGTGGAGAGCGTGTTTCTGTTTGCCGACGAGACGCGCGTTGTCACGTTTGAGATTACCGGTGCTCGGCTGCGTGAGTTGCTGGAGCATGGTGTCTCGCTCGGGCGTTTGGGTACGGGCGCGTATCCGCAGGTGAGCGGCGTGCGTTTTACCTTCGACCCACGATTGCCCAGCGGTCGTCGTATTATCGGACCATTGCGACGGGACGATGGACGTGAGATTGCTGCGGATGAGCTGCTGCGCATGTCGTTTCCGTCGTATCCGTCGTGTCTGGGCGGCGATGGCTACGTGATTCCCGAAGCAAAATCGGCCTGTGCTGCGCTCGACGCCAATGTGACGAGTGGGCCGCGCAGTGCGGATCTTGTGATCAGGCATATGGAGCGCATGCAGGGCACGATTGTGGCACCAGCCATTGGGCGTGTCACTCGGGTGCGGTAACGCGGCTGCGGTAGGGCGGGTGCGGTAGGGCGGGTGCGTAGCGCTGGGGCTGCGAGTTGCGTTCGGCCGCGTTTGGGCGTGCGCGACTGAGTGCTCGTCTGAGCGGCGCATGATAGTGCGATCACGGAGTTGTGCTGTGTGAGGCGGCGAGGTAGCGTCTACACATCACGGGCGTGCTGGGTGGTAGCGATGACGCGGCCGCTGGCGATGTGACGAGCAATGCTCGTGTGCCTGTGACACCCACCGTTCAGGAGCTACCCGTGTCTTCGCATGAACCCATCACACCGCGCGATGCCGATGCGATCGCTCGAATGCGGCTCAACGGCAAGGTTGCCATTGTCACCGGCGGCACTCGCGGCATAGGCTTTGCTGCGGCTACCACCCTGGCTCGCGCTGGCGCGCAAGTGGTGGTGTCGAGTCGTAGGGTTGAGCACGTGCGTGCCGCCGAATCGGCGCTGCGTGCCGATGGGTTGGACGTGACGGGCATCGTGGCACACATGGGTGAGATGGACGATGTGCGTGGTCTCGCCGCACGGACGGTTGAGGCCTACGACGGCATTGACATCATTGTGAACAACGCGGCCACCAACCCCGTATTCGGTCCGTTGCAGAGCCAAGGTGAAGCGGTGTTTGCCAAAATCATGGCCGTCAATGTGTTGGGGCCGCTGGAGCTCTGCCGTTCGTCGCATTCGGTTATGCAGGAGCGTGGAGGCGGCAGTATTGTCAATATTTCGTCCATTGGTGGTGTGTCACCTGAGGCGGGGCTGGGGCTGTATTCGGTGAGCAAGGCGGCCCTTATCTCGCTCACCAAAGTCATGGCGCAGGAGTGGGGCGCGGACGGCATTCGCGCCAACGCGGTGTGTCCGGGACTGGTCAAAACAAAGTTTGCCTCCGCCCTGTGGCAGGACCCCACCATTTCGCACGCTATAACCGACAAGCAGCCCATCGGCCGCATCGGCGCACCCGACGATATTGCCGGATTGATTCTGTTTCTGGCCAGTGACGCCTCGTCGTACTGCACGGGTGGCATTTACACAGCCGATGGCGGATATCTCGCGTGAGTGTGCCGGTAGATTCATTGCTGACAGAGGCGCGCCAGTTTGTGCACGAGGTGTTGATTCCACGTGAGCCGGAGCTGTTGCACAACGATTGGCACACCATCACCCCCACACTCAACGCCCTGCGTGAGCAGGCTCGGGCGCGTGGACTGTGGGCGCCGTTTTTGTCGCGTGAGCACGGGGGCGCCGGTCTCACGCTCGAGCAGTTTGCGCGACTGTCAGAAGTGCTGGGTTGGTCGCCGTTTGGTCACTACGTGTGCAACTGTCAGGCACCGGATGTGGGCAACATGGAACTGCTGCATCAGTTTGGTACTGCTGCACAGCAATCCGAGTGGTTTACGCCACTCTCGCAGGGTGCCATTCGCAGCTGTTTTGCCATGACCGAGCCGGACAACGCCGGCTCCGATCCCACGCGATTGAGTACGCGCGCCGAACGTGACGGCGACGAGTACGTCATCACCGGACACAAATGGTTTACCAGCAGTGCCGACGGCGCCGCGTTCACCATTGTCATGGCGGTCACCAACCCTGACGCTCCACCGCACGCACGCGCGTCGCAGATTGTCGTGCCCATACCGACGCCGGGTTTCACGCTTGTTCGCAACATTTCCGTGATGGGCGAGAGTGGCGGCGGATGGGCCAGCCATGCCGAAGTGCGTTTTGACCAGGTGCGTGTGCCCGTATCCAACCGGCTGGGTGATGAAGGCTCGGGCTTTGCACTGGCGCAGGAGCGGTTGGGTCCCGGGCGCATTCATCATTGCATGCGCTGGATTGGTATATGTGAGCGTGTGTTTGACCTGATGTGCAAGCGCGCGGTCGCACGCGAAGTTGGCGGCGGCGAGCGTCTGGCGTCCAAACAGGCAGTGCAGTTCTGGATTGCCGACTCACGCATCGAGATTCACGCCGCGCGCCTGATGGTGCTCGACGCCGCGGCGCGCATCACGCGCGATGGTCAGCGCGCGGCGCGTGAAGAGATTGCGTACATCAAGGTGTTTGTGGCCAATGTGCTGCACCGTGTGCTGGATCGGGCACTCCAGGCACACGGTGCACTGGGCATGACAGACGACACGCCCATTGCCTGGTGGTATCGCCACGAGCGCGCCGCGCGCATTTACGATGGGGCCGATGAAGTGCACAAATCGGTGATTGCACGTCGCGCGCTGGCACCGTACCTCAAAGCGGCACAGAGCGTGCCATGAACAGTGCCGGACGCAGTGCCACGAGCAACGCCGCGTGCAGTGCGCCATGAGCAACGCCGCGTGCAGCGTGCAATGAGCAAAACCGTGGGTGGTCCGCACAACACGCTCCCGGTGAAGCCGGGCGATACGCTGGATGCCGCAGCGCTCACGGTGTGGTTGCACGCCAACGCGCCGGAGTTGCTTGGGGCCTCCACACATCCGTTGCAGGCTACAAAGTTTGGCGGCGGATTCTCCAACCTCACCTATCG
>JBBSPO010000023.1:0-22148 GCA_038258695.1 Gemmatimonadales bacterium | reverse complement strand
ACGTTTCAGGAAGGCCGTGCCACATCGCGCTACGAAGAGCCCAAACGCTTCAATCCGGTTGAGGATTTTGGCGGCGACGTGATGTACGTGCCCAATCGCTGCATTCTCTGTACACGTTGCGTGCGCTTCATGGGCGACGTGGCGGAAGATCCGGTGCTCAACGTCTCCGAGCGCGGAGACCGCGCGTTTATTGGCAAAGCTGAGGGACATGATCTCACGCACGTGTGGGCCGGCAACGTGGTGGACCTCTGCCCGGTTGGCGCGCTGTTGAGCAAGGACTTTCTCAACAAGGCGCGCGCGTGGGAGCTCGATCGCAGTGCCAGCGTATGCACAGGCTGTAGCCAAGGCTGCAACGTGACCGTAGAAACACGCGACAACACGGTGGTGCGGCTCAAGCCTCGCTCCAACGCCGAAGTCAACCATTTTTATCTGTGCGAAGAAGGTCGTCTCAACTATCGCTGGATCAATCGGCGTGACCGACTCGATCAGCCAACAGTACGGGTCGATGGCGCCCTGCGCGAAGTCGATTGGGAAGACGCGCTCGATGCAGCCGCCGCGGCGCTGGCCGGACGCGAAGTCACCGTACTCGCATCACCGAACGCCAGTAACGAGGCGCTCTTTCTCGCTGAACGCATCGTTGCCAAGCACGGCGGACAGGGGATCTTTCGTGTCGTGCGCGGTGGCGAAGCGCCACTGGCTGGTGTGCCGGATCTTGCACTGCGTGCGGAGCGGGCGGCCAACGGAACAGGTGCCCGCGTGCTCGGCTACACCGACCTCGCAGACATCCGTCAACCGCTTCAGGTCACCGCCGAGAGCGCCGTGCTTGTGCTCGACGATGCACTCGAAGGAGACATGCCCGACGCAGTGCAACAGCTCATTGATAGCGGGGCGCGACTCGTGCACGTAGGCACGACGCTGCCCGGCGTGATTGCGGCGCGGGTAGACGTCGCGCTGCCAATCACCAATCACACAGAAGAAGAAGGCACGTTCACCAACCTGCGTGGCCGCGTACAACGCTTTTTGCAGGCGCGCACGGCCCCTGGATTGGCACGGCCGAGCTGGTATGTGCTGGGCGATCTCACGCAGCGGCTTGGCGTGTCCGACGGCTTCTATACATCGGCCGCCGTGTTTGACGCGTTGGCAGCGGCGCACGAGTCGTTCCAGGGCTTGTCGTACGCCAGACTCGCGCTGCGCGGACTCCCGGTGCTCGATGCTGAAGCACGCGGTTTGACGGCAGAGGCGGTACACGCATGATTTTGCACACCCTGTTGCCGCCACTTGCGATTGATTTCGCACAGTGGTTCCCCAGGCAGGATAGTCAGGTTGCACCGGAGTCGATTTACACGTTTGCGGTGTCCAGCATCATCAAGTTGCTGGTCGTCTTTACGCTGTACATGTTGGGCGTTGCGATGCTCACGCTGGCCGAACGCAAAGTCTCGGCCTGGATTCAGGATCGTCGAGGCCCCAATCGCGCTGGCCCGTTCGGTATTCTGCAGCCTGTTGCTGACGGCATCAAAAATCTCATGAAGGAAGAGGTTCGACCGGCGGAGGCTGACAAGTGGTTGTTCATTGTCGCGCCAATGCTGGCGTTCATTCCGGCAATGTTAACCTGGGCCGTGTTGCCTCTTGCGACCCCGCTGCCCACGCCGTGGGGATTGATCAGCATGTCGGTGGCGTCGCTGCCGGTGGGCTATCTGTTCATGCTCGCCATTTCGTCACTCGGTGTGTATGGCATGGTGCTCGCTGGTTGGAGCTCCAACAACAAGTACGCCTTGCTCGGATCGTTACGCTCCAGCGCACAAATGATTTCGTATGAAATCGCGCTGGGTTTGAGCACCATTCCCATTCTGCTGCTGGCTGGCAACGTGTCGCTCAACGCGATCATTGATCAGCAGGCGAGCATGGGTTGGAACGTGATCTCGCTAACGATTGCGTGGTTCATTTTTCTGGTGGCCGCGTTCGCCGAAACCAACCGGCTACCGTTCGACCTGCCCGAAGCTGAAGCCGAGCTCGTGGCGGGATACCACACCGAATACAGCGGCATGAAGTTCTCACTGTTCTTTATCGCCGAGTATGCCAACATGGCGACGATGAGTGGACTGATGGCGGCGCTGTATTTCGGCGGCTGGGACATTCCGTTTACCTCGTGGGATAATGAAGGTCAGTTCACGGTGTTCAAAACGCTGGCCACGCTGGCCATGTTTGCCACCAAGACTGGCATGTTCCTCTTTCTATTCATGTGGGTGCGCTGGACACTGCCGCGGTTCCGCTACGACCAGCTCATGACACTGGGCTGGGGCATCATGCTGCCGCTGGCGTTGGGCTATATCATGGTGATTGCCACGGCAACGCTGGCCCTCGATTACATCGGCATATCACGCGGCGTACCGTTCAGCCTGTGCCTGTTGGTGTTGAACTTGGCGTTGGGCGCCGTGCTGCTGTGGTGGGGCGACAAGGGCAAGCTGCTCAGTCCGGCCAGCGCGCGACTTGGTCAGCGCGAGCTGGCGCGGCTGCGGGCGCGGTCTGCGGCACCGGCTTCCTTTGCCATGGGTGTGCCCAGTGCCCGCGTTCGCGCGGTGGCAGCGGCCCGTCAACCAACGCCTGATGATGTAGACGCCGTGCTCGCCGAGGCTGAACTGGCCGCGGCTGGTTCACGGCCTGGAGACAGTCAATGACGATTCGTGTAAAGGTTCTTGATCGACCGATAGAAGAGGTCAGCTATATCCGCTCTACACTCAGCGGATTGGCCACCACCTTCAAGCACATGATCGATCCGCACAAGGTCACCATGCAGTATCCGGAAGAGCGCTGGGACTTGTCGCCGCGTTGGCGTGGCACACATCGCATGCTGACCACGGAAACTGGTAAGGCCAAGTGTGTGGCGTGCGGTTTGTGTCCCACTGTTTGCCCGGCCAACTGCATCAAGCTGGTGCCGGGCGAAGACGAAGAAGGAAATCGCTATCCGCTCATCTTTGAGATTGATGAGTTCCGCTGCATTTTTTGTGGCTACTGTCAGGAAGTCTGCCCTGAAGAAGCCATTCATCTTGGACGCCACTATGAGAACGCTGAGTTCTCCCGCGAAGCGTTCGTGTACGATCTGGAGCGGCTCACGGCGCAAATGCACCCGGTGAGCGAGCTCTGGGATCCTGCTCACCCAACAGGCGAATGACGCCGTTCTACAAGTTTCAGTTTTACCTCTTCGCGCTCATGGCGATTGGCGCCGCGTTGCTGTTTGTGACGCGCAAAAGTCCCGTGTCCGCAGCGCTGTGGCTGGTAAACGTAATGTTTGCCTTGAGCGGACTGTATGTCATGCTCGACGCACCGTTTGTGGCCGCGGTGCAGGTGTTGGTATATGCTGGCGCGATCATGGTGGTGTTTGTGTTCGTGGTCATGCTGCTCAACCTTGGGCGACCCGATCAGCTGCCTGACCTGCGGGAAGTTGGCGCGCGCGTTGGCGCGGGACTCGTGGGTATTGCGTTGTTTGCCAATCTGCTCGCCGTGCGCCGCGAAGTGCTGCCCGTCGTAGAACTGGCCCCACCTAGCGACAACGTCGTGCTACCGGTCGCAGAGTCGCTCTTTACCGATTACCTGCTGGCGTTTGAGGTCACATCGGTGCTGTTGCTCGTGGCCATTGTGGGCGCCGTGTTGTTGGCCCGGAAAAAGGCGGTCGCATGATGATTGGTGATGCACTGATAGTCTCAGCGATTCTCTTTGCCATTGGCGTGGTGGGTGTACTCACCCGCCGCAACGCGATCATTTTGTTCATGTGCGTGGAGCTTATGCTCAACGCAGTGAATCTGTCGTTTGTGGCGTTTGCCAAGCTGCATGGAGTTGGTGGACACGTGTTCGTGATCATCGTCATGACCATAGCGGCGGCTGAAGCAGCAGTCGGACTGGCGATTGTGATCTCGGTGTTCCGTCACTTTGGCGCGCTGGATCTGCAAAACCTCAAGCTGCTGCGGCGATGAGCGCGCCATTGGTAATGCAAGCGCTGTCGGCCACGATGGCCAATCTGCAGAGTGTGCCCACACATCCACTGGACGGCACGGTGGCTGAATGGGTGTGGCTGCTGCCATTGCTGCCGTTGCTGGGTGCGCTGATCAACGGATCGTTGGTGTTGTGGCCCCGATTGTCTCCTGGTGCCAGCGCACAGGGCACTCTCGTGGCAAGAGAAGACAGTGCCACCGCCCGACAGGCCGCGACACGGTGGATCACTACCATTGTTGGACCGGGCGTAATGCTGCTCGCGTTTGCGCTGGCCGTGGCCACGCTCTTTGCCATGCAGGGTGCTTCGGGGCTCGTGGAGCCGTTCATTCGCAACTATGCGTCGTGGATGCCCGTTGGTGCGCTGGTGATTGACTGGGGCATTCAGCTCGATCAGCTCTCCATGCTGATGGTTCTCGTTATTACGGGTGTGGGCTTCCTCATTCATGTGTTCTCGGTGGGCTACATGTCCACCGATCCAGGCTACAGCCGCTATTTCGCGTATCTGAACCTGTTTGTGGCGGCCATGCTGGTGCTGGTGCTCGGCTCCAGCTACGCGGTCATGTTTGTTGGTTGGGAAGGCGTGGGATTGGCGTCGTATCTGTTGATCGGCTTCTGGTTCAGTGAAACCGCCAACGCCGACGCGGGAAAAAAAGCATTCATCGTCAACCGCATTGGCGACTTTGGTTTTCTGGTGGCGATGTTTTTGCTGTTCAGCACTACCGGTGCGCTTGACTACGTGTCGGCGCACTCGGCGTTGGCCGGCGCTGCGCCAGGTGTGTTCACCGCAGTGGCGCTGTTTTTGTTCTTGGGCTGCGCCGGCAAAAGTGCGCAGTTGCCATTGTATATCTGGTTGCCCGATGCGATGGCGGGTCCAACTCCGGTCTCGGCGCTCATTCACGCTGCAACCATGGTAACGGCGGGCGTCTATCTGGTCGCGCGCGCGGCGCCGGTGTTCGCTGGTGCGCCTGATGTCTCGCTCTTCATTGCGCTCATTGGTGCACTGACGGCTCTGTTTGCCGCCACTGTCGCACTGCGCCAGTGGGACATCAAAAAGGTGCTCGCCTATTCTACCGTGTCGCAGCTGGGCTACATGTTCGTGGCCGTGGGCACAGGTGCGTATGCGGCTGGAGTGTTTCATCTGGTCACGCACGCCTTCTTCAAGGCGCTGCTGTTCCTTGGTGCAGGTGCGGTTATTCACGCCATGCACGCAGCCTATCACCATTCGCACGAACACACACAGGACGCACAGGACCTTCGCAACATGGGAGGTCTGCGGCGCTTCCTGCCGGTCACATCGCTCACCATGTGGATTGCCACGCTGGCCATTGCCGGTGTGCCTCCGCTGGCTGGTTTCTTTTCGAAAGACGAAATCCTGACGTCGGTCTTTGCGCGTGCGCAGGGCTCACCGCTGGCGTCGGCGAGCGTGTTCGGTATTCCGGGCAGCGCACTGCTGTACCTCATTTACGGATTGGGCATCGTGACCGCGCTGCTCACTGCGATCTACATGACGCGCATGATGTTGCTCACGTTCGCGGGCGAAAATCGCACCGGTGCCAAAGCCTCCGAAGGCTTGCACGAAGCACCGCGCAGCATGACCGTGCCAATGATCGTGTTGGCGCTGCTTACCGTTGCTGGCGGTTGGCTCAACCTGCCAGAGCTTATTCCGATCGGTCCAACGCATTTGCTTTCAACCTGGCTCGAACCGGTCACCGGTAGCGCCTCGCTCCTGCTGGGTGGCGATGCGCATGTCAGTCACGGCACGGAGTTGGTGCTCATTGGCGTAGCCATTGCCATCGCGGCACTTGGCATCGCGATCGCCTTTGCACGCTTTCGCGGGCCCACGCCCAACAAGGACAACGCCGTGCCGGAACACGGACTCGCCGCACTGCTCAACGAAGCGTACCGTGTGGATAGCGGTCTCGATCGCACCGTGGTACGCCCGCTGGCGGCGTTCTCCAACAACGTGCTGTGGCAGGGACTCGATCAGCGCCTTGATCGTGCCTTCGTCTCGGGCGGTAATCTGATTTCGCGAGTCGCCGGTCAGGCGCATGATGCGCTTGGCAGTGGTGATGTGGGTCGCTACGCATGGGTGATTGCCCTTGGTGTGCTGGCAGTCCTGGCCGCGTTCACCCTCACCTGATATGCGAACTTCGTTAGTGGCCATGGGAATGGACCAGTGGATTTTGCCGGCGTTGCTGCTGTGGCCGCTCATTGGCGCGGTCATTGTGCGGTTGCTCGGCCAGGAGCGCAGCGCACTTGCATCGGCCGAGTCCATGCCAACCGACGCGCTGTCGCGTGGTGGAATGGACGCGCGTGTGCTCACGCTGGGTGTGCTGGTTGTTGAGGCGATCCTGGGTGTGTGCACCTGGTTGTTGTTTGATGAGAGCGCACCCGGCTGGCAAATGCGTACCGACTGGACGTGGCTGCCGGATCTTGGTGCCAGGCTGAGCATGGGCGTGGATGGTATTTCGTTGCCCATGCTGGTACTCACTACGCTGCTCATGCCGCTGGCCCTGCTCGCTACGTGGCAGCAGATCACGTCGCGCATGGCAACGTATGGCGCGCTGTTGCTGGCACTCACCAGCGGACTCGTTGGCGTCTTCGTCTCGCTCGACTTGCTGCTGTTTTATATGGCGTGGGAGCTGATGCTCATTCCGATGTACTTCATTATCGGCATCTGGGGCTCGGCCGGTCGTACACGCGCCGCGATCAAGTACGTGATGCTCACGATGTTCGGCTCACTGCTCATGCTGGCGGCCATCGCCGCGTTGTACGTGCTGGGCGGCAGTCAGTCGTTTCATCTGGATGACTTGCTGCAACTCTCGCTGTCCCTCAAGACGCAGCTGTGGCTGTTTGGTGCATTTTTCCTGGCGTTTGCGATCAAGAGCGCATTGGTTCCGTTTCATACGTGGTTGCCAGACGCGCAGTTTGAAGCGCCGGTGATTGGTGCCGTGGTACTCGGCCTCAAGGTTGGCACCTACGCGCTGCTGCGCTTTGCGATGCCGCTCTTTCCGGCCGCCGTGATGCATGAAACGGTGCGCAGTGTGGTGCTCGTGCTCTCAGTAATTGCGATTGTGTGGGGTGCCCTGGTTGCGATGGTGCAGCCGGATCTGCGCAAGGTGCTGTCGTATTCCAGCATCAGCCATCTTGGATTCATCATGCTGGGCTGCTTTGCGCTTACGCAGCAGAGCGTGGAAGGCGCGGTCATGATCATGGTCAACCACGGCATCACTACCAGTGCGCTGTTCCTGCTGGCTGGTTTCCTCAAGGAACGCAGCGGCACCGACCGACTGGATGCGTTTGGCGGACTGGCGCGCGTGGTACCACTTTTTGCCGTGATGCTCACCCTCTCCATGCTCAGCACGATCGGCCTGCCGGGCACCAACGGATTTGTGGGTGAGTTCCTGGTGCTGCTCGGTGCGTATCGCAGCGAACCGTTGCTGGCCATCATTGCCACCAGCGGCGTGGTGTTCGCATCGGTATACGCATTGCGTGCTGTGCAGCGATTGCTTTTTTCAACGCTCGACATCAAGGCCAACGGTGAGATGCGCGATCTGCGTGGACGACAGCTGGCGGTCATGGGTGTGTTTGCGGTTGCCATGATCTGGCTTGGTCTGGCTCCGCAACCGCTGCTGCGTCGCATGGAGTTGGCATCGAGTGCATTGGTGGAACGGGTGCGCGGTACGTCGCTCGACTACGCCACCGCGGCCACAGTGCAGAACGACGGAGCGAACACGCCATGACCGATTTCGCTTTGCCCGGTGAGCTGATTCACGCACTCCTGCCCGAGATCACGCTGGTTGTCGGCACCATGATCTTGTTACTCGTGAGTGCGTGGGGCGGAGAACACTCGTCTCCAACGCGTCTCACCACGCGCTTTGCCATTGGTATTGTGGCCGTGACAGCCGGCGCGGTGATCGTGGCGTGGCTGCGCGGCGACGGCGGCACAAGCGATGGGCGCCTCGCCGGTGATGGGTTTCGGTATGCCATGGATTTGGTGCTGCTGCTGGGCACTGCCGGCACACTGGCGCTGCTCGATACCGAGCAGGCGCGAACGCGCGCGTATCAGGCCGAAGTGCCGGTGCTCATGTTGCTGGCCTTGTGCGGCATGATGCTGCTCACCGCGGCTCGTGATTTGATGTTTTTGTTCATCGGCTTCGAGCTGATGTCCATTGCCGTTTACGTGCTGGCCGGATCCAACCGGAGTAGCGCCCGCAGCGCTGAGGCGTCGCTCAAGTATTTCCTGCTTGGCGCGTTCTCGTCGGGCTTCATGCTGTACGGTATTGCGCTCTTGTACGGAGCCGCGGGCGACACACGTCTGGCCACCATTGGCGCTACGGCTGTTGGTCCGTTGTATCTGGTTGGAGTGGCGCTGTTGCTCACCGGGTTGGCGTTTAAAGTCGCGGCGGTGCCGTTTCACCTCTGGACGCCCGATGTTTACGACGGTGCACCGGCGCCGGTGACGGCGTTCATGGCCGCGTGTGTAAAAACGGCCGCCTTCGCGTTGCTGCTTCGCATCATGATGGAAGCGCTCGGACCGGCTATTGAAACGTGGCACCCCGTGATCTGGTGGCTGGCGGCTGCTACCATGGTTGTGGGCAACATCGTGGCGCTGGCGCAAAAGAACCTCAAACGCATGCTGGCGTATTCCAGCATTGCGCATGCCGGTTACCTGCTGGTTGCAGTGCTGGCCTACTCCACTGACGCGGCAGCCGCACTGGTGTTCTACCTGCTGGTGTACACACTGGCCACGCTCGGCACGTTTGCCGTGCTCGGTATTGTGTCTGAGGGACGGGAATCGGCTACCACGATTGACGACCTGGCCGGACTGTGGCACGTGCGACCGGGCCTCGCCGTGGTGCTGGCGGTGTGTCTGCTGGCGTTCCTCGGATTCCCGATCGCCGGTGGTGCCGGTTTCTTTGCAAAGTGGTACGTGCTGCAGGCTGCACTGTCGTCCAGCACACCGCTCAATGTCCTGGTGGTTGTGCTGGTTGTCGCCAGTGTGGTGTCGGCTGGCTATTACCTCACCGCCATTGCTGCGATGTTCAACCAACCGCGATCGGCAAGCGCCATGATGCCCGTGCCAACGCCCATTTTCTCTGGTGTGGTCATGGTGGTGAGTGTGGTGACGTTGCTGGTACTGGGCGTATACCCAGCCCCTGCGTCGCGATTGGCCGCCGCCGGATCACTTGGCATGTCCCCGTTGCAATCGGTCGTGGTACCTGCGGATACTGCTCCTGCAACCACCGCGGCAACAGCCACTTCGTTTTTACCATCGTTGACTCCGGAGCCGTAACGGCATGGCCTTCAGTTCCTCGATCTTTCGCCAGTACGATGTGCGCGGCGTGGTGGGTCGCGATCTCACCGACGACGTTGCCGAAGCCATCGGTTTTGGATTCTCCGCGCTGCTGACAAAGCGAGGCATTCACGGCGCCATTGTGGTGGGTCGCGACAATCGGCCAAGCGGCGATTCACTTCGCGACGCACTGGTTCGGGGCATTGTGGCCACCGGCCGCGATGTCGTTGATATCGGTGTCGTGCCCACACCGCTCATGTACTGGTCGCTGCATCATGAAGCGGTTGATGCTGGCATCCAGATTACCGGCTCGCATAACCCGCCGGAATACAACGGCTTCAAGATTTGCGTAGGCACCTCATCACTGCATGGTGATGGCATTCAGGAGCTCTACCAACTCGCCACGGCGCCACGCACTGCGTCAAGTGTCACGGGCAGTGTGCGGCATGCCGCTGTGATTGAT
Source organism: Gemmatimonadales bacterium (assembly GCA_038258695.1). Lineage (GTDB taxonomy): Bacteria > Gemmatimonadota > Gemmatimonadetes > Gemmatimonadales > Gemmatimonadaceae > JAABRT01. Next base: position 12,402 of record JBBSPO010000023.1, on the reverse strand, counting down.
CGATACGTTGACGATATTGTCGCACGCATTGGACCGCTCGCACGCCCCATCCGCGTGGTGTACGACTGCGGTAATGGCGCGGCTGCTCTCGTGGCGCCGCAGCTGTTTGAGCGGTTGGGCGTTGAATGCACCGGTTTGTTTACCGAAAGCGATGGCACGTTTCCCAATCACCATCCCGATCCCACGGTCCCCGAAAATCTGCAGGATTGCATCACGGCAGTTCGGGAGACCAACAGCGAACTGGGTGTTGCCTTTGACGGAGACGGCGATCGCATTGGCACGGTGGATGCCAACGGCCGCATTATCTGGGGTGATCACCTGCTGATTCTTTACGCACGTGATGTCATTGCGCGTACCGGCAAGGGACAGTCCATCATTTTTGATGTGAAGTGTTCACAGGCGCTCTCTGATGCGGTCGAAGCGGCGGGCGGCGTACCGGTGATGTGGAAGACCGGGCACTCCCTCATCAAGGAAAAGATGAGGGAGACGCACGCACCTGTGGCTGGCGAGATGTCGGGTCACATGTTCTTCGAAGAAGGCTTTTACGGACATGACGACGCACTGTATGCGGCGGCAAGACTGCTTCGCATTCTGGCCGACAGCGGGCAGACCGTTGAGCAACTGCTGTCCGACGTTCCGGAGTTTGTGTCAACTCCCGAAATCCGCGTCGATACGGAAGACAGCATCAAATTTGATATCGTGCATGATGCCGTGGCGCACTTCCGTGCGCGCTACGACGTAAACGACGTGGACGGCGTGCGGGTGTTGTTTGGCGATGGCTGGGGACTCATTCGTGCATCAAACACCCAGCCGGTGTTGGTCATGCGCTTTGAAGCGCGCACTGAGGCGAGACTGGCCGAGATCCGCAACATCTTCGAAACATGGCTACGTGAGCGCGGTGTCGATCCCACCCCCGGCGCGCACTGATCGCGTGACCGTACCGTTCCCAACGCGCAGGGCGTGATGCGCTCACGACTCGGAGTCATTGCGGCTGTTCTTGCAGCCGCAGTCCTGCTGCTCGTTGGGCGTGCACTCAGTGCACTGATTGTTGATCAGGGATGGTACGCGGCACTCGGTGCGAGTGGTGTATGGCGCGAGAAAGTGTTGGCGATTGTCGCGCTCAAAGGTGGCGCGTGGCTGCTCGGCGGAGGCTTTGTATTCGCCAATCTCTGGGCGGTCCGCCACGCGATTCACTCCATCATCATGCCAACAAGCGTGGGCAATCTGGAGTTGACTGAAGTCATCCCAGCCAGGCGATTGCTGCCAGTGACGCTGCTTGTTTCGGCGGTTATTGGTGCGCTGCTCACGCTCACGCTTGATGATTGGACGGTGATGTCCATGGCGTGGCGCGGTGAACGTTTCGCCGAGTACGAGGGATATTTCCAGCGCGACCTCGGCTTTTATGTGTACTGGCTGCCCTTCGAAATGGCGGTGTATACATGGTCGCTGGTAACGATCGTGGTCGTCACCGCCATGATCACGGTGCTGTACGCAATCACGCGGCACCTGCGCATGGAATCGCGCCAGCTCATTGCGGCACCGCACGTGAGACGACATCTCACGGCCCTTGGGTCGCTTGTGCTCATGCTGCTGGCCTGGAGTTACCGACTCGACGCTTACGAGCTGCTGCAGTGGGGCAGTGGGTTTGACGGGTTGTTCACGCGCGTAGACCATCGTTTCACGTCACGCGTTGATATGCTGCTGGCGATCGGCACGTTCGCCGCGGCGCTGGTTGTGCTGAGAGCGGGCTGGCTGGGTCAGATTCGCGCGGCCTTTGTGACGGTGACTCTGGTGATTGTATCGGCGCTGCTGCTGCGACAGGTTGCGCCGACCGTGGCCGCCAGTGGCGGATACTTTGGTGCCGCTGATACGCGTGATCGTGACTACGAAGCAACCCGCGCGCTCTTCACTCGCCGCGCGTACAATGTCGAAGGCATGCGATTCACCGCCAGCGATGGTGACCGTGACCGCGATTCCAGCCTCAACGCCAACGACACGGACGACGCGACGGGCATCGCTGCGAATGCCGATCGCGACATTCTGTCGTCAGTTCTCGACGTCGTGTGGTGGGACGCCGCCGTTCTAGAACAGGTGCGCGGTGCGGCCGACGCGCCGCTGACCACCATACTGCCTCCCGTGTGGCAATCGGCACCCGACGGCGCACAAGCCGTGCTCGTCACCCGGACAAACACGACGGTGCCTCTCTGGGATGTGCGTGTGGTACCGGGCACGCTGCGTGACTTGAACGGCGCGCCGGTGCTCGCCCGTCACCCCGGACTTGGTGCGGCGACACTGGCCGAACCACTGATTGCGCCTGGATTCACCGATCACCGGGTCGTCTTTGCCCCACAGCAGATCACCGTGACCTTCGAGGGCTTCGGAGACGACAGGGCAGACGAGGTGGGCGCGCCCAATCAGCCACTCGGCGCAGGTTCCGGTTCGGATGCGCCGGATCGCGTCAGTCCGTTCGGTAACCGCACAATCGCGGCCGCTCAACTGGACGGTTTCGGTGCACGACTGGCACATGCGTGGGCCACCCGCGACGCTTCGCTGTTGGGTGAAACGCCCAATGAACCATCACCCGCCGTCGTGCTGCATCGGGACGTGCGCGAGCGCATACGCCGCCTCACGCCAGTGCTGGCCCAAGGAGAGGCCACCACACCCATCGTGCACAACGGGCTGCTGCTCTGGGCACTCGACCTGTACAGCGCGTCGGATTTCTATCCGCTCACGGTTCGCACTTTTCTGGCGGGAGAAGCACGCAGTTACTTCCGTCACGCCGCCACAGCGCTGGTTGACGCAGAAACCGGTCGCGTTCGGTTTATTCCCGCCGCCGACCAGGATCCGATTTCCCGCACTGCTTTCAAACGACTGGGCGGCCTGATCATTCGCGACACGGACTTGCCCATTACCGTGCGCGATCAGTTGCCAATCCCCACTGACGGCGCCCTGGCGCAAGCGCAGGCGTTCACGCGCGTGGGTTCGCGCAGCACCGGCGTCGCAACCAACTTCGTGCCTGACTCGGTACCGGGCGGGTTGCCATTCCCGGTGGCCGGCACGGGTCTCGCGCGCGCCACTATCAGCTGGTCCATGCCGCTGGTCAACGAAGCTGATCAGCTCGTTGGCGTGGTCGAGGCCACCGGAGGACGCACGCGTGAAACACGTTGGCGACCGCTGTCGGAGCCGCTGCCACGCTGGTCTGTTCTCACGCAGCAGCTGGGCACCGAGCTCGACACGGTCGCGGCCGCACAACGCCGCGAATCAGACGGACCGGTAATTTTGGGCACGCTGAGGGTTGTGGTGCGAGATGGTCGGCCGTTGCTCGTTCGTCCCGCCTACACCAACGACGCCGGCGGACTGCACCTGACCGCAGTTGGGATCGCCACCGACTCGCTGGTGTGGGCCGGCGCCGCGCTGAGCGACATTCTGCCCAACGACACACGCGGCCGCAATCTGACCAATGGCGGCGACCGATCGACCGCTGGCCGAGAAGCCGAAGCACGACGGTTGTACGACGCAATGCAAGCGGCATTGCGGGAAAGTGATTGGGTGCGCTTTGGCGCAACCTTTGACAGTCTCGGTCGCACGCTGGGCCGAAGACCATGAACGCGTGTGGATTCGGGTTGCCCCGATCACCCGTGGATGCGTAGCATTGAAAGCTGGTTGACACCCCCGACATTGGAGAACGCGTGGATTTACATGAATATCAAGCGAAAGAGCTGATGCGAGCGGCCGGCGTGCCGATCCCGCCCGGCAAAATCGCTCGCACGGCCGATGAGGCCGAAGCCATTGCCAAGGAATACGGCGTCGCGGTAATGGTGAAGGCGCAGGTGCACGCTGGTGGCCGAGGCAAGGCCGGTGGCGTGAAGTTTTGCAAAACGCCCGCCGATGCACGTGAGAAGGCTGCCGCCATTCTCGGCATGGACATCAAAGGGCTGACCGTGGAAAAGGTGCTCGTCACCGAAGCGGCCGACATCGCGTCGGAAGCCTACGTGGGCATCATTGTTGATCGCGCCACCAAAAAAGCGGTGTTCATGGTGAGTGCCGCGGGCGGTATCGACATTGAAGAGGTCGCCGCCACCACACCGGAAAAAATTCTGTATCTGCCGGTTGACCCGCGCTTTGGCTTGATGTCGTTTGAAGCGCTGCGCATGGGCTTCTTTTTGTACTCCGACGCAAAGCTCGCGCGCTCGGCCGCCAAAATCATGCAGCAGCTGTACACGGCGTTTATCGACGCCGGTTGCTCACTGGCCGAAATCAATCCGCTCGTCGTCACGCCCACCAATGAACTCATTGCCGTTGACGGCAAGATGGTGATCGATGACAACGAACTCGATCGCCGTCCCGACATTGCCGCACTGCGCGACGAGTCGAGTGAAGCGCCGAGTGAAGTGGATGCACGCAACGCCAACCTCACGTTCATCAAGCTCGATGGTGATGTTGGGTGCATTGTCAACGGTGCCGGCCTCGCCATGGCCACCATGGACCTGGTGAAGTTCTACGGTGGTGATCCAGCCAACTTCCTGGATATCGGTGGTTCGTCGAACCCGGAAAAGGTGGTGAATGCACTGCGCATCATCACCGCCGATCCAAATGTGAAATGCATTCTGTTCAACATCTTTGGTGGCATCACGCGCACCGATGACGTGGCCAACGGTATTGTCACGGCCACGAAGCAGAATCCGCTCAAGGTACCGATTGTTATCCGGCTTACCGGTACAAACGAGGAAATCGCAATGAAGATTTTGACGGAGAACGGGTTCTCCGCCTCGTCAGACATGGACGAAGCCGTGCAGCGCGCGGTGAAGTTGGCCAAGGGAGAAGCCGCCTGATGAGTATCTTCATTGACAACAGCACAACGCTGATCGTGCAGGGTATTACGGGTCGCGATGGCTCGTTCCACACGCGTCAGATGATCGAGTACGGCACCAAAGTGGTCGGTGGCGTCACGCCAGGAAAGGGCGGTCAGCAGTTTGACGACAGCGTACCGATTTTTGACACCATGCATGCTGCCGTTGCGGCCACTGGTGCCAACACATCGGTGATTTACGTACCGCCTCCATACGCCGCCGATGCGATCATGGAAGCCGCTGCGGCCGGTATCAAGCTCATTGTGTGCATCACCGAAGGCGTTCCGGTGCTCGACATGACGCGTGTCTATCCGTTCGTCAAAGAGCACGGAGCACGTTTGCTTGGTCCCAACTGCCCAGGTCTCATTACACCAGGCCAGAGCAAGGTCGGCATTATTCCCGGACGCATCTGCACACCGGGCAACGTCGGCATTGTCAGTCGCTCGGGCACGCTGACGTACGAAATCGTGCATCAGCTCACGCGTGCAGGTATTGGACAGAGTTCGTGCGTCGGCATTGGTGGTGATCCGATCAACGGCACCAACTTCATTGACTGCCTCGCGGCCTTCGAAGCCGATCCGCACACTCACGCGGTTGCGATGATGGGCGAGATTGGTGGCACCGATGAACAGGAAGCTGCACAGTTCATCAAGGACCATATGAAAAAGCCGGTGGTTGGCTTTATCGCTGGTCAGACGGCACCGCCAGGTCGCCGCATGGGTCATGCGGGCGCAATCATTTCAGGTTCGTCGGGAACGGCAGCTGAGAAGATCGAAGCCTTCAAGGCGGCCGGCATGGGCGTCGCGCAGCGTCCGGTCGACTTTGTCGAGCTGATTGGCGCACGCCTCGCGAAATAGTGTGAAACCGGTTACTGCCTCCGTCTTGTGCCGATCCATTTAACGGATATTCTGTCGCCCGCGCGCTGCCTGGTGCCGCTCGCGGCCACGACACTCGCCGATGCCGGCTTTGCGCTGGTGGACGCGCTGCAGGCCGACGGGGCAGTGATCGATCCGGATCGTCTTCGCGAACGTCTTGAGGAGGCGCGTCCGGAAGATGTCGTCGGTTACAGAGGCCGCGGTTTTGTGTTGCACTATCGCACAGACGCCGTGTCGGCACTGGCCATGGCGGTTGGTATTGCCGCCGGTCCGGTGTGCCGGGAGCTCGGCGATGGGGAGGATCAGCAGTGCGCGCGGTTTGTCGCGCTGGTGGTCGCTCCGCGTCGGGACGCCGCGCGGCATCTGCAGGTGGTTGGGGCGCTCGGGCAGCTGCTCTCGCGCCCAGGCGCCGTCACCTCCTTCGAGGCGGCGACATCGGCGGAGCAGCTGCTCTCCGCGCCCGGCTGGCACGATGTGGTTGTAGAGCCGCAAATTACCGTGCGCGACATCATGACGCACAATCCGCGATCCATTGGCGCCGACGCGCCGCTGCGTTCGGCGGTGCTCGATATGCGCCGTGCTGGAGTAGGGGCGCTGCCGGTCGTTGACCACGAAAACCGGGTCATTGGCTTGCTGAGCGAACGGGAGCTGCTGCGTCACCTGTTGAGTCATTACCTTCCCCGTGCCGGTGGTCAGCCCGAAAGGGCACCCAGCGGTGCCGCACGGCGCACGGTTCGCGATGTCATGTCGCGCCGTGTGCTGTGCGTTTCTCCGCATCAACCGCTCGCCGAAGTGGCGTCGCTGATGCTCAATAAAGACGTCGAACGGGTTCCGGTTGTCCGGGACGGCACGCTCGTGGGGTTTCTCACGCGGGGTGACATCGTTCGCAAACTCATTGGATCCTGATATCATGGCCGGACGTCATACGTTAACGATTGTCAAGCCGGACGCCTTCGGCGCCGGGAAAGCGGGTTTGATTCTGGCGCTGCTCGAAAGCCACGGTTTCGTGGTCAAAGCGGCGCGGGTCATGCACCTCAGCACGGAGCAGGCGGGCGCCTTTTACTCGGTGCACGCTGGTCGTCCGTTCTATGGTGAGCTGGTGGAGTTCATGTCCAGCGGCGCCTGCATGCCGTTGCTGCTGGAGCGTGACGACGCCGTGGCCACGCTGCGCACTGTGATCGGCGCCACCGATCCGGCCGAGGCGGCGGAAGGCACGGTTCGCAAGCTGTACGCTGAGTCCAAGGGCCGGAACGCCATCCACGCGTCCGATTCTGACGAAAACGCGTCGATCGAAGCGTCGTTCTTCTTTGCGGGCGCGGATACGGTCTGACGGTCTGGCGGCTGCGCGCTGCGTGGCCGCTACTCCCCTTGTGTTCGCCTCGTGAGCGCTCTACTTTTACAGGCTATGCTGTATTTTGATATTCGGACGATCGAGGCGGGTGCGCAGACGGTCAACGGCCAGCTCGGCGCGGACGATCAGATCTGGGAAGAGGGGGACATGCGGCCGTCTTCGGCGGTGCATGTAGAAGGACGCCTCTCCTACGCGGGTCCGGGACGTTTTTATTTTACTGGTCAGTTCAGCGGTGAGGCGGTCGCATCATGTCGCCGTTGTCTCACCGAAGTCACTGCCAGCGTCAGTGATACCGTCTCGGGATTGTTTGCAGAAACGGGCCTTGACGAGGCTGAGGAAGACGACGTGTTTCCGCTCAATGCGAATGCACGGGCTGTCGACCTGCGTCCGGTGGTCCGTGAGGCGTGGTTGCTGGCTGCCCCGGCGTTTGTCACCTGTCGTGACGAATGCCTGGGGCTCTGTCCAGTTTGTGGTATTGACCGTAACGTGGAGGCGTGCGCATGTGCGTCCAGCCCCACTGATTCACGATGGGATGCACTGCGCGCGTTACGCGAGCCGTCGTCCTGATTCATAGTTTTTCGCACACTTTACCAGGGTTTTCCCATGGCCGTCCCAAAGCGCCGCACCTCCAAGCGCAAAAAGCGCGCGCGTAACACGCACAAGATCGCGCCAGCAATCGTGATCCAGACGTGCCCGCAGTGCGGTACGATGAAGCGTCCACATCGCGTGTGCCTCGAGTGCGGCTACTACGCGGGTGAACAGCGAGTGGCCGCGCAGGAAGCGTAAGCGTTGGCGCGCATCTGCGTGGATGCCATGGGGGGCGACTTTGCTCCTCAGGCCCCCGTGGCGGGCGCGCTTCTGGCGCTCGCGGAGCTGCCGGCCCCGCTCGAACTACAACTCGTCGGCGCCACCGCCGTCATCGAATCACAGATCGCCGCGCTCTTAGCTGGTGAGCTGTCGTCGCTGGCGCACGTGCGTGACCGACTCATCGTAGTCGAAGCGCCTGATGTGATTTCCATGACCGACAAGCCGGCCGTTGCACTGCGCAGTCGGCCCAACAGTTCCATGGTCATCGGAATCAAACGCGTCGCCGATGGATTGGCTGACGCGTTTATTTCGGCTGGAAATACGGGCGCCCAGATGGCTGCCTCAACATTCCATCTCAAGCTCAACGAAGGGCTCACGCGTCCGGCCATCGGCACCATTTTCCCCACGGCCAATCAGCCGGTGCTCGTACTTGACTCGGGCGCGAACGTCGATTGCTCGGCGTTGGAGCTTGTGCAGTTTGCGCGCATTGGTGCCACCTACGCGCAGGACCTGCTCGGGCGTCCGTCGCCCAGCATCGGGCTGCTGTCAATCGGTGAAGAAGCCGAAAAGGGCAACGCCGTGGTCAAGGAAGCGCATCAGCTGCTGCTGCAATCGGGGCTCAACTTCATTGGCAACGTCGAAGGTCGTGATCTTGCCACTGGCGTGTGCGATCGTGGTCCCATCGATGTCGTCGTGTGCGATGGTTTTGTTGGCAACGTGGTGCTCAAGTTCTACGAAGCGCTCGCACCAACGCTTATCGGCATGGTGGCGGATCACGCACAACTCGATCGTGGTGCGCTGCGGCGCGCCCTGCATCAGCTCGACGCCGATGAATACGGCGGGGCACCACTGCTGGGCGTCAATGGCGTCAGCATCATCTCGCATGGCAAGAGTTCGCCCACCGCGATCAAAAACGCCATTCGCGTGGCGCAGCGCGCATATGACTCTGACATGACGGCGCACATCCGGCGCCGACTGGCCGAGTCGGTTCCATCGCGCGAGTCCAACGCAGGAACGGTCGCATGAAGCGCCCCATTGCGTACATCGCAGGCACTGGCTTTGCCGTGCCGCGTCGAGCCGTGACCAACGATGATCTGGCCAAAAACGGTCTGGAAACCAACGACGCGTGGATCCGTGACCGCACCGGTATTGGTCAGCGCTACGTGTCTGATCCGGACGAGACGCTGACGGTACTCTCCGTTGCCGCCTCGCGAAAAGCGATGGCGGAAGCCGGCGTTCAGCCTGGCGAGATCGATGTCATTGTGCTGGGTACTGCCACACCGGATCACCTGCTGCCCGCAACCGCCGTCGAAGTGCAGGCCGCGCTCGGCGCAGGCCGCGCCATGGCGTTTGACCTCGGTGCTGCGTGTAGCGGATGGCTGTATAGCGCCCAGGTCGCCGAAGGATTGATCGCCACGGGGATGGCTGAGACGGTCTTGGTGATTGGTGCTGAAGTGCTGAGCACGATCCTTGACTGGACCGATAGGAACACGTGTGTGTTGTTCGGTGATGGCGCGGGTGCAACCATCATTCGCCATACGCGGACGTTGCCGCGCGGTGACGCGCGTGAGCGTGGCATACTGTCAAGCTATGCACGCAGCGACGGCAACCTCGCCAAGCTGTTGTGGCGTCCGGCGGGTGGCGTCGCCGAACCGTTTAGCGACCAGGTGTACGAAGAGCGCCGGCAATACCTTCGCATGGAAGGGCGCGAGGTGTTCAAGCACGCCGTGCGTTCCATGGCCGAAGCCGTGGATCGTGGGCTTGACGGCGCGAAACTGACGCCGGCAGATGTTGACCTCGTGATTCCGCATCAGGCCAACATGCGTATCATCGAGGCCACCGCCAAACACGCTGGCATCGGCATGGATCGCTTTTTTACCAACGTTGAACACTTCGGCAATACCAGCGCCGCTTCCATTCCTATCGCGCTGGCCGATGCCCGGGCGCAGGGTCTGGTGCCAGACGGCACGCTGGTACTCTTCGCCGCTTTCGGTGCAGGCTTCACATGGGGTTCACTGGTAGTGCGCTTCTAGCGCACACCGGGAAACGTCCGTTCAGGAGTTGTTCATGGATATTGTTTTGCTGCTTCCCGGTCAGGGATCACAAAAGGTGGGCATGGGGCGCGATCTGTATGACGGGTCGCCTGCAGCGCGTGAGGTGTTCGACACGGTCGACCGGGTAGCGGGTGTGTCCATCTCCACACTGGCTTTCGAAGGTCCCGAAGAGGAGCTACGCCGGACACACAATGCGCAGCCGGCCTTGCTTGCGCACAGTGCCGCGGCGTGGGCGATGGTGGGCGAACTGTTGTCGCCGTTTGTGCGGGCCGCCGCTGGTCATTCGCTGGGTGAGTTTTCGGCCTATTACACAGTAGGCGCGCTCGATCTTGAGGACGCCGCGCGTATTGTGCGCCGACGCGGGCAGCTCATGTACGACACCGGCCGATCGCGTCCTGGTGCGATGTGTGCGGTGCTGGGCACGCTGCGTGTGTCCATTGAAAACATCTGTGAGCAAGCCACAGCCGAAGCCGGCCTCGTTGTGCCAGCCAACTACAACAGCCCGGAACAAGTCGTGATTTCGGGAGAGAGCGCGGGTGTTGAGCGCGCCATGGAGCTGGCCAAAGCAGCCGGCGCCAAGCGGTGTCTGCCGCTGCCCGTGAGTGGTGCGTTTCATTCACCACTCATGGAGCCGGCGTCCAGCGGCTTGCACGCTGTGCTCGAAGCAGCATCTTTGCGTGATCCACGTGTGCCTGTCTTTGCCAACGTAGACGGTTCAGCCGTCACCAGCGCCGACGGTGCACGATCGCTGTTGGTGCAACAGCTCACGGCGCCGGTTCAGTGGACGCTGGTGATGCGGAATCTGGTACAGGCGTTTCCCGATGCATTGTACGTGGAGCTGGGTACCGGTAGTGTGCTCTCGGGACTCGCGCGCCGCATCGCGCCTGACATTCGCACCATGAGCGGCGGCACCATTGCCGATCTCGAGAAGTTGCTGGAAGTGTGTCACTCTCTCAATCCCTCGCATGCACATTGATCTGTCCGGGCGTGTGGCGCTCGTTACCGGTTCCACACGAGGTATTGGTCGTGCCATCGCTGAGCAGTTGGCATCGTGTGGTGCGTCGGTGGCGGTCACAGGGCGCGATCAGGAGCGCGCCAGCGCGGCGGCCGCCGAAATCGCAGCGGCCTACAACGTCACGGTGCGCGGCTACGCGGCAGACGTCGGAGACATCGCGCAGTGCAAGGCGCTGGTGGAGTCGGTCGAACGTGATTTTGCACAGCTCGATATTCTGGTGAATAACGCCGGCCTCACACGTGACAATCTCATCATGCGCGTCAAGGATGAAGATTGGGACACGGTCATCAACACCAACTTGCGCGGCGCGTTCGCCACCTGTCGCGCCGCCAGTCGCGGCATGATGAAGCGACGCAGTGGACGGGTGATCAATCTGGCCAGCGTGGTGGGACTCATGGGCAACAAGGGGCAAACCAACTACGCCGCCAGTAAAGCCGGCCTCATTGGTCTGACCAAATCGCTGGCCCGTGAGCTGGGCTCGCGCGGCGTGCTGGCCAATGTGGTTGCGCCAGGCTACATCGATACCGATATGACGTCAGCCATGCCCGCCGACGCGAAGACCGCGCTCGCGGCCAGCATTCCGCTCGAACGTTTGGGCACACCGGCCGACATCGCCAACATGGTCACCTTCCTCGCCTCGGATCTCGCATCGTACATAACCGGGCAGGTTTTTGTCGTGGACGGCGGTCTGGCGATGTAATATGCGTTGCAAACCCTCCCTCGGACGCGTGTCCGGGGCTACCTTTGTTCGTTCACCATTTCAGTCTCACATACGAGGAACCGTTCCCATGGCGGAGCACGAAGCGAAGATCAAGGACATCATCCAGAAGGAGCTCGGCGTTGAGCCGGAGAAGTTGACCCCGGAAGCCAGCTTCATCGAAGATCTGGGCGCGGATTCGCTCGACATCGTTGAGCTCGTGATGGAGTTCGAAAAGGAGTTCAACATCGACATCCCGGACGAAGATGCCGAGAAGTTGCGCACTGTCGGTGACGCCATCGCATACCTTGAGGCCAAGGTCGCTGGTTGATGCGTCGCAGGGTCGTTGTCACAGGACTTGGGAGTGTCACACCCGTCGGTAACGACGTGGCGACGACCTGGCACAGTTTGCTCAGTGGAGTATCAGGCGCTGCACCGATCACGCACTTCGATGCGTCGGCGTTTTCGGTGCGGTTTGCCTGCGAAGTCAAGGGATTTGATCCCCTCGTTGCAATGGATCGCAAGGAGGCGCGTCGTGCCGATCCCTACACGCAGTACGCCATGGCCGCATCGGTGCAGGCCATGACCGACGCCGGACTCAACGACGGCGGCTACGAGCCTGATCGGACCGGTGTAATCATCGGTTCCGGCATTGGTGGCATTCGCACGTTCGAAGAGCAGCACGACATGCTGCGCGATCGCGGACCGAGCAAGATTTCGGCGTTTTTCGTGCCCATGTTTATTTCTGACATT
>JBBSPO010000022.1:0-22477 GCA_038258695.1 Gemmatimonadales bacterium | reverse complement strand
GAACGCCAAACGGTCCAAGTCCAAATGAACCAGCGGTCCACCGGGCTGGGTGACGATCCAGTGGCCCACGAGGCCATCGCCCGTTACCACGACGGCCTGACCGATGACATCGCCGCCGCGTCCATGGCGCTGCTGGAGACTCGTCTCAAGAGCGACGGGCTGTACTTTGGCGACCGGCCGTTGTGCAGCGTCATCCGTCCGCGCCTGATGACCGCCGCGCAGTATCGGCACGTCTCGCGGGCGTCAACGATGGTGGTGTCGGCCATGGAAAAGGTGCGATCGGCCGCCATGCACGATGCCACCATTCGCGAGCAGTTCCGGTTGCTCGACTGGGAGGAGCGGCTCATCCACGCCGACCCGCGCTTTCCTGTCAGCAGCCCGGTGTCCCGACTTGACGCCTTCTTCGCGCCCGGGGCGGACGGTCTCAAGTACACCGAATACAACGCCGAAACGCCGGCGGGGGCGGCCTACAACGACTCGCTGTCGCAGATGTTTCTTGATCTGCCAGCCATGGGTGCGTTCAGCCGGCACTTTGCCGCGTTGCCGTTGCCGTCCGGGCCCGGTGTGGTGCAGTCGCTGCTGGCGTCGTATTACGCGTGGCGTGGGGTGCGTGAGGCGCCAAGCCTCTGCATTCTCGACTGGAAAGAGGTGCCCACGTACTCAGAGTTTGTGCTGTTCGAAAAGTTGTTCACGCGTGTTGGGGTGCCCACGTTTATTGGCGATCCGCGGGATGCGGAGTACAAGGGCGGTGTGCTCACGGTCGCCGGACGGGCCGTGTCGCTCATTTACAAGCGCGTGCTCATTGACGAGCTGGTGGAGCAGTGCGGCCTTGAGTCACCGGTGGTGCGTGCGGTGCAGGATGGCGCGGTGTGTATGGTGAATCCGTTCCGCTGCAAGCTGCTGCACAAAAAGGCCAGTCTGGCGGTGGTCAGCGACGAGCGGCAGCGCGCACTGCTGTCGGCTGAGGAGCAGGCGGCGGTAGCGGCCCATGTGCCGTGGACACGGGTAGTAGAGGAGCGGCAGACGATGCATGAGGGCGCCATGGTAGACCTGCTGTCGTTCGCGCGCGACAACCGGGAGCGCCTGGTGCTCAAGCCCAACGACGACTACGGCGGCAAGGGCATTGTGCTCGGCTGGACGGTTTCTGACAGCGAATGGGCGTCCGCCCTGCAGACAGCGGTCAATCATCCGTATATCGTTCAGGAGCGCGTGGTTTTACCCACGGAGCCGTACCCCGCCTGGTTGGACGGAAGCCTGCACATTGGCGACCGCATGGTGGATACGGCGCCCTTTCTGGCGCAACAAGCTGTCGTGGAAGGGTGCCTCACGCGCATCGCCACCGACCCGTTATTAAACGTGACTGCGGGGGGGGGATCAAATGTCCCCACCTTTCTGGTGGAGGAGAGATGAGCGGTGCGCCGTACCGGCCAACGATTGGCCTGACAACACAGACGTTGCATTCCATTGACGGCATACCGCCGGCCTTGCCGCAGTCGTGGGTTATGAATCAGCGGTATTTTCTGGCCACGACCATGGTGGGTGGTGTGCCGTGGATGGTGCCGCTGTTTGACGACGACCTGCCCACGCTGCGGTTGATTTACGAGCGACTTGACGGGGTGCTGATTCCGGGTGGTGTGGACATGGATCCGCGGGTGTATGGGGAAACGATCATGCCCGAGTGTGGCAACCTTGATCCGGCCCGTGACCGTGTGGAAATGCAGCTGGTGAAATGGGCCATTGCAGACGGCAAGCCCGTGCTCGGACTCTGTCGGGGCATGCAGATACTCAATGTGGTGCAGGGTGGCACGCTGTATCAGGATCTGGCCACGCAGCGTCCCGAGTTGGACAAGCACGACTTTTTCCCCAACGCCGGCTACGCGCGAACGCACCTGGCGCACACGGTTACTTTGCAGCCGAACACGCGACTCTTTGATTTGTCAGACGGCGCGCCCAGGCTCACGGTGAACAGTATGCATCACCAGGGTGTCAAAGTGGTGGGAGCGGGGCTGACGGTGTCGGCGATTTCCCAGGACGGTCTGGTAGAGGCGCTTGAGTTGCCTGGTGAGGCGTTCATCATGGGCGTGCAGTGGCACCCGGAAGTATTTGAAATGACCGACCCGCACACCCGCCATCTGTTTGGCGCGTTTATCAGCGCCGCTGTGCAGTTTTCCGAACGCAGCCGTTCGGCGCACACTCTTGTAGCATCCAGTCAGGAGTCGTAAATGAAGGCACCGTCACTTACGGTCGGTATCGAAGAAGAGTATCAGATTATTGATCCGGTGACGCGTGACCTCACACCCGGCTTTGAAGCACTGATTCGTTCCGATGATCCGCTCATGCTGGAGGTCAAGCCCGAGCTGCATCAGTGCCAGGTGGAAATCGGCACGCGTCCGTGCAACACGATTGCCGAACTGCGCGAGGAGCTCACGAGGCATCGTAAAGCGGTGATCACGTCGGCGGCTCAGCACGGTCTGGCCATTGCCAGTGCGGGCACGCATCCGTTTTCCAACTGGATGAATCAGGAAATGACACCCAAGGAGCGCTATCTGGGTGTCAAGGCGGAGCTGCAGGACCTGGCGCATCGGCTGCTGATCTTTGGCACCCACGTGCATGTGGGCATTGAAGACAATGAGTTCCGCATTGACTGTCTGAACGCGGCGCGCTACGTGCTGCCGCACATTCTGTGTCTGTCCACCAGTTCACCGTTCTGGTTTGGCCGCAACACGGGACTGCACAGCTACCGCAGCATTGTGTTCAAGAACTTTCCGCGCACCGGTGTGCCGCGCATTTTCAACGGCTGGGGTGAGTACACCAATGTGGTGGACACACTCATTGATACGCGCAGCATTCCCGACGGCAGCAAAATCTGGTGGGATGTACGCCCGCACCATTTGTATCCCACGCTTGAGTTCCGGGTGTGCGACGTCAACACGCGCGTGGACGAGGCGATTTGCGTGGCCGCGGTGCTGCAGGCTGTGGTGGCCAAAATGTGGAAGTTGCGTCGCGACAATCTCACCTTCCGCGTGTACGCCGCCGACCTCATTGAAGAGAACAAGTGGCGCGCCGTGCGATGGGGACTGGGCGGGAAGCTCATTGACTTTGGCAAGCGCGTCGAGCTGCCAGCCTCCGAAGCGATCCGCGAACTCATTGAGTGGTTTCTCGACGACGTACTCGATGAACTGGGAACGCGCAAAGAGGTGGAGTATGCGTTTCACATTCTGCAACACGGATCAAGCGCGCAGCGACAGCTGGCCACGTATGCCCGAACGGGTGACTTGCGGGCGGTCGTGGATCAGCTGATCAGTGAAACGGCCGAAGGGGTGTGCGACGTTAACCTTGGGCCCGCGTTGGACCGCATTGACTCACCAATGACGGCCGCGCGTCCGGGCACGATTGCCGTGCCGGTACCGCCGCCCGTGGGTGCGCCGGCTGACGGGGTCGCTGGCTAGCAAAGGACATCGCTGTACGGTAGGCTCAATTATCTCAGGAACCGCCCGATGTACCGATTGACCGAGGTGACGTTATGAGTGGTGCGATGAAGGTGGCGCTCGTGGCAGCCTTGTTGCCTGCTTTCTGGCCGGCTGCGGCGGGCGCACAGGTGATTCGCGGCATGGTCACCGATTCGGCGACCAACGAGCCTATTCCGGCCGTGCTCATCACGCTGCAGGATTCCATGCAGCGCACTATGACGCAGGTTCGCACCGGGCAGAGCGGATCGTTTCTGCTCGACGCCCAGGGCGCTCACAAAGTCCGCTTTGTGATCAGAAAGGTTGGTGCGCAGCCGTCGTACTCCGGCTATTACACGATTCCGGCTGGCGCGGACACGCTACAAGTGGATTTGTCTACGCCGGTGCGCGGGGTGACCATTGCCACCGTGACCATCGTGGCCGATCGGGCGGTAGCCAACTTCAACGAACAGCAGCTCGACTACGCGCGTATGAACGGTTGGCAAGTTATTGAGCCCTGGCGTGTAGCCAAGGAGCGTGGCATTGCGAGCACCTTCGAGGAGCTCATGCGCCGTATTCCGATGGGCGGCGTCAGGATTCCCAACGTTGTCGGACAAGACTGTTACACCTCCAAGCGCCGGCTCGGCGCAGGTGCCAACAGGGAGTGTCTCAACTTTGTGGTCGATGGTCAGCTGCTTGCCCCGGACACATATATCAATCCCATGGACGTGCACTTTATCGCTTACGTGCCGGCCATCAAGTCACGAGCGTTGTACGGACCGCGCGCGTGGCATGGGGTGATTTTTGTTGCCACGCGGCGTGCCGGGGATGATGAAGGTCGGTTGGAGCGCTAGTGGACAGATTTGAACTGCCGTGTGACAGCGTTCACGGTGGAAGTTGACAGTCTACGGTTAAGGTTAACCTGCACTGTGAACCGTGAACCGCCACCGTCAACGCAGTCAAACGGCTTTTCATTTCTACCTCTTCCCCTCCGCTACAACCTTTTTACCGCGGCTGAAAACTCGTAAACGGCGGATCAGGAAACGGCGTCAGCGCATGCCGCATGAGCAGCGCGCGGGCGGCGACTTCCGGGAAGTCGCGCACGTCGTACAGCGTTGGCGTATCAAGTCGCCCACGCACCATCGCACGAAGCGATACACGCGGCGCACCATCCACTTGCCCTCTAAGCGCCACCGCCTGAAACGTGCTCCGATTTCCGGTGCGCCTGTGGCGCAAACTCACCCGCAGTGGTGCGTCGGGGGATTCCTGCACTGCCGACTCCACGTCGTAGGCACCCAGGCGGGGCAGGGTGCCGGGAGCGTTCGGTGCTGCATCACCAGCTGCGGGGCTCTGTGATTGAACGTGAGAGTCGTGAGTGACTGCCAACGCTGCGCCGCCCAGCGTCTCGTGCAGCAGTCCATCGGCCAGCAGTGCGGCTACCGCAGCGGCCACCCGGGCCTCGGTGCTCTGGTGCGGCAGCGCGCCGCGCACGAATACATCGGCGGCGGTTCCGGCGCGTGGATCATTGCTGCGCGCTTCGGCCAAACGCTCCAGAAAGCCCGGCTCAAGTCGAACGGCACGTCCGCTGAGCTCCAGCACACGCGCGGCGTACTTCAGCACCTGACGGGCTTCAATGCGCGCCACGTCGTCAAAGAACCACGCACACGATGTAAACAGGCGCAAACTCGCACGCTGCAACTCAAGCAGTTCACGCGCGCGCTGCACTGCGTTCTCTTCGTCTCGACGGTCTTCGTGCATGGCGTCGCGAACAAACGTCTCAATGGCATCACCATCGAGTGCAACGACCGCGCCGAAGGCATCGCGCACCGCCCACGGATCGTCGCGGAACAGTGGGGTGGCTTCGAGTGCGTACACGTTATGCGCTTCATTGGCCAACCACATCAGCGCGCGGCGCAGTGGTCCGCGCCAGGCCTGTGACGTGTGCGCGCCCGGATCGAGCTTGCAGCCACAATCGCTGCGCCACCGCTCCACGCCATGCGCACAGCTCCACGCGCTGGGCGCTACAAGTTGCGCGTCGTTTTCTGGCGGATACTCGGCCAGCAACGTGGAGAAGTTGTGCATGCGCGCATCGGGGCGTGCCGCAATGCGCGCAATCGCCCGTGCCAGCGTGACGTCACCACCACGCTGGTGATGACCAAACGTTTCGCCGTCGGTGGCGAGCACAGTGGCCATGGCTGTCGCGTCGGGATCGTGCGGCGCAAGTCGCTTGGCCAGCGCCACCGGATCGCGCAGCAACCCACCAAAGGCCACTTCACCGGAGAGCGACCCATCGTAGGTAAAGATGGCCAACGACCCGCCGTTACTGCCGCTCCAACGCAACGGTCGCCCTGTGGGATCGGGGTTGCGCACCTGGTACGGCGCCAGCACGGTGTACTTGATGCCGTGCTCGATCAGCACATCCAGCGTTTCTTCGTCCACCGCCGTTTCGGGCAACCAGAAACCCTCAGGGGCGCGGCCAAAGCGACGTGTGAAGTCAGCGATGCCCCAGCGTACTTCGGTGACTTTGTCGCGGCGAGACGCCAACGGCATGATGATGTGATGATAGGGCGCCGCAATGGCGTTGCCCGAACCACCGTAGCGCGCAATGCTCGCCCGGTCACCGTCGATCATGGCGCGGTACGTGTCGGGCGCGTGATGCTCCAGCCATTCGCACAGCGTGGCACCCACATCAAACGCGCACCACGCGTAGCAGTTGACAATGCGTGCCAAGCCGCCCGCGGCGTCGGCTGCGGGGGGGGGACCAATTTCACGGTTGAGTGCGGCCAGCGCCTGCGAGCGTGCATCACCGCCCAGCGCGGCCAGCGCGTCGGGGGACAGCAGTTCATCATCGGCACGATTGGGAGCGACACGTACCTCCGTGGCCGCCAGACGTGCGTAACACTCACGGTCAATGCGCGCATTCCAATCATGATCGGGGGCGGCCGACGGCTCTACATCCACCAACTCCAGCCACGGATCTTCCCGTGGCGGTTGATAGCAGTGTGCGTGCACGATGACTGCCCGCACGATGCCGCCGCTATGCGCACCCTGTGCTGCACTAGCCGCCATGCCGCGCGATGCGTCGTTCGATGCGTGGTTCGATGCGTCGTGCAATGTGTCGTGCGACTCAGGTGTCATGGTGCTCAGCCGCGACTCCGCGCAACTGACGTTGCCAACTCGTACGCGCGATCGTATCGCTCGGCCGACCGTTCCCAGCCAAAATCGCGTCCCATGGCGGTATACATGCGACGGGCCCAGCCCACCGGCTCACTGAACCGAGCGAGCGCACGCGAGATGGCATGGTCAAGCGCCGCTGACGAGAACGGATCAAACAGAAATCCTGTCACGTCATCTTCTACTGTATCGGCAATACCGCCAACACGACGTCCAATCGGCAGCGCACCGTAACGCTGCGCGCGCATTTGTGTGAGGCCACATGGCTCGTACTGCGACGGCATGAGAAACATGTCGGCGCCAGCCATGAGGCGGTGCTCAAGTCGGTCGGTGAAGTGAATCTGCACACCCACGTGTCGTGGCCGAGCGTTGGCCAGTTGGGTGAGGGCGCGTTCATATCGCGGTTCACCCTGGCCCAGAAATACGAACTGCGCATCCATGTTCCACACCAGATGCGAGTTGAGAATGAGATCCAGGCCCTTCTGCGTGACCATGCGACCCGTCAACCCAAAGAGCGGCGTACGGCGACGTTGCGGCAAGCCGAATGAACGCTGTAGCGCAGCTTTGCACCGTGCTTTGGAGCTCGTGTCGTCACGGGTGTAGTTGGCCGTGATCTGATCATCGAGTGCCGGATCCCACTCGGTTTGATCAATACCGTTGGTGATGCCAAGAAACCGGTTGCCAAGCCATTGAAACGTGGTGTGCAGACCAAATCCACCGTCAGGCGTGCGCAACTCGCGCGCGTGACCGGGGCTGACCGTCACCACGGTATCGGCAAACGACAGCCCCGTTTTCAGGAAGTTCACCTTGCCATACCACTCCGCCATGCGCCAGTTGAACACCTCCGCTGGAATGCCGCATTCGTTGAGCACGCTCGGCGGAAAGTGGCCCTGATAACCGGCATTATGAATGGACAGCACGGTTGGTGTATCGGCAAAACGCTCGCGCAAATCAGCGTACGTGCGCATGTACATGAGCGCGAGCGATGTGTGCCAATCATGCGCGTGCACCAACACCGGTCCGGCTATGAGTCTGGATATTCCGTCAATCACCGCGCGTGAAAACACCGCAAAGCGGCGCGCGTTGTCAGCGAAGTCACGCCCCTGTTCTCCGTACAGACCACTGCGATTGAAATACGTGGGCGCGTCAACAAACACGACACGCGGACCGGGGCCCGATTTTACCTCACGGAAAAATCGCACCTCAACCGACCGGAATCCGAGCTCCACTTTGATCGGTCGACCGAGCGGCGCGAGATCCGGTGCGTGATCGCGCACCGACCGATACAGCGGGACAAACACCACCACGGCATTGCCCGCACGCGACTGGAACGTGGCCAGACCACGCACTGCTTCCGCCAGCCCACCGGTACGCGCAAACGGTGCGTACTCGGCGGTAAGATGTACAATCGTTGGACGTCCGTCCGGTGCCGCAGGCACGGCAGGGAACGACATGGATGGTGTAGGCAGTGCGGGAGCAGTCATGGGGAGCGTCAGGAAACTGGCGGATCGTCAGGGAGTGCGTCACCCAGAATCGCGGGCGCGTAATACGCACGAACATACTGCTCAACCATACGGCGTCCGGTAAACTGCGAACCAGCCACGCGGATAGCGTTTTTCATTGTGGTAAGCCAACGAGTTGGTACGTCCTCGTCATCGCGATCGTAGAATGCGGGCACAATTTCGTCTTCGAGCAGCGAGTACAGACGATCGGCCGTGCGATCCCCGATGTCATCATCAACCTCGGGTTCAATCGCCCAACCATTGGTCCCGTCGTAGCCCTCTTCCCACCAACCGTCAATGGTGGAGAGCTGCGGCACACCGTTGAGACCGGCCTTCATTCCGCTGGTGCCCGACGCTTCAAGCGGCACACGCGGCAGATTCATCCACAGGTCCACGCCCTGCACCAACAAGTGCGCGAGGTGCATGCCATAGTCTTCAATGAACGCGATGCGTCCTTCAAACTGCGGATCGCGCGTGAACTGATACACCGACTGCAGCACCTGCTTGCCCGGCGTATCGGCCGGATGGGCTTTACCCGAGAACACAAACTGCACAGGACGCGCGCTGTTGGTGACAAGTTTGCGCAGCCGCTCCACATCGCGGAACAACAGGTTGGCGCGCTTGTAGGTCGCAAAGCGACGCGCAAAACCAATCGTGAGCGCATGTGGATCGAGCAGTGTGCCGGCGCCCACCAACTGCGGTGACTGCAGCATGCCTTTGCGATAGTTCTGTCGCGCTTTTTCGCGCACCAATCGCATGAGCACGTGCTTGAGCCGCAGATGCGTGCCCCACAGCTTTTCGTCATCGAGCGTGAGCACACGTTCCCACATGCTGCGATCGCGTTCGGCGCCCCACACTGTGCCCAAATGTTCGTCGAGCAGCTGCATGACCGGATTGGCCATCCAGGTGGCCAGGTGTACACCGTTGGTGATGTGACCCACGGGTACGTTGTCCGGCTCGCGATCTGGCCAGAGTGGATTGCACAACACACGCGATACCGCACCATGCCGCTCCGACACACCATTCACCCGACGCGACAGACGGATGCACGCCGCGGTCATGTGAAATACGCCCACGCCTGCCGACGGGTGAAAGCCAAGTTCGAGCACAGTCTTTGCCGGAACACCCATCTCATCCCAGATCGGACCGGCGCACTCGTACACCTGTTCCACGCTGAACTGATCGTGTCCGGCCGGTACCGGGGTGTGCGTGGTAAACACACTCGACGCCCGCACCTGCTTGACAGCTTCGTCAAACGGCACCCCGTCGGCGCACAGTGCGCGTACACGCTCAAGCAACATGAAACCGGCGTGCCCTTCGTTGGCGTGCCAGGCGGCTGGCGCGATGCCCAGCGCCTGCAGCACACGAACACCACCAACGCCCAGCAGCCATTCCTGACGCAAACGCAACGCTGGACCACCCGCGTACAACTTGGACAGCAGCGGACGGTCGTCCACGTGGTTTTCTTCGAGATCGGAATCGAGCAGATACACCGGCACGCGTCCCACCATCATGCGCCACACGCGGATGTACACCTCGCGACCGAAGGTACGCACCGACGTGAGATACGGCTCGCCACCAATGCCCGGTACCGGCTGAATCGGCACTGAGGTGAGATCGAACGAATCGGGGCTGTCGGTTTGCCAGCCATCGGGACCTACGCGCTGATCGAAATACCCGTCGCGATAAAAAATGCCCATGCCCACAAGCGGCACGCCCAAATCGGACGCACTCTTGCAATGGTCACCGGCCAGTACGCCCAGACCGCCCGAATAAATGGGCACACTGTTGTGAAAACCAAACTCGGCGCAGAAGTAGGCAATCGGCTTGCCGCGCAGTTCGGGGTATGTTTGCGAATACCAGGTGTGCTCGTCGCTGTGCTCGGCCGAAAGCCACCGCATCACGCGATCGTAGCGCGCACAAAAGTCCGGGTTGGCTGCCAACGCAGTCAGACGTTCGGCCGGTACGTAGCGCAGCAGCAGAATCGGATTGTGCTGCAGCTGCTGCCAGAGTGTGTCGTCAATTTCGCGGAACAGGTTTCGCGCGTCGCGATTCCAGCTCCAGGCAATGTTGTTGGCCAGATGGGTCAGTCCGAGCAGGCGCGGCGGTAATGGATGCGCGGCGGTGTCGGCCGGAGCACTGGAAGTATCGGTAGCAGTCAAGGACATGGGGCAAATCCAACGGGAAAGGATCACGGCACCATCCGGGTCCGTGAAGCAGACATGGTAAGGTACCTTTTGGTACCATAGAGTGGACAGGTGCAGGTCGGTCACGGTATCGTGCGGCGTATATGCCTAGCCCCCGCACATCCCGCCTTCGTCCTCCTGTGGTCTACAAGTTCGGCGGCGCCTCGCTGGCCGACGCTGCGGCCATACGACACGCCATCTCGCTGATTTCCACCCAATCGGCCGTCGGACCCGTGGTAATTGTGGTGTCCGCGATGTCAGGCGTTACCGACGCCCTGCTGGCGCTGGGACGGGCTGCGCTGGCTGCGGGCCGCGACAAGCCGGCGCGCAAGGCGGTGGGCGCCGGAGTGGCCGAGCTTCGGACTCGGCACGAGACTGTGGCCAAAGCCGTGGTGCCGCGGGGCGATGTGCGTCAGCAGCTGCTGGCTGATATCGCCGTCGCGCACGATGAAGTGGCCGCATTGCTGGACGGCGTGGCTTCGCTTCGCGAGTTGACGCCTCGCACGAGCGATTTTCTGGTGTCCCGCGGCGAAACACTGTCGGCGATGATCGTTGCGGCCGGATTAGTGGCCAGCGGGCTCAAGTCGGCCTATGTGCCCGCCACGTCACTCATTGTGACGGACGGCGTGCACGGCAACAGCTTTCCCGACCTCGCACGCACCGATCGCGCCACCCGTGAGGTGCTGGGCCCGCTGCTGCGCTCACGCACGATCCCCGTGGTGCCGGGCTTCCTCGGTGCGTCTCCCGACGGGACCGTGACCACGCTGGGCCGAGGCGGATCGGACCTTACGGCCACCGTACTGGCGCGTGCCCTCAAGGCCTCATCGGTCATGCTGTGGAAAGACGTGCCCGGGTTGCTCACCACCGACCCACGCACCGTGCCCGAAGCACGGGTCATTCCGCAGCTCAATGTGCGCGAAGCGGCCGAGCTCGCGTATTACGGGGCCCGGGTGTTGCATCCGCGTGCGCTCATTCCGTTGGCGCGCACGTCAGTGCCGGTGCATGTGCGCCCGTTTGCCCAGCCCGAGCTGCCGGGAACGGAAATCTCCAACCGGCGCACGCTACACAAGTATCCGGTAAAGGCGCTGAGCATTGTGCGCGCGCAAGCACTGGTGACGGTCACCGGCAGCGGCATGCTCGGCGTGCCCGGTATTGCTGCACGCACGTTCACCGCGCTGCATCGCACGGGCGTGTCGATTTCGTTTATCACGCAGGCGTCGTCGGAGCACGCGATTTGCGTGTGCATTCCCGCTGAATCGGCGGAGCTGGCGCGTGTGGCGCTGGAGACGGAGTTCAGCAACGAACGCGCGCGTCGCGAAATCGAACGCATTGATGTGCGCGACAAGGTGGCAATGTTGGCCGTGGTTGGTTTAGGCATGGCCGGCGCGCGTGGACTGGCCGCACGCAAGTTTGCGGCGCTGGGACGCGCTGATGTGAACATTGTGGCCATTGCGCAGGGATCGTCGGAGCTCAACATCACAGTGGTGATTAACGACGCCGACGCCGACACGGCAGTACGCGCAATACACGCCGAGTTTCAGCTCGACAAAATTGGTGGCGGCGCGGCCGGTTCAACAACACACGTGGACGTGGTGCTGTTTGGCTTTGGACAAATCGCACGCGAGTTCACGCGCATGTTGGGCGCCGGCAAGGCCAGGCAGCTCGTGAAAGTGGTGGCCGTGTGTGATCGCAGCGGTTTTGTGTTTGACGCGCGCGGATTGAACATGCGACGACTGGCCGCGCTCGCCGCGCACAAAGAGCAAGGTGGTGCGCTGGCCGACGCCCAGGGTGGTGAGCGATTTACCGGTGCCGCTGCGGTGCAGGCCATTGCGAAGCATGCACTGTCGCGCCCTGTGCTGGTTGATCTCACCGCTGGCGATACGTTGTCCGCACTCAATGCCGCCGTGTTGGCAGGATTCGATATTGTGCTGGCCAACAAACGTCCGCTCACCGCCACGCTGGCCGAAGTGAACGCGCTGCAGGCCAACGCCAAGGCACACGGTCGTCGCATTTTGTACGAAACAACCGTGGGTGCCGGACTGCCCGTCATGGACACGTTCGCCAAGCTGGTCGACGCGGGCGATCGTGTGCTTGGCATTGAAGGATGCACGTCAGGCACGTTGGGCTTTTTGCTCACGGAGATCGGGCGCGGAAAACTGTTCAGTGATGCGGTGCGTCGCGCCATGAGCAAGGGCTACACCGAACCCGATCCGCGCGAAGATCTGTCGGGCATGGATGTCGCACGTAAAGCGCTCATTCTCGCGCGCATGCTTGGCTACAAGGGTGAACTCGATGGTGTGCAGGTGGAGTCGCTGGTGCCCGAGTCCGCACGCAAACTCTCGCGCGATGCGTTTCTTGATGCGCTTGAATCGCTGGACGAAGACTGGCGTGCACGACAGGATGCCGCCACACGCGCCAACGCGGTGTTGCGTTATGTGTTGAGTGTGACGCCGCGCAAAGTGACGGTGGGATTGCGTGCGGTTGACCTCTCGCATCCGTTGGCCGGACTGCGCGGCACTGACAATCAGATTGTCTTTACCACGCCGCGCTACAAGGAAAATCCGTTGGCGATTACCGGACCCGGAGCCGGGCCGGCCGTGACCGCCGCTGGTGTACTGAACGATGTGCTGAAACTGGCGGGTACATGAGCGATTTCCCCAGCAACAACGCACGCGACGACAGCGTGCGCACCAACAGGGATTCGTCGGCGCTGCCGTCTGCTGTTGAGGCATTCGCACCTGGTAGCATCGGCAACATCGGTCCCGGTCTCGATGTGCTCGGCTGTGCCGTGACGGGCGCGGGCGATCGGGTCGCAGCGCGTCGCATTGAAGGAACCGCAATTGTGCTCGAAGACGCCGGACACCCGGAGCTTCCGACCGATCCTGAAAAACACGCCTGTGCAATTGCCGCCAACAGTGTTCGCCGCGCGTGTGGTGCTGCTGAGACGGGCGTCGCGTTGCGCGTGACCAAGGGCTTGCCACTCGCAGCGGGGCAGGGTGGCAGCGCCGCCAGTGCGGTTGCGGCAGCCGTAGCCATGCACGCACTGCTCGGCGAACCGCTGTCACGCGCCGAGCTGTTGACCTGTTGCCTGGAAGCCGAGACGGCGGTGGCCGGACGACATCTCGATAACATCGCGCCCTCATTGCTCGGTGGTGTGATCACCATTCTGGGCAACGATCCACCAGATGTGTCACACGTGCCCGTGAACATGGAGCTGTGGTTTGCCATGGCGTATCCGCACATCACTGTGCGCACCGCCGATGCACGCGCGGTGCTGCCCGATGTGTTTCCGCGCGCCACACTCATATCGCAGTTGGCCAGTGTGTCGGCGTTGGTGACGGCGCTGGGCACCGGTGATCTCGCACTGCTGGGACGTGCGCTGGCCGATCATGTGGCCGAACCAGCGCGCGCGCCACGCGTGAACGGTTTTGCCAATGCGCTCAGTGCGGCGCGAGAGGCGGGCGCGGTTGGTGGCTCGTTCAGCGGCAGCGGACCCACCACGTTTGCCGCGTGTGCCAACGAGGTGATTGCGCGCGATGCCGCGGACGCCATGCAGCGGGTGTATCGCGCAACCGGTGTGGCGTGTGATATTCGGGTGGTGACGATAGATACCGAGGGTGCCCGTTGGCACGCGCTGGCATGAGCGATGAGCAACGCAACACATCCGGCAATACATCCGGCAACACATCCGGCAACATTCCAGGCAACCTCGCCGTGAGCAAATCCGCGACAGACATCATGCTCAGTGCAGGCGCCCCGTCCACACAGCACTGCGATGTGTGCCATGCGTCGTGGCCGGAAACGCACGCATCACCGCAATGCGCCGCCTGCGGTGGGCTGCTGCAGATTCGCCACGCGCCACCGCAGCACGCCAACGGTGATGTGTTGAGCGCGGCGCAGTTGCGCGCTTCGTTTGCTGAACACTGCTGCGCGCGTCCGGTGGGTCATGCGTCGGGTGTGTGGCGTTTTCAGAGTCTGGTCATGCCATCGGCCGGCCACACCATTGTCAGCTGGCCTGAGGGCAACACAGCGCTGTTGCAGCGACGTGCCATATCGCAGTACGTGGGGCTGGACGCGCTTTGGTGCAAGCACGAAGGCATGAACCCGACCGGATCATTTAAAGACCGCGGCATGACCGTGGGCACCACGCAGGCGGTGCGGGTGGGTGCCACCGCAGTGGCGTGTGCGAGCACCGGCAATACCTCGGCGTCGCTGGCTGCATATGCGGCGCAAGCGGGGCTGCCGGCGCTGGTGTTTGTTCCCGCCGGCCAGGTGGCGTTGGGTAAACTCACACAAACGCTTGCGTACGGAGCCCGCACACTGCTGGTGCGCGGTGATTTTGACGACTGTCTGCGATTGGTTCAGGAATGTGCGCAAGAGCTGGGCATTTATCTGCTCAACTCGATCAATCCGTGGCGTCTGGAAGGACAGAAAACCATTGTGCTTGAGATGCTGCAACAGCTCGGCTGGGACGCGCCCGAGTGGATTGTGCTACCGGCCGGCAACCTCGGCAACACGGCCGCGTTTGGCAAAGCGCTACGAGAGGCGCACGCGCTGGGACTGATCAGCCGCGTGCCGCGCATAGCCAGTGTGCAGGCGGAAGGTGCGTCACCATTTGCCCGCAGTTTTGCCGAAGGTTTTGCCACGCGTCACACCATGCGCGCAGAAACGCTGGCCACGGCAATTCGAATTGGTGATCCGGCGTCACATGATCGCGCAGTGCAGGCCATTGAGTTCACCAACGGAATCGTGATGTCGGTAACCGATCATGAGATTGTATCGGCCAAACGTGTGATCGATGCCGCAGGTGTTGGTTGCGAACCCGCCAGTGCGGCCAGCGTGGCTGGTGCGAAATTGCTGGTTGAGCGCGGTGTCATTGGTGCCAACGATCGTGTGGTGGCCGTGCTTACCGGGCATGTGCTCAAAGACCCCGGTATGCTGGTGCGCATGCACCAGGATGCGGAGTTTGCGGGCGAACCGGCCAATGTTGCGCCCAACGCGCCGGTGGAGATTGATGCGACGGTGCGCGCAGTGGCTGCGATACTCAGCGCTGATGCGGAAAAGTCTCCTGTCGGTCGGTCGATGCACAGTCCGTTAAACACTCAATGAACATCCAATGAACTCCCAATGAACAACGCACAATGAGACCCGTCGTCAGCAACCCGCGCAACAACGTCGTCAGCAACCCGCTCAATAACTCCGTCAACAGCTCGCACTGATGCTGCCTCCCGCACGCCGTACCCTCATCACCGGTGCCAGCCGCCCGTACGGCGTCGCACTTGTGCGCGCCTGTCTCGAACGCGGCGACCGCGTGATTGCAGCGTCGCGCAATCCGGCGCGTGTGCCCGTGCTCGCCGATTTGCGCGCCGAGTTCGGCTCGCTCGATTTTCTGGCTATGGATCCCGCTGATGCCGCTTCCGTGGCCTCGGCTGTTCCGGTGCTGGAGTCGCTCGCACCTTCTATTGACCTGTTACTGCTGGCGCCGCCGGAGCCGGGTGTGCACGAGAAGCTGGCCGATGTGGAACGGGACGCGAGCTTTGCCACGATGTCTGGCACGGGCCTTGTGGAGCATTACCGCCGCACCGCCGTATCGCCGGTGCTGCTGGTGCGCACGCTGCTACCGTTTCTCGAAAAGGAGCGTGGCGCACGGGTGTTGTTCGTGAGCTCCTGGCTGGGTTCGCTCGAAGGAAAAGTGCAGGGCGGCGACTACGCCGTGTGCGCGAGTGCGTCCGGTTTGCACATGCTGGTGCGCGCGCTGGCAATCGATGTGGCGGAGCGGGGTATTACCTGTGTGATCGGAAATCCGGGGTGGTATGCAACGTCCCCAGACGGCCCGGCGTTTCGTATACCAATAGACCAATCGGCAACCGGCCTGCTGGCCGTGACCGATGGCATCGCCCCCGCGCAAAGCGGCGGGTTTTTTGACCACACCGGAGTAATACGGGCATGGTAAACGCAATGAGCAACTCGTACAGCAAGCTGACCCGCACCACCTGCGCCATGGCCGCGCTGCTGCTGACGCCGTGGTTGGCGCCGGCGCTGGCCGCGCAAAAGCCGCTGCCCGCGTCGGCCATGACCGCTGAACCGGAGCAGCCAGCCAGCGTGGTGCCGGCGAACGCCGTGTACATCCCACATCGTGTCGCGCGGGGCAAGTCGTTTACTGACTTTGAGGCCATGTTGCAGGAGCTGTCGCGCGCGGACGCCGTGTTTCTGGGCGAGCAGCACGATGATCGTGGTACCCACGCGCTGCAGCTGGCGGTACTGGAAGGGCTGGCTCGGCGAAACGTAAAGGTTGTACTGTCACTGGAAATGTTTGAGCGTGATGTGCAACCGGCGCTCAACGCGTATCTGGCGGGCACGATGCCGGAGAGCGCATTTCTGGCCAGCTCGCGTCCGTGGCCCAACTACGCGCCAGACTACGCGCCGCTGGTGGAGTTGGCCAAGGCTCAAGGCTGGCCGGTGATTGCGTCCAATGTGCCGCGCAGCATTGCGTCCATGGTATCGCGCGGTGGACTGGCCGCACTCGATACGCTCGGCGCTGAGCGCCGGTTGTGGGTGGCCGCTGACCGCGACTGCCGCGACGATAGCCGGTACGCAAAGAAGTTTGGTCGCACCATGGCTGACATGGGTGGTCACGGCAGTGCCGCCATGCCGCCCGACATGATTGGCCGCTTTTACGAAGCTCAGTGCATCAAGGACGAGACCATGGCAGAAAGCGTGGCCCAGGCGCTTGAGTCCCACCCGGAGGCCGTGGTGGTACACGTGGCCGGCGGCTTTCACGTAGAAGAGGGCCTGGGCACCGTAGAGCGCGTGAAGCAACGGGTGAAGGACAAATCGCGCGCTCGGCGCGTATCAGAGTTGCCCGTGGTGCTGTTCGTGCCCACGCCCAATCTCGATGACATCAAGGCCGCCGACCAGCGGCACCTCGGAACGTGGGTGGTGTATCCTATTCGCTAGAGTCAGCGTCGCGATGTCTTCCGTGGCAGTACCTCAGGTAGTTGCGTCACAACGTCTTTTGGCGCATAGTCGTAGGATACGTGGGTAGGGCAGGTTTGCAGTAACAATGATCGCAAGGTACGACTTCTTTTCTCCTCAATACCCCCCCAGTAATCATGAAAGCACTCTCAATGCTGTGGCGTCCACGGGCGCTCGTCATCGCCGGTGTCGTAATGGCAGCGGCGCCGCTGTCCGCCGGCGCGCAAGACGCCATGGTGCAGTCCAGTGGAAAATGGGCCGCCAACTTTACGGGAAGCATGGGAGCTCAGATTCGCGTAGAGCCCGCGAAAAAGGATTCGGAATCAGAAGCCCGCTTTGAAGTACTACGCGCCGGTTCCAATGTGCAGGTTGGTTGGGATATCGCAGAGGGCGTCTGTGGCGACAATGCACAGAGCATTATTCCGCGCGCCAAGTTTCGCATCATTCTGTCCGGCATGGACGGTAGCGGGCGGGCCAAGGCTACGATTCCCCGTCTCGACCCAAGCAAGCGTTATTACGCCCGTGTGTTCAGTTTGGGCAACGCGCAGGCTCCCGATGGTGGTACTGGAAGCTGCGTCAATCTGGCCGAACAGCCGAAGTAACGAACAACGGCGCTTGGCGCCATTACTAGCGTCAAAAAAGGTGGGGTCATCGCAACGTGCGATGGCCCCACCTTTTTTATATCCACCCGGCTAAACACCACCGAGCGATTCCAGCATCCCATCATTCCCGCCGCGCCGGAACGCGTGACACAACGGGAATAACGAGATCATGGACTCAGGGCGCTGAACCCGGACCACCGCCACCAATGGTGTAGATGGGCAGGCCGAGCGCGTCGAGCTCACGACCATGCACGGGGAGGTGCACAGGCGTGCCGGACACCAGCTTGCCCCAGCCACGCTGGTCAAAGTAGGTGACCGCAGGATCATACGGGAAAAGATCAATGCGCTTCTCGTACATGAAGGCGTCGAACAGATCGCCGCAGGAGCCATCGTCCTTGCGCGGCACGCACGATGCATTGTTGGGCGGACCATCAACCGTAACCGGTGCGAGGCCAGCCGCAACGCGCGTGGCGTTGATCAACGGCAGCATTTCGGCGCGGCGGTTCAAGCGGAACAGCGCTTCCGCGCGGATATACTTGATCTCGTCCTGGAGCAGCCACGGAATCTGGCCCGTTTCGTGGAACAGGTTGGTGGGTGGCGTCTGGTAGCGGAAACTCTGATAATTGGACCGCAGGTAGGTGCCCTGGGCCAAAGACATGGTCTGCCGCGGAAGTCGGCGGAAGCGCGTACCTGGCGGCAACACGTTCTGCGTCTGCGTGGCGCTGGCAATCGCGTTGGAAAAGCGCTGGTCGGGTGTGTACAGGAGAAACGCGTCGCGCTGATCAAGCGGCAGCGCCAGCCATGCCTGATAGGCACCCGATGTGTCGGCCGGACCGATCAGGCGATTGCTGGACCGAGCACTTGATTGAAAGTATGCATATTCCTGATAGGCGGAGTGTGTGTCATCAATGTCCTCCTGCGCCTGAACGAACTGGTCCCGGACAATCGCGGAGTCCAATAAGGTGAGCACTCGCTGCCAGTTCGTCGCCGCACGCTCCGCTGGAAAGCGTGCTTCGTACACATAACTACGCACAAGGTAAGTGTACATCACCCGTACGAGCTCATCGCGGGTAATAGGGTTGCCGTTAATCCACGTCTCGGGCAGCGCAAAGTCAGGAGCCGCTTTGGCATCGGCAATGGTTTCACGCAGCGTGGCGCGTCCAGCTTCAAGAAGCTCCGTGTACGGTCTCAGATTCTGATAATCATACGTTGCTGGATTGGTGTTCTGATCCGAGGGAAATGCCTGATCGAACAACAGCCCCAAATAGACATTGCCGATTCCGATCAGGAATTTGGCAAAGATTTTGGCACGCGGCGTGTCTACGCCGTTTGGGAACTCTGTGGTCACATTACCGATCTTGAGGTTGTTCGCCTCAATGGACTGAAACACATCCCGACCGGTGGCGACCACCTGATACATATCATACCACGGCTTACGGTTGCCCCAACCGCCAGCGTTTGTATTGTCAATGGCGATGCGTGGCTCCTGTCCCAACTGCAGAAAAAGCCCGGCGGTTGCCGTGAGTTCGTTGCCCAACATGGACAGCTGGATTACCGGAGACTGAGCGTTGGTTCGTGCTCCCCGTGTTGTGCCGTAATAATCGCGCCAGCCGCCAATAAGCGCCGCTTCAATGTTGACAGCATCAGAAAAGACGCCGGTAATAGCTGGCGCGTTCTGGTTGACCACGTCTAATGATTGACAGCCGGCGAACAGGAGCGGTCCCGCGACGGCGGCAGCCGCCAGCCAGCGGGTGGGCCGAGCCGCCGGGAGGCGGCTCGGTGTGGACGAAAGAGTCATGGATTGGGTAGGTAAGGGCATCAGAAAGTCACGGTGAAAGCAGCCGTCCACGTACGCGTGAGCGGATAGACTGAGTCGTCGTTACGAATGAGCGCGCCAGCAGCCGCTTCGACGTTCAAGCCGTTGTAGTTGGTGAGCGTCAGAACGTTTCGCCCAATGATATTGGCTTCAATGCGGCTGGCGCCGATCTTCGAAATCCACGGGTGACGACGGGCGTCGAACAGGTAGCCCACCAAGAGTTCCTGCAAACGCGCAAAGGTGGCGTCTTCCACAAACTCACGGAGGTAAGGACCGTTACCCTGTGCCACACCAGTCGCGTAGTACGCGACGTTCTTGCGCAGCTCATCCGGCTTGCCGCGCTGGTCGACTTCTGGCGCATCACCATCGCGCAATACCGTCTGACGCACCTGATTGTAGATCTCACCACCCAACTGGCCGTTGAACAACGTGTACAAACGGAAGCCCTTGTAGCGGAACGTGTTGCCGAAGCCAAAGCGCATATCCGGCGCGAAGTCGGCAATCAGGGCACGCTTGGTTGAACCGGTCAGGCTGTCGATCTCCAGGAACGGACGGCCCCAGGCGTAGTTGATGTTGTCAATACGCACCGTGGTGCCCCACAGGTTTTTAGCTTTGCCATCGGTGAAGTTGTTGCCAACACCAACCGGTACCACGAACCCATTGTCGTCAATCTGAAACTGATCCTGCGAGTTGGCGTGAATCGGCTGCAGCTGATTGAACGCCTTTACATGGTTGCCACCAAACCACTGGCCCAGGCGGATACCATCGCAGAAGTTTACAGCACCACCGGTGAAACAGCTACGACCAAACTCGCCAATGAAGTTGCGCGTGCGGTCGGCGGTGAAGAGCACATCCCACTGAAAGCCGTTGGGGTTGTTGAGCAGGTTGGCCTGCACCGTGGCTTCGATGGTGTTACCGGTGAGCTCTCCCACGTTCTGGTACTGGGTATTGAATCCGGCCAACGCTGCCAGCGGAACGGGGACGAGACCATCTTGCGTTCTGTTGCTGACATAAACCAGGGACGCTGAAATACGCTGGTTAATGATCATGTCCAAGCCGAGCTCCTGCTCCGTGGTGAGCTCAGGACGGATGAGCTGATTGCCCAGAGAGGTGCGGACCACAGCGCCGGTGCTGACCGTCAGATTCTCGTACTGGTCGGAGAAGTTTGGGCGGGTACCAGCGGTACCAATGCTGTAGCGAATCTTGAAGAGATCAAACAATCCCACATTGAACCAGTCTTCTTCGTTGATCAGCCATGAGCCGGCCACGCGATAGAAGGTGTTCCAACGGGACTCCGGACCAAACAGCGAGCTGCCTTCGCGGCGAACCAAACCGTCAATGATGTACTTGTCCGCGTAGTCAAAGGCCACCGTGGACAAAACGGCGTTGGTGCGACGATCGGTGATGCTTGAACTGGCCGTACGGGTGGTGGCTGACTGAATCGTCTTCACGCCAGAGACAGTGAAGATGTCACCCTGGCCGCGCTGAAACGGATTCACTTCGCGCTCCGTCTGACCACGCGTGGTCCAACGCGCCGTGAGGTCACCAAATGCCTTGGTAAGAGTCACGCCGCTGGTGGCCACAAGGCCGGTGGTAACGTCGTTGTCGAGCCGCAGGAAACCCGGGCTGATACCCTCGCCGTCTTCCGTGACCTGACCGCGTGCCTGATAGCGGACATCCTCCAAATCGCCGCGATCATAGCCAATGTCGGAGGTCAGCGTGAGCCAACGAAACGGACGGTACTGCACATTCAGGTTCAGCAGCGTGCGCGCGCGGTTGATGTCGCGCTCCTCGAACACCTGATTGTAGAACGGATTTGTCGCGGGGAACAACGGATCAGGAATGATGGCGTACTTGAAACGCCCGAGCGAATCCGGTGCCAACAAGTTCACGTCAGGATTCTGACGGAAAAAGTTGGTGAAGCTCTGACGGGCCGGCTCATTGTTGGACCGCGTATACGACACCGAGGCGCCGATGTTCAGCTTTTCCTTGATGCGATGGTCGACATTGAGGCGCATGGACTGGCGGTTGAAACCGCTGGAGCCTTCAATGATGCCGGGCTGCTGGAAGCGCGTAAATGACAGCGTGAAGTTGGTGGCCGCACTGTTCTGCTGCATCGTGGCCGTCTGCGTGTTGAACGTGCCCGGCTGGAAAAACTGCGCCACGTGGTCATACGTGGGGTCGAGGTAGGCATTCTCCATGATGCCACTCGGCTGCTGAATACGATCAGAACGTGAGACCACGTTGCCGTCGGCGTCAACATACTGCAGTGCGTCGTTCACCAGAAAGTTGTGCGCCAGCGGCTTCTCCAGGCTCTTGGAAATCTGGTCGATGCCCGCTTCCGCACGCAGCGTGAACTGTGTCTGGCCGAGCGACAGGTTACTGCCACGCTGGGTCGTGATGGCAATAACACCGGAGGCCGCACGCGAACCGTACAGCGCGGCGGCGGCGGCGCCCTTGATGACTTCGATGGTTTCGATGTCAAGCGCTTCGATGTCCTGCGTGGTGACCGATTGCGTCTGATTCAGAAACACGCCGTCAATCACGTACAACGGGCCGTTGTTGCCGTTGTACTGCGACACCGGGGTGCGCAGCTGGACGAACATACCGGAACCCGGCGCGCCACTGGCACGCACGATGTTGGCACCGGCCACCTTACCGATCAGGGCACCTGCCGCGGAGCCAGTGGTTGGCACAGGCAAGTCTGCCGCGGTCAGCTTGTCAACGGTGTACGGCGTCTTGTTGCCTGACGTCGGATCGACGGAGGCCGAAATGG